>CAYRBY010000016.1:20530-29094 GCA_964422635.1 uncultured bacterium
ATCACGAAGCTCAGAGCGGACAGCTTCTGTGGGATAAAGAGGCTCTTTCAAGACTCCCTGAATAATCGCATCAATCCAAGGTTTATTGGATTGATAACTCTCCGCAGGGCCTTCCCACTGTTTGGTGGCCAGAAACCGCAAGCTCGATGCGATCTTTGCCTTTTGCTCGCTTCCAGCAGCATCAAAGGCAGCGCGGTCAACATTGCCGATTCCGTAAACACCCACAGCTCGGATTTTCTGGTCCGGACGCGCCACACTTGTCGACTGCCACATATTCGTTTCAATCTTCGTTGCCACTAAAACCGGGTTGTTTCTTGCGGGTTTCGGGTCCACAAGTGACGGAAACCGGCTGCGGCCTCTTTCTGCAATAGCTTCCAAAGCTGCAGGATTGCCCCGGGCAGCTTTCATTTCTTCATATATTTCCCGTACAGTCTGGCTGTTATCGCGCCGGTAAAGGTCCAGCACATAGGCTGGTGTAAACAACGCCACAGCATCATTGAAACCTTTCGTGTCCGCAGACGTCGTAATGCGGTATAGATGCCTCGCCCCGGTCTGATCGGCGAAAACCGAAATCTTGTCATCCTTTGACTGCAGAAGCGTTTCAAGGACTGCGCCATCCGTGATCGTTTCCGCTTCAAAGGAAATAAATGAAGGCTCGAGCGTCACGCTGCCAGTTCTTGCAAACTCATCACGCAGCTGCTGCTTAAGTTCTGCCGTAAGCGGCTGCCGGGTAAAGCCCTGCGCCTGCAGATCCGCAATCATTTTCTTGAGAGACTCGTCAATGTTCGGGTCTTCCGCCAGACGGTGATTTCCATCCTCAGTAATGTAAAGACCTCCGCCTCTCATCCCCGGCAGGCGAAGAGAGACTTCGGGCTGCATGGCAATCCCCTGTTCGAGAAAAATGCCAAGACTGACCAGCCAATCCTCGTCATACGTCGCCGCAGAGTTATCAATATTTCTAAAACTGATCCACTTTGTCTTCGGGTTATCAAAATCATCCCCGATCAAATCAAGCAGGATCCCTTTTGAGACCATTTGGTGCAGAAACTCTCCGTGTCCCAGCGGATCTTTTTCATCCGGAAAAATGACAGCTTTGGGATCTGTTTTGATCTGCTCTTCAATTTCAGCGGCTTTCGCGACAGCTATGGCCATTTCCGCTTTTAGCTGCTCCACAAGTGCCGTATCCGCACCCGCAACCTTGATACGCTTCTCATAGGCTGTCTTGACATCTTTAACGGGCGCATAATACTTTGTTCCGAGATCCTGCTGAAAACCCGTAAGACCGTCATGCTGGACAAACTGACTGGGCGCGAGTCCGTAACGGTCATTGCGGGCAAGTTCCAGATCCAGTTCTTCCTGGTAATTGCTGTTGGTCATGACAAGCACGCGGTTCGCTTTCGCTTGCTCAAAGTCTTCCGCGATCTTGGCCTGAAGCCGGGCAATGTTGGCCAAGAAGAGACCCAGGAAAGTGTACGGTTTTCCTTCTTCATCTCTTCCAATAGGCACAGCGCCCTTGGACACAATTTCATGTTCTTCCCCAAAAACTTCCCGGGCCATGTTTAAAAGATCTGCGTACTTCTCGTGATTTTCAGGTTTTGAAATTTCCTGCATGCTCATTCTGGAAGCAGCACCGGCTGCGGCTGTTGAGAAAACTCCCTCTCCGCGAGCAAGCGACTTCAAGGCAACTGACATATAGTGCAGACGCGTTTCTTCATCCAGTTCCGGGATCACAAGAAAATCATCCAGCCGGCTCGGCCGAAAAGCTTCCGCCATCGGATCATTTTTAATCCGCCCGGCCTGATACGCAAGTCCCTTCTCAATATCCGCTTCACTGGCAGGCGGGGCGACACGAAGCTCGGAGCGCGTTCCAGCAGGTGAAATTGAGAGCATCTGGAAATGCGGGCCGTCATTCAATACAGGAATCCCTACTCCCCAGCCATTGCGGAAAAGGTCCGCTCCGTTCAAAGTCCCCGGGTAAACCTGATTCAAAAGATGATCGCGAACAGAATAATCTTTATTCGCATTTTCAATTCCCAGAACATTAAGGTTCTGGCGGATGCGGATCCACACTTTGCCGTCCTGCTGGCTGTAGGGTCTCATTCCAAAATAAACAGGGATGACCACATGCCGGCCGCCGAGCACACGGGACAGGACGATGGCTTTTTTCTGGTCGGGACGATGAAACTGGATCTCTCCTCTATCAAAAATATCCCTGCTATTGACATTGCTTATAACGGCATCAATCTGATTATAGACATCCACACTCCACTCGCGCATATAGCGGAGAAGATCCGGTGAAAGGGCCGCAATAAAAGCCATAACTGCAGGCACCCCCACGGGTTTACCTTCAGCATCACTAAACTTGCGGCGGGCCTCTTCGGGCGTCAGGTCCCGCGCAACCTTTTCAAGCACTTCACGAAGCTGTGCCGGATTCTCGCGAAGCCTTTTAATTTCCTCAACGATCAATTCGGCTGGAATCTGATTCCCTCCGATAAATTCCTCCTTCACAGCCGCACTGAAATATTCAATCAGTTTTTGCTCCTGAGGCTGCGCAAGACGAAGCACTTGAACATTGGAATTTGCAGGAACACCGATCGGCAGCCCTTTGCTTAAAAGCTCGGTCATGCTGAAGCGCCGGTAAGATTCATTTGTCACAACATCTTGAGCTTCATAGATAGCACTGACATTCTTCAAAGCTTCTGAGCCAAGGATAGCTGCGAAGGAATCTGTTCCGAACACTGTGTCCCATGCTTTTTGATCTTTATCACGCGACAGCACAAAAGCACCCACATTGATCGAAACAATGACCTGCTGGCCATCGATTTCAACAGCATAGTTTTTGATACCGAAAGTCGTGGACGTCAGCGGCTGGGCATGGATATCCAGATACCGCACAAGGTTTTCGCGAACAAGCGGTTCCTGCAGAAGAACATCAATACCCTGTTCACCTGCAACATAGTGTTCCAGAAGATTACGGGAAAGCTGAAGCGCAAGCTGATCCAACACCTCATAGGCGTGAAGATTAAGCTCCACCTTTTCATTCACATCCGTGGACTCCGCCGCCAGTTTTGCGAGCCGCTCAATCTCCTGACGGGCAGGCTGAAGAGAGGCTTCGCCTGCAGGAAGAAGAACATTGAGAATATAAAAGAAAATATCACCTTGGGGACTGTTCGTCGTATTGGACGCATGGTATGAAATGCTCCAAAGGGCTTCACGGCCCCGCATACGAAGGCTTCGAAAGCCTTCGAGAAATCCGTTAAGCCCCGTCTTGCTTTGTTCAACCAGAACGGTTTCTTTCTTTGTTAAGTCGGGTTGACGGCTCCAGCCAAAGCCGACGCCCGGCTGTTTTTTCAAAATTCTTTCCGCTGCAGAAAGAGGAATCGCCAAACCATTCAGCAGCGCAGCATCGCGCTGATGTGCCTTGATCGCACTTTCCCACAAAAAGGCATGCGCTCGCGCCTGACTGGTTTCAATATCTACTTTATAGGAAGATGCCACGGCATCGTACTGGGCTGTCCGGCGAGACTCGGGCGTTCCGTAATCCTTACGGAGATCCTTCAGCGCCTGAGCAAGACTTGCAGCACTCGGACGGCGCCCTCCGCCCGCCTGATGACTGATTTCGGCAGCGTACCGGACCAAATGGCCGTTCGTGATCTTCCAGGTTCCTTTATCAAGGTTTTCAACAAGCTGGTCATGCGTCACATTCTCACCAAAGACATCTATTTCGCGCCCTGAAGCCACTTCAACAATCGTAAACAGTTCTGGATCTGCACCACCCCAAACACCGATCAAGCGGGCACGGTTGGCGAGCCCTTTCATCATGCTCGTTGCGGAAGCTTCAAGAAATTCATCGGAAAGCATCACAACACCCGCCATGGCCTGAAAAATAATCGGCGCTGTCTGAATGCTGTAATTTTCAACTGTGACAATCCGGTCCTGAAGACCAAGTTCCTGAATAAGGTCTTTAATACGCTGAAACGTGTTATAGGCACCCTGGTCAAAAATACGGCCGCCGATCACAACACGGGCCGAGTTCTTACGGAAGTCTTCAATGGCTTCCTGGTTGCCGCGCAGCGACTCGAGCACCTCAATCCACTTTTCCGGGCCCTTGTAAGGAACCTGCCGGCGGACGTTGGAAACGATCGGATCTTCGATAAAAACATCACGGGTCGCATCAAAGGCCTTCACCGCTTCCCATTTGCTTTCATCTGCAAAGGTCGCACGAATGGCTTCCAGAAAATCATTCACATGCTTCACAGGATCTGCAATCGTCTGCCCTGTGCGTTTACTAATTTCACCAATCGCCGTGTTCAGCCAAAGAGGATTTTTTTGTTCCCCGGCGAGCCAGGAATAGAACAAGCCCACATAGGCCGCATTGATGTACTCACTACGGATCTGAAATTCGGAAAGAAGTGCGGGGTTACCATCAAGAGCCTTGAAAAAATCGCGGTCTGTGGTGTCCTGGGAAAGACTGAGCTTTGCTTTGTACTGCTGAATCAGCGCCCGCTTTTCAGGAGTCTGCCACTGATCAAGAAGAACACCGTTTGTGCTGCGGACCCCATCCTTGTTGTATCCGGTCAGCTTATGAAGATGTCCTGAGAAAATACCGTCCTGTCCAAGAACCGGCGTATGCTCATAAAGACCTACGCCCGTGATCACGTCAGAGTTAAGGGCCACGGCATCCGTCACGTTGATTTTGCCGTCGCGGACAATGTACGGACGCATCCATTCCGGATACCCGAGCATTTCAAACGAAGATTCGTCCGGACGGTAAAGGCCGGGACGAAATACGGTGTGATTGATATGGTGATGAAGTGCATTGGGAAGCAGCGGGGTCGGCATACTTGCAAAGACTTCATTGTCCACAAACAGCAGGTTCTGCTTAGCATCTCCCTGCTTCTGCAGAATCTGGACAAGCTTTTCGGTAGCCAGTGCATAGGTCCCCATGTGAACGTCACGCCAAAGCATGGAGCCTGCATCAGAGTCAGGATAAACTTCATCAAAGACACGGACCTGTTCACCGTTAGCGCCCGCGTAAAAAACGTCAAGATAATAGCTCGGAGTTCCGCCAAAACGCGTATTGACCTTGTAAACGTGTACCGTAAATTCCTTGTCCACAATTCCGCGGGCCTTCCCCTGCGCCTTGTTGCGGAAGTCATCACCGATGGGAAGCTTGATCTGGAACTCAATCCCGGTGTCACCACCCATATCGGTCAGGATTTCGCGAAGGTAATCCCCGAGTTTTTTCCGGCCGCTCGTAATTTCCTCGGGCAGATCGCGGACAATCCCCTTGATCTTATCATTGTAAAGCGGGTGGATAGCAATAATGTCCGTCCCGTTTTTCTTCCACGAATCAATAAGGTCCGGCATCAACGCCCCCAGACCTCCTGTAAAATTGGACTGAGAAACAAAGTTCGCAATAGCCCTGCCGTATTTCTTCTCGAGCGCTTCGAGAATATCGCGGTTGAGGCCGGCTTCAAACTGACGGCTGACCACGGTGTAATTCACAAGCTCAGGCGTGTTTTGAGCGACCCAGTCTTCCTGACGCAGTTCGGACCGGACTCCGGGACTTTTATTTTCAATCGCAGCCTCCACAATCGAAATCGCGCGCGGAATCTCGAAGCCCTCGCCATAACCATAAACAGGGAAACCAAGATCATTCAAAATGTCATAACCGCCCGCGGCATCCGAAGGATTCACGCGGCCCTGTTCAAAGGCCCGGAGAATATCCGAA
Source organism: uncultured bacterium (assembly GCA_964422635.1). Lineage (GTDB taxonomy): Bacteria > Omnitrophota > Omnitrophia > Omnitrophales > Aquincolibacteriaceae > ZLKRG04. Next base: position 26,265 of record CAYRBY010000016.1, read on the forward strand.
GCGCCGCGAAGCTGTTCTTCGAGATAGGCTTCTGAAAGTCTCTTAGCAGTTTCTTCATCGACACCCCGGAGTTCGGCACGGGCCGAAGGGGTACGCCCAAGCGACTTCTCCACAATGGCGATCGCGCGGTCAATTTCATACGCATAGTCCACGAAACCGTAATTTTCAAAGTGGTTCAGAACATCCAGACCGCCCCCTGCATCGGCGGGATTCGGGTTGCCACGCTTAAAGGCCTTAAGCATGTCCAAAGCCGCAGCAAGACGCTCGGGGTGATAATCCGCCTTCAGTTTCGCTGCCACCTGCTCGTCAAAATCACGCAACTCAGAGCGCGAACCGGGCGCTTCCAAGGCCGTCTGCGCGACAGAAACGCGGGTTCCGGCGGGCATCACGTCAACCGTGGTTGTATAAGAAGCAGCTGCTCCGGCCGCAGAAGTGCTTCCGACTGCGCTGAAAGTTGTCCAGGATTGATTGAAAAGTTCAGGGGCCTCTGTGTTCGGAGTCAAGGCCACGCTTTCATTATTCACAGCCGAAATCTCATCAGCGGCACCGCCATTGTTTTTTGAAATTTCAAGGCGGGAGCCGTCACGGACCGCAACGGATTTCACAGAAAGAACTCCAGCCAAAACAGGATGAGCAGCCATAGCGGCCACAACCTTGTCACCAATCTCACTATGCGGAATGCGGTATTTTTCCCAAAGCACGGGCACAGCCGTTTCAATGAAAGCTTTAAAGAAAACGGCCTCCTGCTTGCTCAAAAGCGGCTTGCGGAAATAGGCCGAAAGGTCGGTGTTGCGCTCTTTGAGAACGTTCTGGTAAAGCGCACCGTTATCATTTTTTGCAATTCGCGGCTGAATGACAGCGTAACCAATGTTCTTGTCACGCATCAGACGGGTCAAGCCCTGGGTGTGGAAACCGCCGGACACGAGCACGACCAAGGATTCCGGGCCTGCATTTTTCAAAGTGTTCTGAAGAAGGACTTCGTCACGCGTGCGGGCCGTTTCATAAAAATGAACAGCCTTCGAGATTTTCGCGCGGAGGTCTTCGACTTTTGAAGCGCTAAGCTCAAGCTGCTTCACCTGTTTTTGATCTTCTTCCGAAGTCCCGAGAAGGCCCGAAATCACAGAACCAAAAAGAGAATTGAGAACTTCGCCCGGACGCGCGAGGAAGCGTTCCTCTTCAGAGGGCGTCCATTTGAGGGCCAACAGCTTTTCTACGAGTTCAAAATCCTTGAGAACCCCGACAAGCGTGCGCTCGTCATCACTGCGAATCCACTTTTCAATGAGCCATCCTTCCAGGATTTCCATTTCAGCGAAAAGATCGTCGGCTTCCAGCTCTGAACGGAGCATCAGGGATCCCGTACTTTTCCACATCTCCTGATAAGAGTGAAGATCCACCTGTTTTCCAGCAGCCCACTTCCAGACTGATTCCGTCACACTGCGCACAGGCACGGACAGATCCAGAACTTCAAAGGCATGAATCAATTTCTTATCTTCAGCCGTCGCCGCCTTGCGGCTAAGGGCTTCGACAGCTTCCTTTTTCTGGCGGGCGGCAAGTGTCGGGTCAATCGTCTTTTCAACACGTTCCAAAACCAGAAGCCTGACAAGATTCGGAAAACGAACCTGCTCAAACTTGTCATCGAGATCAATCTGCAGCTCCTTCTTCACTTCCCCATTCAAATAGTTCAAATAAGCAGAAAGCTGCGGAGAGGAAGCGGCATCCCCCTGATAGTTGCCGAATTTTCTACGGTCACGCTCACGGAGAAAATCGCGAAGGGCCGGAGAAAGAATCCGGGACTTGGCTATATCAATCTGCTTGCGGAAAGGATTAAGCAGGGTTTCGATTTCTTCCTGCTGAAAAAGAATTTCACGATAGGTTTGAAGGTTGTCCCGGTAGAGAGAAATCTCTTCAGCACCCTGGATCAAAACAGGTGCTTCCTGTTTCTTTAATCTCTCCCAGGCAAAAAGTTCGACGCCGTTTAATTCGCCCTTCGAAAGGAGATCCTGCACCACGGCTTCGTTGACCTCCGGGTAGTCGGCAAACAAACGCAGATACTCCGGATGAAGCGGTCCCGCAGCGCCTTCCAGCACAATAGAAAGGGAGCGGGAGTCCTTGGCCGCCTTTTCCTGTTCAAGCCATTCCAAAATACTTTTGATGCTTTGCTGAGCATCTACATTGGCGTGCGCATCCTGAATATGAAAAACAAACGGTGCGTTCACGCCTGACTGCGCCGGGTGATATTCCTTAAGCGTTCCAAATTCTGCCGGCACCTTAAAAGCTTCCCCAAGCTCTGACAATCCCCTGACTTCTCCAAGACTTCCCGATGAAACAGACTGCGCCCAAAGCTGACCGTTCCCCGAAACGGACGTGAGCAGAAAAGTAGCCGCGGTGATAAAGCTGACCGTGCGGTTAAAAGAACGTTTAAAGCGAATTGCTGAGGTTTTAAATCGGGAACTCATGGCTTCGGGAAAGACAAAAGCAGGAACTCGGGGGTTCGCTGTTTTCAAGGTATTTTCCTCCTGGAAATAGGTGTCTTCTTTTGGGGTTAAACAACTGTTTAGATTGGTTGAAAAAGAATACTCTGCTTAAAATTTAATCAACGCAGGTCCTTTTGTCAAATAGGGATAAATGCGTTTATAAAAACTTATAACATAAAGGATCATCTATGATTAAATCTTTTTAAAAAGTGACTGTAAAACAAGATACGCCAGCCACAAAAAAAACACTCCCTATCCAGGATGCCCCGGATAGGGAGACATTAAAAGAAGTTCTTTTAGGCCGCTTATGCGGAGGTTGCCAGAGCTTCCTGGGCTTCCAGCATCGCCACAGCCTT
>CAYRBY010000017.1:0-3610 GCA_964422635.1 uncultured bacterium
ATGGGCCCAGCTCCTCCGCCAGGTAAGCCGGCAGGAATCCCGCTGTTTTGAGGAAGGTTAGGAATATTCGGAAGTTTAGGAACCTCCGGAACATTAGGGACATCTGGAACATCAGGAATGTTCGGCATATCAGGAAGACCCAATTGCTTTTTCATCGCGTCGGGCATATTGCCAAATGGATTTTTCACGCCTTTCATGCCACGAATTCCTGGCACCCCGCCAGACCCCGGGAGAAAAATACGCTGCCCTTCCTTAACGTCTTTGGCGGGAATCGTTCCCTGAATCTGAGTTGAGGCATCAACCACAAAAATGCTGTCTTCGGCGCCCTGGACGGTCAACTCATATCGGCCGCCGCCGAGATCTTTAACGGCTTGAATCACTCCGGACACCGGTTCTCCTGCACCAAAAGCCAGCGGTCTCAGAACCGCTTCAGATGCGGCAAAAATAAAAAGTGTCAATCGAGCTATGGAAGAAAACGATTTGAAATTCCTGATCATAAAATTCCCCCTTTTCCCCTTCCGGGACACCACGTCCCTCATAAGATCCGCTCCCTGTCCATCGTCTTTTTAGAAAAACTCTTAACTTCTGTCTCATTAATAGTCATGTGGAAGGCTTGAGCCATGCGCCGGCTTTCCATAAGACTCCCGGATAATCGCATCCACACCCACATAAAAATGCCTCAGCTTCGATGCAGGATCAACAGGGTCCGCATGAATACCGAACGCCGCGGGCGTCACAGCCCGTAATAAAGTAAATTGATACGGCTTCCGGATTCCTTGCGCATAAGAACCCGGTAGAAGCTTCGCATCAATCAGGGTTTTAATGTCCGGAGGAAAGTTATGCCGCTGATTGAAATAGGTCACGGCGGCATTATTAAGGATAGCCAAATCCCGAAGCGCTTTCAATTCTAGGATTCGGTTAAAAGCAAGTCCGGGGGCCTCCCACATCTTTTGAAAGACGTTTGGACTAGGCTGATTAAGAGTTGCTTCGGGAGCGGAGTTTAAGGCAGCGGCGGCGGGTGCTGGCGCTTGTGTGTCTTCAAGCCGCAGCATCTTTTCTTCTCCTGTTGCCGGATCTTTCAGCGTCACCGCCGCCGATTCAATGCCCGTGATCTGAAAAGAGTCCACTGAACTGCCTTTTTTCAAAGGCTGCCCATCGATAATCGCAAGAGATTTTTCCGGGTCTTGGGGATCCGAAATGATTCCTTCAAGACGAAGCGGCGCTGAAAATAGCTCGGTTTGAAAAACAAGAAGAGCGAGGACTCCATAAGCCAAATATTTTCTGATCATGTCTTCTGCACGGGTTGGGGGCGCCGGCTCCAGTATGCCGCAAGCAGGCTTCCGATCAAGGAATGAAAGACGCTTGAGATTGCGCTGGGAATCGCCACAACAGGATTTGAAAAGTTACTCCGGGCCAGGACAACGCCCAGGCCTGAATTCTGCATTCCGACCTCAATTGAAACCGTCCGAGCCACAATCTCATTGCGGCACATTCTAAAACTTAGCAGATAACCCAGTAAAAAACCAAACGCATGCAAAGAAAAAACCGCGCCGAGAAGTCTGGGGCCGGCTTCGAGGATCTGATCACGCCCGGCCCCCACGATGCTTGAAACAATGAGCGTGATAAAAATGACCGCGGCAAGAGGAGAGGCTGGAAGAATTTTTCGTGTTACGCCGGGAAGATACCGGTTCATGGCCAGGCCCGCGGCCACAGGAATGAGCACAACCTGAAAGGTGCTGACCAAAAGACCCCAGGCATTCACTTCAATGCGGCTCCCGGCCAGAAGTGCCGTCAGAGCGGGCGTGAGCACCACCGCAAGAAGGGTCGAGATCGCAGTCATGGTTACTGAAAGCGGCACATGGGCCCGCGCAAGATAGGTGACAACATTTGAAGCCGTTCCGCCGGGACAGCACGCCACCAGGACAAGTCCTACCGCATACGGTGCCGGCAAGCGGAACACATAGCCCATCGACCAGCCCAGAAAGGGCATGACCGTGTACTGAAGCAGAATGCCCGTCCAGACACGTCCCGACTCCCTTGTGAAGACGCCTTGAAAGTCCTGAGGTGTGAGGGTCAGTCCCATGCCCAGCATAATCACGCCCAGCCCCAGGGTAATAAACGGTCCCGAAAACCATGTAAAAAGCGGCGGGTAAAAAAGGGCGGTAAGAGCACCGCTCAAAATCCAAAAGGGAAAAGCCTGGGTGAGTTTTTCAAAAATTTTTATGGGCATCCAAGGGCATCTTGCCAGAAAAGAGGGTTTACGATCAACAAAAGAGTGCGGGTGCGCCTCTCCACAGCATTAATAATCGATTCCGGGCTGCGCCAACAGGCCTTTCTGATAAGGGTGTTTGACACAGCGCATCTCGGTTACAAGATCCGCCATACGGACGAGAGCAGGCGGGGCAAAGTTTCCGGTCAAAATGACATGCTTAAAGGAAGGTTTCTTGCGGAGCTCGCGCATAACATCGCCAAGATTTAGAAAATTATACTTCAGTGCGTAAAGAACCTCATCCCAGATCACCAGGTCGTAGTTTTTGTCATGGAGAACTTCCACGGCTTTTTTCCACGCCCGCCCCGCAGTTTCAACATCCCGGTCAAAAAGTCCCGTATCCCAGGTGAACCCTTCCCCCATAACAAAAAACTTCAACCGACCTGCGAAGAATTTCTCAGCTTCGCCTTCTCCAGTTTTCCACTTCCCTTTAATAAATTGAACCACCGCAACTTTCCACCCGCGCCCCAAGGCGCGTAGAGCTGTGCCAAAAGCCGCCGTACTCTTCCCCTTGCCGTCCCCATAATGAAGAAGGATGAGGCCTTTTTTCTTGAATTTTTTAGGTTTCGGCGCCTTACGCGGGGCCTTGTCTTTAAGAACAGGTTTTTTTATTTTTTTATTTTTCATACCTTTTCCTGCTTATTCAAACAGCCATTTGAAACCGAGCACAAATTCACGAGGTGCGCCCGGAACTACAAAGTTATAAGTGCCCGCGGGATAAATCGCAGTGCCAAAAGATTCCGCCGTAACTGAACGGGAGTAGTACCGTTCATCGAAAAGATTGTTGATTTTAAAGTACGCTTCTTTTCCCCGCCACATATACGTCATAATGAAGTTCCATACTGTATAGGATTTAATAAAGTGCGCGGCACCTCGGCCGGCGTTCAGATTGGATTCACTGGCTGATTCATAAGAGGTCGGGTGCTGCTTGCCTGTGAAAATTCCATTGATACCCAGGTGCAGGCCTGCCGGAACTTCTCCGAATTTCAGAAAAGGCTGCACCATGGTTCCAAGCGAATAGCGGTTCTCGGGAATCTGTCCAAGCGAACGGCCGTCCACCAGTGAGCCGCCGCCGTCGATTTCACGCACATACGCCTGGGTCCAAGTGTAGTTGCCAAAGATCGTCCACTCCGGCAGAGGTTTGCCTTCAATCCCCGTTTCGATGCCATCCCGGCGGCTTCTTCCGATGTTGATATTTCTTCCAAAGGGGGTTGTCGAAGTAACAGAAGTGCTGTCGTAAACAATCTCGTCTTTGAGATCGATCAGGAAATAACTGAATTTAAACTGCGCCTTGTCTTTCCAACGGAGGCGCGTCCCCGCTTCATAATTGTCTGTTTTTTC
>CAYRBY010000017.1:3710-28562 GCA_964422635.1 uncultured bacterium
GACCTGTCCGCCAAAGGCGTCCTGCTGACGTGCATACTCCTCGCCGTCACGGAATTCCATTCCGATCAGACTTCTGGAGCCGAGCCAATCCCAGGTATCTTCATAACCGGCCTGCCAGATCAGATCCGAAGAATGGGTTTTCTGGGTGACAAAATTCGTATCCGGATTTGAGCCGCTCGTAAAATCCGTGAAAGTTCCGAACGTGGAATAAAAATTCTGCTGGTTGATCCGCCAGTTTGTGAGCAGGGAAATAAAGGCCCGGTTATCCAAAAACTTTTTTTCTCCGCTGAGCTGAATAATCGTTGCCTTATACTTTCGGCCGTCAAGCGGCTTGTTTGAGGTCCAGGGGCGGCCTTCAAATTGTTCTCGCGTGAGTTCTCCCGGATTGGAGATCGCATCGGCCGCGTGTTTCAGGCGGAACTCAAACTTTCCGGAATCCTCAGGAAGCTGATAGCCTGTTTTAATGTCAAAATTAGTAAGACGCGTTTCACCATTTTCGCGGAAACCATCCGTCACATCACGGCCTCCGTTGAAATAGTAATAAAATTCACCTTCAAGAGGCGTCGCTTTGTCCTGAAGCGTTCCGCTCACGCCCTGGTAAAAACGGATACCGTGAAAACTTGTCCATTCCGTTCCGCCAAAGAGACTAAGGGGTTTCTTGCTCGGCCTCCCGGTAGTGATGTTAACCACTCCGGCAAATGCGCCGCTGCCGTAAATCGGGGAGGCTGAGCCCCTTTCCACCTGGATCGAATCAATATCTTTCATTGAAAGAAGAGGAAAAGCGAGCGCGTCTCCGTCGAGTTCATTGACACGAACGCCATCTACAATCATGGTGACGGCACTGCTTTCGGAAAACCCGCGCATCGCGACCGCTGTGTCTACGCCGTTTCCTACCGCATCATAAAGATGAATGCCTTCCAGGTTTTGAACGGATTCCTGAAACGTATCAGCATATTTCAAGAGCGGGTCATCTTTGGTTCTGACACTGACATTGGAAGGGACATCCTGGTTTGCGGTAAGAAAACCAGGAATTCTTGAGGCAATCACCATAACAGGATTGGACTGGATGTCCTCCTGCTTCAAGGCCGTTACGGCGACAGGGATTTCGGTTTCCGCATGCACGGATTTCGCATAAAGCTCCGGACAGGCAAGGATCAACAAAGCCGCAGAGAGAAGCGTTTTTTTCCAAAGTCTCATATTCGCATCCTTATATTTACAGCAGGGATTCAAAACTCTTGGATATTTGAAAAAATTCGATGAGTGATTCAGTTGAGAGAAGATCCTGAGCCGAACCTTCTTGAACGATCCGTCCTTCCGAGAGGAAAATGGCGCGCTGGGCAATATTGCGCACCAGACCAGGCTGATGAGAAATCATCGCGATCGCAAGCCCCTGATCCCTGTTCAGTTTTTGAAGCAGGGTAAACAGCTCACCCTGCTGGCGCAGATCCAGAAAGGCCGCAGGTTCATCCAGCAAAAGCAGCTTGGGCTGCTGACAAAGCGCGCGGGCGATTTCCACTCGGCGCCGCTCCCCGCCGCTTAAGGTCTGGACTGAACGGCCGGCAAACTCCCGCACTCCAGTCACGTCCATGGCCCACGCTGCAACCGCGGCATCTTCCTCACTGTCCCAAAAACCGCCGCCCGAATGCGGAAAACGCCCCATGCGAACCACTTCTTCTGCTGTAAAGGGAAAAAGGTAAGTGCTTTCCTGTTCCAGTAAAGCCACGGAGCGCGCGATTTCTTCCGGCCGCAAACTCTTCAGAGGACGATCTCTGAGCAGAACCTCTCCGGAATCCGGCGTCAGGAGTCCCAAGGCCAGTTTGAAAAGCGTGGTTTTTCCTGCGCCATTGGGTCCAAGAAAAACCGTGAAGCTTCCGGGCAAAAGTGAAAAATCAATGTTTTCAAAACCAAAGCCTTTGCCATACCCGAACCGGACATTACGAAACTCCAGAAGCGCGCTCATGAAACACCTTCCGAGCACTCGCGGCGCTTCAAAAGCCAGAGAAAAAACGGTACGCCAAGAAAGGACGTTATCACGCCGGCCGGCAATTCCTGGGGCCGAAGCAGTGTACGCGCCAAAAGGTCAGAGAGCATGAGAAGGCTTCCGCCGATCAACGCGCTTGCGGGCAGGAGCTTCCGGTAATCCGCGCCCCCGCCAAGCCGGGCGAGATGCGGCGCAATGAGTCCCACGAAACTGATCATGCCGCTGGCGCTGACCGCAGAACCTGTCAGAAGAGCTGCCAAACGAAAAAGAGTACGTTTGGTCCTCTCCACAGGAACGCCTAAGGCCTGGGCCTGTGATTCTCCAAGAGACAGAAGGTTGAGCGCCCTGGCTTTTCGGAGAAGAAAAATAAAGACCGGAACAAGGACCGCTGCCGCGACGATCCAATCTTTACGGCCCGCCGTGCCCATGCTGCCCAAAAGCCAGAAGAGAACGCCGGCCATCTCATCAGACTTGGCCATAGACTGAAGAAAAATAATCAGGGCGATAAAAAAGGAATTCACCATGACGCCTGCAAGAAGAAGCGTGTAGATCGAAAGCACTCCGTTTTTTTTCGCAAGCCGGTAAACAAGCGCAAGCGCAGCCAATGACCCCGCAGCCGAGAGGACCGGCAAGGCCGCAAGCGCTCCAGCCGACGCGAGCCAGCGGCTCCCCAGGACCACACCCACAGCACCGCCTGCCGAAACTCCGGTAAGATGCGGATCGGCTAGCGGATTGCGAAAAAGCGCCTGAAGCACTGCGCCGGAAAGCCCGAGAGATGCACCGACCATGAGCGCAAGAAGCGCGCGCGGCAGACGAAGCTCCAGCAAAACCCAGCGGCCTTCGGGTGATTGAAGATCGACGTCGGAAGCCCCAAAGAAAAGACTGCAGAAAAAGATCCCGGCTGTAAGAAGAACCAGCCCGATAAGCATTTTCATTTCTTTTCTAAAAAGAAAGCCTGTCATAGCCAGCCTCCTTTCCGCCTTCGTCATCCAGATTTTTTAAAACCGAAGCAATGACCCGAATTTGCACGACTGTCCGCGGACCGGGGACTGGAAGAAATTCCCGGCGGATCAAATAGACATGCCTCTCGCGCACCGCACGCAGTGTCTTGTAGCGCACCCAAAAATCGTGCGCCGCTTTTTTCTCTTTTTCGGGATCGCCATCACGTTCATAAGCACTGGCGTCAAAAATCACATCCGGATCCGACGATAGAAAAGCCTCTTCGCTCCACCGCGGATAACGGACACTGCTTTCCTTTACGCTGTTCTTTGCTCCGGAAAAAAGCATGATTTCTTCTTCCATCGTGCCTGCGCCGGCAAGAATCAAGGGCGCCCGCCAGGTCACATAGGCTGCCCGCAAAGAGATACCCGACGGAGCTGCCTGCTTCACGGCCTCAAGAGTCGTCTGCAGTTCTGTACGCAAAGCCGCAGCCTTTTCGTCATGACCTGAGGCGTGCCCCAAAAGTTCAAAAGACTTCTCAAGATCCGAAAGGCCATAAAATGAAACAGAGAGCGCTGGTATGCCGGCGCTTTTAAGCCGCTCATAAGTAAGGCGGGATCCGCCATTGGGCGTAAGAACCACGAGGTCTGGTTTGAGTGCGGCGATAGCCTCCAGATTATGATTGGTGAATCCGCCGACCTTGGGTTTGAGCCGTGCTTCAGGTGGTGTTACACAATAGGTGGTAACGCCGGCCACTTGATCTCCGGCGCCGAGCGCGTAAAGGATCTCCGTTGTGGAAGGACTCAGAGAGACGATGCGGGCAGCTGGAGGAACGGTATCCTGCGGCAGAATAACTGCAGGCGCGCAAAAAACGGCGGCCGCAAAAAAAACACAGATTTTTAAGCAGGATCTTCGCAGAAACACAAAAGCCCTTTTGTCTTGTGCAAAGACACAAAGGGCTTATCCGGAAAAGAGGTTTTCAGGGCGCGCTTTGTCTTTGCTCGAAGACGGTGAACAACGGAGTAAAAATTCAAAAGGCAGGTCTTCTGACTCGGCAAGCTTGTCATTCCTACTTGCGTCCCTTCCCGCGGGCTTCGATTTTTTGAAGCACTGCAGTGGTGTTTGACGCTTTCGTTCTTGCCAACAGCGGCGGCACCGTGGAGCCGTTCCTTAACAGCAGAACGCTCACTTCCCTTTTAAACCTGTCCCAAAACGGAACAGGCACCTTTTGGATTCAAAGAACTGCGCTAACCTAACATGAATTTGCAAACCGTCAATAGTCTATTTTAAGTGCCGCCGCTTCCACCGCTTCTTCTGTGCACACGGGATGTGTCACAAACTCTGTTTTTTTTTGACACAGTGCACAGGCCCGGGAATGTTCCATTGTGGATCCGTTCAATAAAAAATCCTTTAAAAACAAGGGGTTACGACAAGCTTTCCGATCGCGCAGAAATTGGCATGCTGTTTGAAATTGTTCAGACAAGTTTCGAAATCATGCTTTTCAAAAACAAGGAGGACTGTGTCATGGAACTGATCAGAAAAAACTATCACTGGGATCCTTTAGACGTTTTGTCGGATCTTCAAACGGATTTTAACCGCGTTTTTAACCGTTCTTTGAACCGCCGGGAGAACTGGCTGAAGAACTTTGCTCCGGAGGTGGAGGTACGTGAGGAGGGCGATCACTACGTCGTCCATGCGGATCTTCCGGGGCTGAAAAAAGAGGACTTCAATTTGAAAGTTCAAGGTTCAACGCTGACCCTTTCGGGCGAGCGGAAAAACGAAAAAGAAGTGAAAGAAAAAACTTCTTATTACTCTGAGCGTTCTTACGGCTCCTTCAGCCGCACGCTCGAATTTCCCACGGATGTTCAGGCCGACAAAGTCAGCGCCGTTTACAAAAACGGTGTTTTGGAAATTACGCTTCCCAAGGCGGAAAATGCCAAGGCCAAGGAAATCAGTGTGGAAATAAAATAGTTCCCGGAAGCGAACCTTCCGGGGAAACGGGAAAATGAGAACACTCCAGGGGAAAGGCTGAAAGGCCTTTCCCCTGGGCGGGTTGGAGGAGATTGTTATGGATGTGATACAACCTCATCAAAACGAAAACTCAGCTTCGCCTAAAAAGCTTCTTTATGCTGTGATTGTTCTTTTGGCTTTTCTTCTTATTTTGCAAACCGCCGGCTTTTTATTTTACCTGCACCGCAAGGAACAAACCGAAAGGCTTTCGCCTGCGCCTTCGTCTTTTTCCGAAGGCAGCCGGGCTTCAAGACAGCCGCTTCCCCCATCCTTTCCGGCGCCGCGTTCCCACGCACAGGCAAACCCAGCCGGATGGATGAGCCAGGATCCTTTTTTTGAAGACGCCTTAACCTCATTGGGGCGGCTTCACGAAAGAATGAGCCGCATGTTTGACACGCCGGACAATTTTTTTTCTGCCGCGGCCATAATGCCTTCTGTTTCTGTAGACTTCGAAGATCAGGGAGATGCCTACATTTTGAAATCTGATCTTCCGGGTCTGGAGAAGGACGAGATCAATGTTTCTGTGAATGGAAACCTGCTGACTCTTCAGGGAATTAAAAAATCAGAGGCCTCAACAGAAGATCATGCCGGCGGCTTCTACACTCAGGAGCGCAGTTACGGATCTTTTTCAAGAACACTGCCGCTCCCGGGCCCTGTGGACGAAACGAAAATCAGCGCTACCTACAAGGAGGGAGTTTTGACAGTTACGCTGCCGAAACTTCAGGAAGCAAAAACATCTTCGAAAATTCCGGTTCAGTAAACTCAATGGTCTTTTCGCTTCATTCTTAGGTAGCGCTGGCGCCTGGCCTGAGGAAATTTTTCAATCGCATAGCGCAGCATTGTGCGGGGCATTCGAGGGGCGAATTTTTCGAGAAATTCTTTCAGCCTTTCCGGGTTCCTTTTGCCGGCTTCGCGGAGCATCCAGCCCGAGGCTTTATGCATAAGATCGTGTTCGTCCTGGATCAAAGCCTCGGCCAAACGAAAGGTTTCCTCAAAACGGCCTTTACGGATAAAAGCGAAAGTTGAAATCATGGCCACGCGCCGGCGCCACAGATCTTTGGATTTAGAAAGCGCGCTTGGAATCTTTTTATTCTGCTCCAGAAGATAGGCGCCCACAACGCCGGGGGCCGAGACATCCACAAGATCCCAATTGTTGATCCTGTCCAGGTTCTGGAGATAGAACCGGTAAACTTTCCCGCGGCCGTTCTTATCGCTTTCTTGAAATTGCTTTGCCAGGATCAAAACGGCCATCATCCGGTCTTCATGAAACGGCGATGCTAGGAGTTTTGATAGTTCAGAAAAAGAAAACCCGGCGGTCCGCTTCACCAAGCCGCGCAGCACAGGAATTACCACTCCCAGAAAAAGGTCTCCTTCCCCGTACTCTCCGGGGCCTGTTTTGAAAAAACCCTGAAGCACACGGGCTTTGACCGGATCCGCAAGACGGCGGAGTTCTTTTTGAAGATCTTCTGCTTTTTTAAATTCGGGAGACATCGACCGGGAGGCCTTAAATCTTACGCGGGACAAAACAAAAATTCATTTTCCAAAAAGACTTTTTAAGTATTGTCTGAAGCATTCAATATTTCGGGGGATCACACTTTTATCCTGACGGACCTTCACAAGAATCATGGTTCCCTGCATCAGCGAGAGAAAGTAATCCCACATCTCTCGTGACTCAAATGAAATCTTTGGCGGATATTTGATCTTGGCTTTCTCCAGCTCGTGGCAAAAAAGATGTCCTTTGGAGTTAAAGATTCTGGCGCAAAGCTCACGAAGCTCCGGGTGGGTTTCAGAAATTTCCTGCGAAAAAGTTCCGACGAGACATCCCTTGGGGTCTGTTTCTTTGGCAAGATCAAGAACACAGTTCAGGTAGGCGTCGATTCTATCCAAGGGGTCATCACTGCCGCAGCTGTTAATCTTTTCTTCCACGATCTTGGCGCGTGCGGATGTGTAGCGCTCAAGAAGCTGCGCCCCGAGATCTTCCTTGCTCTTGAAGTAATGGAAAAAACTGCCCTTGCTGACACCAGCCTGTTCGCACACTTCATCCACAGCAGTTCCTACAAAGCCTTTGGCCATCATCAAGTCGCGGGCTGCGTCGAACAGTTTTTCTTTAGTCGGGGATTCTGCTAAGGCTTTTCTCATCGTTTAAACCTACCGGTTGGTCTAATACTACCCGCGCTTTCGGAGGGTGTCAATAAATGGGGCTAAAAGATTAATGGCCCGAGGAGAGCTTGAGGCCGGCCATACCGCCGACAATAAGAAAGATACAGAAGAAACGCACCGCCTCTTTGGGTTCCCCAAAGAGCACCATGCCGAGAAGGGCTGTACCCACAGCACCAATCCCCGTCCAAACGGCATAAGCAGTTCCGATAGGAATCTGTTTCACAGCTGAAGAGAGAAGCACAAAGCTGGCCACAAGCGCAAGAATCGTGACCGCCCCGGGGAGAGGTTTTGTAAAGCCTGCCGATTGTTTGAGGCTAATAGCCCACACCACTTCCAGCACCCCTGAAATCACAAGATAAATCCAGGCCATACTCATCTCCTTTCAGGCATCACGGTGAACGGTTTCCGGCGAAAAAGCCGGCAGACATACAGCGAGATATTCAGCGCCTTCGGATTCGGGAGAGCTGTATTTGACCCATTCCCCGCGGGAAACGATCACAGCCTGTCCGGCGCGAACATCAAGGTCACCGTCCCGGGTTGAAACACGCAGCATGCCTTTCAAAACCACCGTGTATTCATCAAACTCGGGCGTCTGCCCCGGCTCTACCCATCCTTGAGGGCTTTTCATGTGAGCAATGCTGGCCGCGGTCGTGGAAGAGTTCACCCTTCCAATGTACTCGTGGATAATTTTAGGTTTATTGCCGGCGGCTTTGATCTCGGCCGGCCTTGAGATAAGACGGGGCATAAGGGCCTCCCTGATCGCATCGTTTCTTACAATGAAATGTTTCGCGGCATTATAGGGCGCGGAGCTTGGCGCGCAATTGGAAAAAAGCGGATTTGAATTGAAACAGCGGGTTTAAAAGCGCGTCAGAATTGGGGGGCGGCAGGTTTCCTCCTTGAAGACAAAGTCTCAAGTCCCTGGTCAGCTCCCCCGAACTCCCCAGGGGCCGCCCCTTTTTTCCGTTATTTACTTTTCTGTGTTTTCGCCTTCGCTGCTTTCTGCGTGGGATTTGTCGCCCCCGCAAGCCTGAGCAGCTGTCATAAATCCTGAGACAAAAACAACCGAGATGACCAAGAACATCCAGAATCTTTTCATACATTCTCCTTTAGGCGCCATGCGGTATGAGTCCGTGTTTAAGACGCGAACCTTTAAAATTTATTCATTTCCCATTTAAAAAAGTATCACTGAAGAGCGGGACGATTGCAATGGCGGGTTTGCTCTGACTAAGAAGACTACACTGGAGGAGCGGTTCCGTTTGCCTGAGCGGCTTCGCGCGCCGCAATAGCAAGATCCGTTCCCTCAATAAGATCTAAAATCGTATCCATGGGAATGGCCACGGAGTAACCGGAGTTTTCAATCTGGCGGAGATTAAAGGGCTGACGAAGGCCGTACCATTTGTCATCAAAAGGGATGAATTCTGACACCATCCCGACAATCGAATAACGGGTTTCTCCAATGTTTACAGACTCTGCTTCCACGACAGGCCCGCCGCTGTTTCCGTAAAAAACAGGACAGTCCAATATCAGGGACTTTTTTTCCTCATTGACGCCGGCAATAATGCCTTTTCTTAAAAGCGGTTTGGAGTAATCAATCTGCGGATAAGATTCAATACCAAGCGATGTGGGATACCCGAAAGTAAAAATCTCATTTCCAATACTGATCTTGTCGTAAGTTTTGATGACATCTTTGTTGGCCCCTACAATGCTGACATTTCCCGGCTCTTCTCCCGGTTTGGCCACCAGGCTGACTCCCGGTGAAAAAATAAGCGCTTTGCCTTTGGCTGTAACGGTAATCTTTCCGACCCGCACAACCGCAACATCACGGCTGGGGTGGTCCTGCAGGTAGCGCCATTCGTAGAGTTTGGGCAGTTCAAGCTGAAGGCGGATCGGATACTTCGCGCCTTTCTCCCGCGGGTAAGAAACCAGCAGCGCCAGATTTCCTTTCACGCCGGTCTTTCCCTCTTTCTCCGGATCAAAAAATAAAAGGTGTTTGGCGGTCACAAAATAGGCAGCACCATTATCCTGGGTAATATAAAATCCGCTGCCCGCCCTGCCATCCTCCAGCGACACCATCACCGGGTATTTGATGTAGTCTTCCGGAAGAGCGCTTGCCGCATGCGCAGCGGGGATCGCCAAAAAGAAGACAAGCATTACAGACTTTACTGTTTTAAAAACCTGCTTTGGTTTCATTTTTTCTCCCCGCTCAGTGCGGAAGTAAAAATTGAATGGAAAGAATAAAAACACTCCATGCGGACAAAAGCATTTTTGAAATTTTAAGGTCCCGGGCAAACCGGGCCTGCGCCTTCGGGCTCTGCTCCGCCGCAAGCGCAAGCCGCTTGTCGCCTTCACGGAACTGAAAATAATAGATCGAAAGGAAATACGCAAACACGACAAAAGGCAGATACATCTGATTGGCCCCGGGGAGCTGAAAAAGGAGATAAACTGCCAGGATGTAGACCTGGGATGAAACCGCGGCCTGAAGGTAAAACCTCCGGCGGTACATTTCCTCCGTGGTTTCCGAAATAAAAATTTTCTGGAAAATCCGGTCGAGAAGAAATGCAGGCACAGTCCCCAAAAGGTCATCCAGCTCAATCACCAGATAAAAAAGGTACTTTAAAAGCGCTCTTGGCGTAAGTTTTTTTTGAGGCATATGATTTCCGCGCTTGTATCCCGGGCTATTTCTTCTAATAATGACGCTTCAAAACTCTAACACACCGGACCTTATGGAAAAAGAGATTACAAAAAGCGAGTCTGCAAAACTGGATCAGGGCCTCGACACCCAGGCTCTCGAAGCTTGCGTTAAACTCATGGACAGGCTGTCTTCGGAACCCGACTTCTTCGACAAGCTTCCAAAAGAACACAGGGTAGCCCTGCTCAAGGCTTCCGGCCGTCTTTCGCGTCCTGCCAAGGAAGACAGCAAAAAAAGAGTCAAGGCCAGGCGCCGAAGAATCCGCCGCGAAAAAAGGGAAGCCGATCAGGCTGCACGAAATAAAACCCAGATCCGGATGGCGCGCTTTGCTCCTGTTTACACTCCGCCCAAACCCGTCCTTTTAAAAGACGCAACGGCCCAAAAACGTGAACGCCTCGAAAACCCGCGGAATTGTTACGTCTGCAAAACAGAATTTTACGAAGTGCATTTTTTTTACGACTCCATGTGCCAGGACTGCGGTGACTTCAATTATGCCAAACGTTTTCAAACGGCCCCTCTGGAAGGCAAAACCGCCCTGATCACAGGCGGACGCGTCAAAATCGGCTATCAGTCTTCGCTCATGATGCTCCGCTCAGGGGCGCGGGTCATCGTCACCACCCGGTTTCCGGTTAATGCCGCGGAACGTTACTCCCGTGAAGAGGACTTTGAAAAATGGAAAGACCGGGTTGAAATTTACGGCCTTGATCTCAGGCACGCGCCGAGCGTGGAAATTCTTGCGCGCTATCTGGTGAACAAAGAAAAGCATCTCGACATTCTCGTCAACAACGCCGCCCAAACGGTCCGCCGTCCGCCGGGTTTTTTCGCTCATATGCAGGCTGGCGAAGCGGTCCGTTTTGAGGATGTACCTCGTGCCCTGCGGCCGCTCCTGAAAAACTACGAGGAATGCCGCCATCAGCTGGGCGGGGGGTCCCGCAGGGGAGCCAAAGCTTTGCTGGCTAATGAAATGCTGACCTCCTGGCCTGAACATCATCCGGCCATTGGGGTAGAAGCACCTGCCAAACTCGCCATGATTCCGTACGCGTATGACAACGACACGCAGGCCGGCCTTGAAATTTTTCCTGCCGGAAAACTTGATGCGGATCTTCAGCAGATCGACTTGCGGGAAAAAAACAGCTGGCGTTTGACGCTCGCAGAAGTGGCAACTCCGGAGATGCTGGAGGTGCATCTTGTGAACGCGGTAGCGCCTTTTATTCTCTGCTCAAAACTAAAGCCGCTTCTCCTGAAAAGCCCGTGTCCCGACCGTCACATTGTGAATGTTTCTGCCATGGAAGGAAAGTTCACGCGTTACACAAAAACAGACAAGCACCCGCACACCAACATGGCCAAAGCAGCCTTAAACATGATGACCGCGACTTCTGCGCGCGATTATGCCAAAGACGGAATTTACATGAACGCTGTGGATACAGGCTGGGTCACGGATGAAGACCCGGCGGCCATTGCCGCAAGAAAATACGAAGAGCATGACTTTCAGCCGCCGCTGGATATTGTGGATGGTGCAGCCCGTGTCTGTGATCCTTTTCTGCACGGCTTCGCAACAGGCATTCATGCCTGGGGCAATTTCTTCAAGGACTACAAACCCACCGAGTGGTAAGCCTTCCGGTTTGGGCGGTTATTTGTATCTTGTTGTGTGCGCACTCATCACCATCGAAATCCCGGATCCGATTTTCCACTCCATCTCCAGAAGACCGTTGGCAAGAATCATGTCGCTCATGGCTTTATCCTGAAAAGAGAGATCATAAGAAGCATAAACACCTGGCTTGATAAGCATGCCGCGGTAAGGCTCCTCTGTGATCGAGGAAAGATCCACGGGATAAACTGTTCCGGCTTTAGACCTAAGCCACAGCTGATCCATAAACGGGCTGGTCTCAATCACATGGTCCGTGGTGTTCCTTAACCCAAGACGGATCCGGATCGTGGGTGCCGCCGTCAGTTTCTGGTCTACCGAAAGCGCCGCGTAGTACCCTGAACTCAGGCCCGCCAAACGAGCCTGGGGAAAACTGACATTGTAGGTTCCTTGGGCCAGGCCCGCACACCCGGCAGACAAGAGAACCGCCAGACAAAGAAATTTTTTTCTCATTCTTCCCCCTGTTTCTAACATCCGAAGTAGTTTATAGAAGGCGTCCGAAAATGGGAATCCCTTTTCCAGGCCCCTTGCTTTGCCTTCAGGCTTCGTTGACAAGACCCCCTGTTTAGACTATTTTGAACGTCCCATGAAACTGCCATTTCCTGATCATCCTATACACGCTCTTCTGAAAGAGAGGATTCTGATCCTCGACGGCGCTATGGGCACCATGATCCAGCGCTACGGCCTGGATGAAGCGGCCTACAGGGGCCAGGCCTGCCAGCACCATAAGTGTGATGTGAAGGGCAATAACGACCTTTTGTCTATCACTCAGCCCCAGATTATTGAAGAAATCCACCGGGAATACCTGGAAGCGGGCGCAGATATTATTGAAACCAATACCTTTAACTCCAATGCCGTCAGCATGGCGGATTATCAGATGGAGGACAAGGTCTATGAGCTGAACCTCGCGGCCGCGCGCATTGCCAAAAAAGCCGCGGCCGATTACACGGCCAAAAATCCCAAGAAACCGCGCTTTGTCGCAGGAGCCCTCGGCCCCACCACACGCACCACCTCCCTGTCGCCGGATGTCAAAGACCCGGGCTACAGGGCCGTGACCTTTGACCAGCTTGTCGCCGCTTACACCGAGCAGGTGCGCGGTCTCGTGGACGGCGGTGTGGATCTCTTTCTGGTTGAAACTATTTTCGATACGCTGAATGCCAAGGCGGCTCTTTATGCGATCGACGCTTACATGGAAGGCCGCGGACTCAAAATCCCCATCATGATTTCGGGCACCATCACAGACCAAAGCGGCCGCACACTCTCGGGGCAGACTGCAGAAGCTTTTTGGCTTTCCGTCAAGCATGCCAGCCCGCTCACCATCGGCTTCAACTGCGCCCTGGGTGCAAGCGAAATGCGCCCTTATATCGCAGAGTTCTCTGAGATCTGTCCGACCTACATCTGCGCTTATCCCAATGCCGGGCTGCCGAACGCATTCGGGGAATATGACCAAACCCCTGAGATCATGAAGGACCTGGTACGCGAGTTTGCTGAAAGCGGATTTGTAAACATCCTCGGCGGCTGCTGCGGCACCACGCCGGAACACATCAAGGCCATTGCGAACGCCGTTAAAAATATCCGTCCGCGCACATTGAGAGAAATCCCGGTACGCAGCGCCTACAGCGGGCTGGAGCCGCTCGTGATCCGAGAAGACACCAATTTCATTAACATTGGTGAACGCACCAATGTCACGGGTTCCAAAAAATTTGCAAAGCTCATTCTTGCAGGACAGTTTGATGAAGCTCTCTCCATTGCCCGCCAGCAGGTTGAAGCAGGCGCTCAGGTGATTGACATCAACATGGATGAAGCCATGCTGGACTCTGAACAGTCCATGACCAAGTTCCTGAATCTCATTGCCGCGGAACCTGATATCTCCAAGGTTCCCATTATGATCGACTCCTCCAAATGGAGCGTGATCGAGGCCGGCCTCAAATGCGTGCAGGGAAAATCCATTGTGAACTCCATCAGCATGAAGGAGGGCGAAGCCGCGTTCAAAGAACAGGCCAAAAAAGTCCGCCGCTACGGTGCCGCAGCCGTAGTTATGGCCTTTGACGAAAAGGGCCAGGCCGACACCGCGGCCCGTAAAATCGAAATTTGTACACGTGCCTACAAAATCCTGACCGAAGAAGTGGGCCTGCCGCCCGAAGACATTATTTTTGACCCGAACATTTTCGCGATTGCGACAGGCATCGAAGAACACAACAATTATGCGGTGGATTATTTTGAGGCCACGAAAGTGATCAAGGCCACGCTCCCCCATTGCCGGATCAGCGGCGGAGTCAGCAACGTGTCCTTCTCTTTCCGCGGCAACGATCCGATCCGTGAGGCCATGCACTCGGCGTTTCTCTATCACGCAATCAGGGCCGGTATGGATATGGGCATTGTGAACGCAGGCATGATCTCGGTTTACGATGAAATCCCCAAGGAGCTGCTTACGCTGATTGAAGATGTCATTTTGAACCGCCGCCCCGATTCCACAGAGCGCCTTGTCACGTTTGCAGAAAGCTACAAGGCCGGCGCAAAGAAAGTGGTCGAAGACTCGGCCTGGCGCAAGGAACCGGTTGAAAAGCGCTTGGCCCATGCGCTGATCAAAGGCATTGTGGATTTCATTGATGAAGATGCGGAGGAAGCCCGCCAGAAAAGCGCCCGCCCGCTGGATGTCATTGAAGGCCCGCTCATGGACGGCATGAACATTGTCGGGGACCTTTTCGGCGCAGGAAAGATGTTCCTGCCTCAGGTTGTGAAAAGTGCCCGCGTGATGAAAAAGGCTGTGGCCTACCTCACGCCTTTTATCGAAAAAGAAAAAGCGAAAAATGAAAGCCGTAACGCGGGCCGCGTCCTGATGGCCACGGTGAAAGGCGACGTCCACGATATTGGGAAAAACATTGTGGGTGTGGTGCTCGGATGCAACAACTTTGAAATCATTGACCTTGGCGTCATGGTGCCCTGCGATCAGATCCTGAAAACCGCCCTTGAAAAAAATGTCGACATGATCGGCCTAAGCGGCCTGATCACACCGTCGCTTCATGAGATGGTGCACGTGGCGGAAGAAATGCAGCGCCAGGGCTTCAAGATTCCCCTGCTCATCGGAGGCGCCACCACTTCGCAGAACCATACAGCGGTGAAAATCGCACCGGCCTACAAAAATTTTGTAATCCATGTGAAGGATGCGTCACGAAGCGTAGGGGTATGCAGAAGCCTGATGGACCCCAAAAATAAACCTGACCTTGTTGCAAAAACCAACGAAGGCTATGACCGGCTTCGGGAAGAACATGCGAGCAAAATCTCTTCCAGGAAGTACCTGACTCTTGAAGAAGCCCGTAAACGTAAATTTGAACCGGACTGGTTCAAGGCCGCCATCAAGAAACCTTCTTTTCTCGGGGTGCGGGCGTTCCGGGATTTTGACCTGAATGAAATCCGCAAGGCGATTGACTGGTCTCCCTTTTTTATGGCCTGGGAACTTAAGGGAAAATATCCGGACATTCTGACGCACCCGCGTTACGGCGAAGAAGCCTCCAAGCTTTTCAAGGAAGCCAACAAAATGCTGGATGAGATCATCGCGAAAAAGCTTTTGTCCGCGCATGGCGTGATCGGCTTTTTCCCGGCCAACAGCGTGGGCGATGATATTGAGCTTTATACCGACGATTCGCGGGCGCATGTCCTCACAACTTTTTACTCGCTTCGCCAGCAGGTCGATCTTCCGGGCGGAAAACCCTGCCTGTCGCAATCGGATTTCATTGCGCCCCGGGAATCAGGAATCTCGGATTATATCGGCGCCTTTGCCGTGACCGGCGGGTTGGGCGCTGAGGCCCTGGCAAAAAAATTCGAGGAAGAGCACGATGACTTCAAGAGTATTTTGGTCAAAGCGCTGGCGGACCGCCTGGCAGAGGCGTTTGCCGAGCACATGCACCGTCTTGTGCGCACCACGTACTGGGGCTACGCACCGGACGAGAATTTGTCGAACGAGGAACTCATCAAGGGAACTTACCGCGGCATCCGTCCGGCACCGGGTTATCCCGCCTGCCCTGACCACACGGAAAAGCCGCCTCTTTTTGCGCTTTTGAAGGCCACGGAAAACACCGGAATTTCACTGACAGAAAGCAACGCCATGACCCCGGCCTCTTCCGTCTGCGGTTTGTATTTCGCAAACCCGGAAGCCCGTTATTTTGCCGTGGATTTGATTCAAGAGGATCAGGTGAAGGACTACGCGCGCCGCAAGGGCATGGAGCTTTCGGTGATGGAGAAGTGGCTTTCTCCGAATTTAGGTTACAACCCCGCACGCTGACTTCAGCCTTCTCCAGGCTGATAGCTTTCAAGCTCCGCTTTTACTTTTCCAAGAACCGGGACTGCGGTTTCCATTTTCAGCGGAATGCGCCTTTCATCCAGACTGAGCCACCCCCGGATCTTTCCCTTTTTTACAAATATTCCCTGGAATGCGATTTCAGGCTCGGCTTCAAGTGCGCTGAAAATGCCGATGCCCGGAATTTTTAAGAGCTCCTGATCTTTCAGCACAACATCCAGTTTCCAGATTTTCCCGTCCGCATAAACCGGCAGAGATTCCGTAGTTTCCGGTTTTATTTCCCGCATCCGGAAAACATAACCGCAGGAGAGCTGGTCCTGGACGGTTTCGGGAATGTCCGCCTCTTTTACAACTTTTCCTTCCGGAGAAAGATTCCGGGCTTTCAGTGCCTCATAATCAAAGGACTGGATTTCCGAGGCCCGCGTCCGGCCTTCATGGATTTTTTTCTCATACCGGAGCGGCCGGAGTTTTTCCGCGTCAATCCATGTTTTGTGTTCATCCCGGACTTTATAAATCAGATCAATCACAGGGTTGGACTTTACAGAGACTTCGATCCTGTAAGCCGGGCGGCCTTCATAGGTTTCAAGTGCTTTGACTTCTGCTTCAGCATGCCCGACCGTAAGGCCCAAATAGGAAATGGCGTAGCGCAGTTTTTCACCGGGAAAAAGCTTCTGGGCTGGAACTTTCACTGCAGGGAAAGGCGGCGTATCTGCGGCCTGGGCCGCCGCAGTAAAAAAACAAAGAATTGCCGCAAAAAGAAGGGTTTGATTTGTCCGCATTTCCGGATTGTACTTCGAACCCCGGGGTTCAGGTCAAGGTTTGTCCCCGGACCCGTTACTGCTGTTGCTGCTGAAAAAAAGGAACTGCGGAGGTGTCCGGGAGAACCGACACATTAAACCTCAGCTGGGAGACAATGTTGTCGCCGCGGAATTTTCCCTGTACTGGAGCGGTCTGGGCAGCCGATGGCGCAGCCATCAGGGCTGTGTGTCGGTCAAAAGCCGCGATTCCGTTCATGGGGTCATAGCCGCGCCACCCTCCTCCTTCCAGGTAAACCTCCACCCAGCTGTGAAGTTCTTTGCGAAAATGCGGGGATTCTTCGCCGTCGTAATAGCCGCTGACAAAACGGGACGCGATACCATGCACCGTACAGCAGGCCATAAAAAGGACCGACAGATCACGGCAAGCACCAGTTCTCATCAAAAGGGTTTTAGCTGCCGGCCAGGCCTCACCATCCTCCCGACGGATTTTTCGGAACGTACGGCTCAACGTTTGTGTGAGGTTTATCAGGAAGGTAAGCGTGTCGCCGCGAGCCTCTTTGGCAAACCCGGATGCGAATGCCAGAATATCGGGCGGAAAACGCTTTTTGCGGTGATACGGCTGTAGCGGTCCCAAAACCGAAGGTTCATAGCGGACCGGCAGACTCATGCAGCCTGGATCAATCAGGAAATCAAAAGGGTTCGTGCGGACTGTTTCCACCTGAGACACTGCGCGGACAGAAAGAAACCGGGAAAGGCCCTGAAACCAAACCCGTGTTTCAGGGTTCCCGCACGCATCGGTGTTTTGCGAGATAAAACTCGGCTTTGGGTCTATGGACAATTCAAAATCCAAAAGCCTTTGTGAGTTATCCGTCCTCGGCTTCAAATAGATCCTGTGCGGCTCCAAGAAAACCGGCGCGGAAAATTCATAAGTCAGGGAATGTTCGATTTTATAGATCATGCGGTGGAAAAGGTCCGGGAGGGAGCAGGAAGCTTTGCGAGAATTTTTTCGGTCCACTCGTTCTGGAGTTTCGGAACAGCCTGCCGGAGAAGCTCCTGCCAAAGACGCGATACTTCAGCCAGATCATTTTTTTCATATCGCTGCATAATAATTTCATAGGTGTCCCGCCTGTATGCCACCACATCAATCGGGTAGTCCACATCCACCGCACAGGTGATAGTGGCGTTAAAGGCCAGAAATCCGACCTTCAAAGCAAATGCGAGATCCGACTCAAACTGCAGCGTCCGGTCGAGGATCGGTTTTCCGTAACCGGATTCCCCGATAATGTAATACGGCGTGGCGTCACTGACCTCCACCCAGTTGCCTTGCGGATAGATCATATATAGCTTGTGCTCCTTGTCCTCTTCAAGCTGTCCGCCTACCAGCGCGTGCAGATTAAAAGGAAGTCCGCTTTCCGCGAGCGCCTCCTTGTCCTCTTTGGCCACCTGCCGGATCTGATCCGCAAACGCATTCACAGCTTTATAGAGTTTTGTAAAAACCTCCGTTTCCGCTGTCACATTCTCAAAGTAGGTCAACGCCTTGTCACGCACGGAACGAAGACCGGACGTCATAAGAAACATGGAGTGGTTGCCGTGCTGATGAATACTGACTTTCCGGGCTGTGATCCTTTCTGTTCCTGATGTCACACGCGTGTCCGCAATCCCGATAAGTCCATCCTGCAGTTTCATCCCAAGGCAAAAAGTCATAGCTTCTCCTTCAAGCGGTTTGACGCTGACGCACCGGATACGGCGCAAAAAAAGTGTTAAAAATACTGCTGTTGAGGTCCATCAGTTTTAATTGGAGTTCGTTCAGAAATTCATGCAGGCCTGTTTGTATAATTTCCGACACCTGTTCGGAGGCAAGCTCCACACGCAGCCGGGCAATGCTTCTCTCCGGAGCGTTGCTGAACCGGTCGCGGGGAGTACCCGAGATGGCATGCAGCGACTCTTCCGCGTTGGCCAGACAGCTCAGGACCGCCCGAGGAAACTCGGCATTAAGCAGAAGAAAGTCCACCACATGCGAGTGATAAACCTGGTGCCAGATCTTGCGGTACATCTCAAGCGCGCTTGCTGACTTTAAGAGCGCACACCACTGGATATTATCAAAAGGGGTCCCGACGTATTCGGCTGAGGGCAGCAGCATGAAATATTTTACATCCAGGATACGCGACGTTTTGTCTGCGCGTTCCAGAAGAGACCCAAGCCTTCCAAAGTGCCAGGCTTCATTATGCGACATGGTGCTGTCGGCGATCCCGTTAAAAATCTGGCACTGCCTTTTGATCCGGCTGTAAAACTCGTAATTGGATCTCATGTTGCGGCGGTCTTGCGCGGCGCGCCGGACAAACAGATAAGCCATATTGATTTCCTGCCACATTTCAGAGGTGATGATCTCGCGTACCGTGCGCGCGCTTTCACGGGCGCGGGAAAGACAGCTTAAAATGGAATTTGGATTCTCCAGGTCAAAAGTCAGAAACTCAATCACGTTTTTTTCCGTAGCATCAGGGTAGCGGTCTTTGAAAAGGTCTTCGCCGCCTGCTGTCTGAACCAGCGGGTACCACTGGGTGAGGTGGTCATGCGGAACATCCAGGCTGAGGTTCAGATTCACATCAATAAACCGCGCGGTATTCTCGGCACGTTCACGGTATCGCTGCATCCAGTAAATAGAATCGGCTACGCGGCTCAGCATGGTTCAGGGCTTCCTCGTCACAACCCAGGTGTCTTTACTGCCGCCGCCCTGGGAAGAGTTCACAACCAGCGAGCCTTTTTTCAGCGCCACCCGTGTCAGACCGCCAGGCATCACAAAAATATCCCGCCCATAAAGGATGTACGGACGAAGATCCACATGGCGGCCTTCAAACTGATTATTGATCAGCGTGGGAACACGTGAAAGCGAAAGCGTCGGCTGCGCCAGAAAATTACGCGGGGCCTGGCGGATTTTCGCCGCAAACTCCTCGCGCTCACGCGGGGTGGAGGCAGGTCCGATCAGCATTCCGTACCCGCCGGCCTCATTGGCGGATTTCACTACCAGTTTTTCCATGTTTTCAAGAACATACTCCCGCTCCTTTTCCTCACAGCATAGGTACGTGGGAACATTGGGCAGAATCGCATCTTCCCCAAGATAATAGCGGATCATATCCGGCACGAATTTATAAACGACCTTATCATCAGCAATGCCGGTTCCAGGCGCGTTGGCAAGCGCCACGCGGCCGGCCTGGTAAACCTCCATAAGTCCCGGTACGCCCAGCATCGAATCCTGCCGGAAAACCCGGGGGTCCAGAAACGTGTCATCAATGCGCCGGTAGATCACATCCACGCGCTCAAACCCCCGCGTCGTCCGCATATGCACATACCCGTCCTCAACAATCAGGTCGCTCCCCTCAACCAGCTGAACACCCATCTGCTGGGCAAGAAAAGAGTGTTCGAAATAGGCCGAGTTATAAACTCCGGGTGTCAGCACGACGATCTTGCGGTCAAGCTCCTGACGCGGTGAAATGCACTGCAGCATCTCCAGAAGTTTGGTCGCGTAATCATCTACAGGGAGCACGCGGCCGTTTTCAAAAACTTCCGGAAAAGTCCTCTTCATGGTCAGGCGGTTTTCAATCACATAAGAAACACCGGATGGGCAGCGAAGGTTGTCTTCAAGCACATACACCCTGCCGTCGCCGTCCCGGACAAGATCGGTTCCCGTGATGTGGCACCAGATTCCCTGCGGCGGGTTCAGCCCCATGCATTCCTTCAAAAAGGACTTTCCTGAAAAAACAATGTCTTTGGGAATAATTCTGTCTTTGAGAATCCGCTGCTCGTGGTAGATGTCATCGATGAAAAGATTCAGCGCGTAGATGCGCTGTTTCAATCCCCGCTCAATCGTCCTCCATTCTTTTTCTTCAATAATTCTGGGAATAATATCGAAGGGGAAAATGCGTTCTGTTCCGCCCTCTGCCGCCACCGTAAAAGTAATGCCCATATTGAGCAGGGACAGCTCGGCAGCCTGCTGGCGTTCCGCGAGTTCTTCGCGCGAAAGCTGATTGAGTTTTTCAATGAGAATGCGCGCGCAAGGGCGCGGTTCGCCCTCGGCTGTAAAAAATTCGTCATAAAAAGATCCGGCGTCATACCCGCCGAACAGTTCCTTTTCAGTCAGATTCATATTTCCTTTTTGCGTGCTTTGGTTTGGACACACGACAACCTTAGCCCGAATAATGCAGAATCCGTGCCATGTGCCGCGAAAAAACCCAAAGGAGCGTTTCTCTTAAAGAATCTCTTTGGAAAGGTGTAAAAAACGCGCCGTCGCGGCGGGATAAAACACAAATTTGTCGAGGTTTATACAGGAAAGGTCTAGGGCCGGCCTTGTTTAAAGGCCGGCCCCGGGAGAATTTTAAGCGGTCATCACGGCGTCAGCTTCAATTTCAATCAGCATTTCAGGAGCGATCAATTTGCTGACTTCGACCATTGCCGTGGCTGGACGGATATCTTTGAAAAACTCACCATGGGCTTTACCGATTTTTTCCCACTCCGCGATGTTCGTGCAGTAAACACGTGTACGCACGACGTCTCTCATGGATGCGCCGATGCCTTTCAGTGCGGTCTCGATATTTTTCAAGGCCTGAAGGGTCTGGGCATATTCATCGCCCGTGACTTTTCCGTCAGCACCCGAGCCTGTAGTGCCGGAGACAAACACATGCGGTCCGACTTTGACAAGACGCGAGTAACCAATAATCGGTTCCCACTTGGAACCTGTTGAAACATTCTTTCTTTCCATAAAGCCATCCTTTGCTTTGAGGTTCAGGACCTGCCAAGACCGGGTCCAAAGTGCTGGGATTATAATGGCTCCTTCGTGCCGTGACAAGGAGAGCGGAAAAAAGTACAATCCGCCATGCCTCTCTCCACACCGGTTTTTATCCTTACTTCAGAATACGAAGATGTCCGGGACCGCCACACGCTTCGGTTTTACGGCAAATCCCCCGAGCACGGCCCCATTGAAATTGTCATGGAAGATGTCCGTCCCGTTTTTTTTATGCCTCACGAATCCAAAATGCCCGAGCTTTCCTTTCCGGTAACACGCAGCACCACCAAGCTCCGCTCCATGAGCGGCCTCAAAGCAGATGCTGTGTATTTCAGGACGCAAAAGGAGCTTTATTCCGCACGCGACAAGTTCCGCGATGCAAAGACCGCGACCTTTGAACACGATGTTCATCCCTGCGACCGTTTCTTGATGGAGCGCTTTATTCACGGGTGGGCCCAGATTACGGGTGAGCCTGAGAAGATCGGACATCTGTTGAGATTTGTAAATCCCAAATGGACCTTGCCGGAAAACTCCCCATCAGTGTCTCTGAGAGTTGTCTCCATCGATATTGAAACCGATAAAAAAGCGGCCAGTATTTATTCCGTAGCTGTCCATTTGACAGGACCCGGCATTGACGAAAAAAAAGTATTCATGCGCGGCGAACCGCCTGAGGGTGAACCTCCGCCCTTTCTGGAATACTTTTCCCTTGAGGCCGATCTTCTCAAATCGCTTCTCGCGTGGTTTGAAGACCGCGATCCTGATGTAGTGATTGGCTGGAACGTCGTAGGTTTTGATCTTGCGGTGCTGGAGCAGCGTTCGCGGGCGCTATGGATGCCCTTTCTGATCGGACGGGCCAGCCGGCCCATGGTGATCAAGAAAAGAAAAAACGGCAGCGATCTTGCCATTATTCCCGGCCGCGTGATTCTCGACGGCCCCGTGGTGCTTCGTGCCGCCTTTTATCAGTTTGAGGATTTCCGCCTGGAGACCGTTGCCCAGGAATTGCTCGGCGAAGGCAAGACGATCACGCCCGGACAGGATAAGATGGCGGAAATTGACCGCATGTTCAAAGATGACAAACAAAGCCTCGCGGTTTACAACCTCCAAGATGCTGTGCTGGTTTCCAAAATATTTGAAAAGACAGGGCTTGTAGAACTGGCCATGAAGCGCACGCTTTTGTCGGGCCTGCTTATGGACCAGATCGGAATGTCCGCCGCGGCCTTTGATCATTTCTACCTTCCGCGCCTTCACCGGAAAGGTTATGTGGCACCGAACACTGACGACATGATCAAGCTGGAGCAGAGTGCCGGCGGGTATGTGATTTCACCGCGGCCCGGTATTTACAACCATGTCCTGGTGCTGGACTTTAAAAGCCTGTACCCGACGATTATCCAGACTTTCAAAATTGATCCGCTGTCACGTTTGTGCGCGGAGGTAAATCCGCTCACCACTCCTCGGGGGTATCCTTTTTCCAGAACCGAACACATCCTGCCCGGTTTTATTGACGAACTCATGAAGCAGCGGGCCAAGGCCAAAAAAGAAAACGACCCTCACCTTTCGCAGGCCATCAAAATTCTCATGAACAGTTTTTACGGTGTGATGGGTTCGCCCGTAAGCCGCTTTTATCATCCCGACCTTCCTACTGCGGTCACCTCCACCGGGCAATGGCTGCTGGTACAAAGCCGGGATTATCTCGAACGTAAAGGGCTTGAGGTTCTTTACGGCGATACGGATTCTCTGTTCGTCCGCTTTGAAGAGGATGGTTCGTTGACGCCTGAAGCGCGGGGCGAAGCACTCGCGCGCGAACTCAACAAATACTGGCAGAACCGCCTGGAGACAGAGTTCAGCCTGAAGTCCTGCCTTGAAATTGAATTCGAAAGTTATTTCTGGAAATTCCTTCTTCCCATGGCGCGGAATAAAGAAGGCGGCGCAAAGAAACGCTACGCAGGGATGCTTCTTCAAAATGGAAAAAAATCCCTGCATTTTACGGGAATGGAATTTGTGCGCTCCGACTGGACGCGCCTGGCCAAAGATTTCCAGGAAGAGCTTTACCGGAAACTTTTCGAAGGTGAAAAAATCGAAGGCTGGATCAAGGATTTCGTGAAGGCTGTGAAAGAAGGCCGCATGAAAGAGAAGATGGTTTATAAAAAGCGGCTTCTAAAACCCGCCGCGGCTTACACCAAGAATGTACCGCCGCATGTGAAGGCGGCTCTTCTTTTGAAAAAGCCGGTGCGCGAGGTTCACTACGTCATCACCAAGCGCGGGCCGGTTCCTGTTGAGCTGCCGCACGATGACCTGGATATGGACCACTATATTGAAAAACAGCTGCAGCCTATTGCGGATTCCATTCTGGGGTTTGTGGGGAAATCTTTTGACCGTCTATCCGATCCGTCACAGCTCGTCCTCTTCGAGGATTCCTGAGGGCTCAGCTTTTGGGGGCTGTTTCCTCTTCCGCGTACGCGCTCTTGTGCCGGGCAAAACCCAAATGCCCGTCCCAGCAAAGCACGGAACAAAAAACCATTCCAAGCCGCGCATTTTTGCAGGTGCTGACCGAACAGGTGTAGTAAACAGCCCCAAAAGGAATGGCTTTTTTACAGGTGCTGCATTTCTTCCATCCTGAGACTTCTGGGTTGTTTTCATTCATAGGCAAACTTTTTTGTTCCGCAGTCTGTTGTCACTTCTTGCCTTCATAGTTAAAAAGGTCTTTGAGCGTGTAATTCGCATCCGGAACCCGCGCATTCAGGGCTTTGAGGATTTTCATCTGGATATTGAGAGTGAGCCGGCGGCCTTTGCGGCCTTTGGCCACCATCTTATGGGAAAGCTGTTCTGTAGAATGATCCACAAGCTCACTGTTTTTGATTGCGAGCTTTATGAGCAATGCATCCAGCGGCTGAGCGCCTTTGTCCATGTCCTGATTTTTTTCGTCCATGCCGAAAGCATACCACAAACTTCCACCCAATCCCCCTGCTTTATGAGCGGACATCAAGCACAACTATTTCGGGAGGACACAGAAAGCGGACATTTAATGATTTGGTGCCAATCCCATTATTGATGTACATGCTGGTTTTTCCGCGTTTGAAAAAGCCCTTGATGTAACGCCCGCGGTTCGCGTATCGGGAAAGTCTGACCAGCCAGGGAATACCCACCTGCCCGCCGTGCGTATCGCCCGCCAGCACAAGATTGATTCTGTCGCGGACCGCGTCATCAAAAATCTCAGGAGAATGTGCAAGCAGGATGAGCGGCTCTCCGGAAGGAACACCCGCAACCGTTTTCCTGAGGTTGGCAAATCCGTATTTGGGGTCATCGACGCCCAAAAGCCAGAGGGTGTGCCCGTTCGGAAGCGCAATGGGGCGGCTTCGGTTAAGCAAAGTCTCCAGCCCGGCGGGAGCAAAGGCCCGTGAAAACTGGGAGGCACTCATCACCGTGTGGTCCGTATTACCGGGGACCCCGAATATGCCAATCGTGGGGTGTAGAGACTTTAAAAATTGCTGCCCCGCGGGAACCAGCGAAATATCGTCAATCAAATCTCCGGTAAAAAAAACAAGGTCGGGTTTAAGCGCGTTGATCTTCTGGATCAACTGTTTTTCCCGGGCTCCGAT
>CAYRBY010000018.1:0-27666 GCA_964422635.1 uncultured bacterium
AAGGCTCAAAGAAACCGGGAGGACTCTCTATGTCAGGTCAATCAGATTGGATCACACTCAACCATACGCAAAAAGATATCCAGAAGGAATTGGTCAAGCAGCGTTCACTTATTAATTGGATCCTTCTTGTGTCAATTGCCAGCTTGGCGCTTACGATTATCAACTTTGTGGTAGTCGCTAGCAAATAGCATGAAATTTATAATGCAGGAATTGCATCATAATTATTTTCGCGGACAGAAAATGATCAGAGCCCATTTCCACATTATAAAACAGATTATTGACCTGAGCTTTGGAGATGTCTTGCGAAGTGTCTCATCTCGCCAGGAAACTCCGAATCCCGTCAGGGCATAAAAATGATTTAACCTGAAAGCGGGAGCCTTATTCACAATAGCAAGATTCACAGTTCAAATAAAGATGAAAACAGATCAAGGCTTGCGGCAGTATTTATTTTAAGTATGGGGTTCGCCGCCGTTGAGGTTGCTGGCGGATTGTTGTCACACAGTCTGGCCTTGCTGGCGGATGCAGCGCATATGCTTACCGATACAGGCTCTGTTGGGCTTGCGCTCTTGGCAGGTTTGTTTGCTCGGCGGCCAGCAAATGCACGGAAAACATATGGCTATTATCGCATTGAGATTCTTGCCGCCCTGACGAACTCCACAGTACTGCTCTTGATGGCATTTTTTATTCTCGCTGAGGCTTTTAATCGTTTCCAAAATCCTCCAGAAATCAAAACCGGCCCCATGCTCTTGATTGCTATTCTGGGACTCTCCGTGAACCTGCTCTGTATGAAAATTCTCAGCCCGATGGCGCGCGGAAATCTTAATGTTCGCGGGGCTTATCTAGAAGTGATGAGTGATATGCTGGCTTCATTGGGGGTAATCGCTGCCGGAGTTCTGATCCAATTTACAGGCTGGCGTATAATTGATCCGTTCGTAAGCGGGGCCATAGGTCTGTTTATTTTGCCGAGAACGTGGAGTTTGCTAAATGAAGCCGCCCATATTCTTCTGGAAGGTGCGCCTGCGCATATAGATTTGCTTAAGGTCTCAGAGGCCATTAAGAATGTGCCGTCTGTTCAGGCCGTCCACGATCTTCATGTCTGGACGATTACTTCTGGCTCGGATGCATTGAGTGCGCACATCGTTATTGCTGACAGAGGAGACGGAGACAGAGTCTTGGCGGATCTAAGAAAAATCCTTGGTGGACAGTTTGGACTTTGGCATACGACTATTCAATTGGAAGTAGAACTTTGCGGCAGCGAGGGCTGCTATGCCTGAGTCTGCGCAAGAGGTGTAAGGTCTTCCTCGATATGGATCGGCGTTCCTACGACATCAAGACTGATTTTTAAAGTTTCTCCCGTAATAGCGGCGATCGGATTTAGCCAGTTTCCTGTGCCTAGATCAAAATCTTTTCTGTGGATGTAGGTCTCAGCCCGAAAGTGAATTTTCTTCCCCTTCGATATTTCCTCATGCGGAGTCACAAGTTCAGTGTCAAAAGTAACGGGAACCGTTTTATTTTTTATCGTAAGGTACCCGTAAATTTTGAACTTATTATTTTGAACACTCCCAAAAGCCGAGCTTAGAAAATTAATTTCGGGATACTTGTCCGTCCAAAAATAATTCTTAGAACGAAGGTCATTGTCCCGCAGTTTATTACCCGATTCAAGACTTCCGCTTTGAATAAGAAGGTTCACCCCGGAATCTTCTATGTTTTCTCGGTCAAATTCGAAACTTCCTGAAAAATCGGAAAATTTCCCTTCCACAGTAACAAGCCCCAAGTGCTTAAGCGTAAAAGTGATCTGGCTCTCGGCGTGACCGTAATCATAACCTAAGGGTTCTGCGGAGAGGGTAGGGGGTATGAGTCCAAGTGGTAGAAGGAAAAGCACTCGCATGCAAAGGGACATTCTCATGCTTGAATTATAGCTTATAGAGATTTTGTTGAAGATATAAAGGCAGGATTTTGGCGAAACTCTTAATCGGTTTATTTAGAGCCAAAAAATAAGGGCATTCGCCGCGTCCAAAAAAGCAAGAGTGCAGCATTATATAGGTTTAATAAATGAGTATAAATAAAATTATCTATTTTTACTTTATATTTCCAAGAGGCATAATTCGCCCGTGTTTTAAAAAGGAGAAAGTCATGCTGAATTCATTTCAAAGAAAAATAGATGCCCTGATTCTAGATCCTGATGACCAATTTGACATGCATATTCGAAAGCGTATTGGAGTGAGGGCGAAAAAAAGTCTTTGCGAAGACCTCAAAGAGTTTATTCGGTTACTCCCGAAGGTCGAAAGAAGAATCTTCTCGCTCTATATCTTACTCCCTGTCAATTCTAAAGTTAAAGGAGTAGGAAGCTATTTTTTAACCTATATGTACAACCCTCAAGATTTCATTGCTGAGGATGATCGTAATGGTCTTTTTGGTTATCTCGATGATGCCTATCTGGCCAGTCTGTTTTATGAGGTCATGCTCGAAGAAATCGAAAGCGCAAAGAATTTAAGCGTCCCGATGGAAGATACGGTTCTTTTAAAGAAAGTGATTGGCCTAAGGCGTAAAGCGGGAGGTGTTATTCCAGAAGAGGCCATTAAAATAAAGCAGATGTTTGGAGAGCTGTTTGCGGGAGAAGAGGCCACATTTAATGAGTTGTTTTCAAATAAAACAAGAGTGAAAAATTAACTTTAAGGAGTCTCGCTATGCTGAATGCGTTTAAAGAGGAACTCAAAAGGCTAGCTGTGGACCCTCTAGATCCTTTTCATCAAAAAGTTAGGGAGCGCATAGGTAAGAGAGCAACGCTGATAGTCGAGAAAAGATTGAAGCAATTAATTCTATTGATGCCAGGCCTTGTGAGGCGAATGCATGCTCATTGGGCAGGATCAAGCTCGGGATCAGAAATAAAAAAACTTGGCGGGTTTATGTTTATTTATCTTTATCAGCCCAAAGATTTTTTGCCAGAGGATGACCATGGGCTTTTTGGGTATTTGGATGATGCCTATTTGGTTTTAATCGTTTATGAAAAAGTGGTTCGGCTGAAAGCTAATGCAGAAGGTGTTATTGACAAAGATGACGAACAGTACTTGAAGTTGATTCAGGAGTCAAAGCGCCATGTGAAAGCGGTTATTCCTAAAGAAACAAAAAAGATTGAAACCATGGTTGAAAATGCAATCAAGACCGGGGAATACCGAGAATTTGCAGAAGCTTTAAGCTTGGCAGAGTAGCGGCTTTTTATATGAGCATTCGTTATTGGCTTGGAGGTCGGTCTGGAATGCTGAAATAGCTGCGATGACGTATTGCTCGATGAATGCTTACAGCTATAACTTCAAGCGAGGAAGCGACTATTATAGGACTCATACTCTTATGAAGCAGTTGATCCTTTGGGTCGGGTCAGAACGAGTTCCTCCTGCTGAACCGTCAACCTATAGACGCTTTGAAAGGAAAATCCTGAAATGAATCTATTGGATATGATTGAGGGTGGTCTCCAGAAGTCGGTAAATTACTTACCGATAGAACTTTTCTCTCTCTGCGGAGGCTTTATAGAGGAAGTGATTGCTCCGATCCCATCTCCTCTTGTCATGGCCACTGTCGGCTCAGCAGCCTTTGCACAGTCTAAAGGCCTCGGCTTTCTTCTCTGGTTAGCAATTGTAGGGTCCGCAGGTAAGACCTTGGGGGCTTGGATCATTTATTTTGTCTCGGATAAGTTTGAAGATGCCTTGACCGGAAAATTTGGCAGGTATTTAGGTGTTTCCCATCAGGAAGTGGAGGGGGTTGGAAAACATTTCAAAGGGGGCTGGAGAGACGATTTGATTCTTTTTTTTCTGAGGGCTATTCCGATTGTGCCAAGCTCACCTGTTTCAATCGTATGCGGGTTTATTAAAGTTAACCTAAGGACCTACCTTGTTTCAACTCTTCTGGGGAATGTAGTCAGAAACATGATTTACATATACCTTGGTTTTGCAGGAGTTTCTGCATACAAGTCAATTCTAGGCGGCTTCGATAGCATTGAATCTATCGTTCAGATCCTGATGTTTTTAGGGCTTTTTGGATTTCTAAGCTGGATGTTTTATCGAAAAAAAACATGTAATCGAGAAAATGTAAATCGATCCCATGGTGGAGTTTAAAAAGATAGATCAAAACACGGAGGTTTGAAATGTCGAATGGAGCTGGGGGAATGCCGGGGCCTGATGAACAGGCGCTGAATTTAATCATGAACTTATTGAGGAACCGCGGGGCTGTTTTTTTAATCGGAGTCGTAGGTTTTTTAGTTTGGTTAGGTAGTGGTTTTTTTATCGTCAGTCCCGGTCAGCAGGGAATTGTGAGGCAGTTCGGAAAAGAAGTCCGGATTGCCAGTGCAGGTCTCAATTGGCGATTTCCGATGCCGATTGAAAAAGTCGACATTGTTAATGTCGAACAAATTCGAAGGCTGGAAGTTGGTTTTGGCCGCCAGTTTTCTGGAGAAAATGGTTTTTCGCGTCGTGAGGGTATGCGTTCAGACGCTATGATGTTGACGGGGGATGAGAACATTGTGGAAGCTCAAATCATTGTGCAATACAAGGTTAATGATCCCGCAAAATATTTGTTTCGGCTGCGCGACCCTGAAGGAACCCTTTACACGGCCACTGAGGTAGCCTTAAGAAGTGCTGTAGGACGCTCCACGATAGATGACGTGCTCACCACAGGACGGCTTAAGGTTCAAGAGGAAACAAGAAAGTTCCTTCAGAGGCTTATGGATGACTATGAATCCGGAATATCTATTACCGAGGTCAGGCTTCAGGTTGTTGATCCTCCGGATCAGGTCAAGAATGCATTTCATGAGGTAGTGAGAGCTCGTGAGGATAGGGAAAGACTTATTAACGAAGCCAAAGGTTATCAAGAGGATATTATTCCGCGTGCCCGCGGTGAAGCTCAAAAAATGCTTCGAGAAGCGGAAGGATACAAGGAGGAAAAAGTTTTGAAGGCTCAGGGAGATGTTGTCCGCTTTAACTCGCTTTTGGGGGAATACAAAAAAGCTAAGGAAGTAACCTGGAACCGTTTGCAGATTGAAACATTGGAGCGGATTCTCCCGGGAGCCAACAAAATCGTCATCGATTCAAAGACTGGCGCTAGCGCATTACCCTTTATACCCGTTCAAAACAACGCCTTATTCCAGAATCTAAAAGACAAAAACCTTATGAGCTCGTCAGTCCGGGAAGGAGCAGTGTTATGAAGAATTCGGCCCTTGTTCAATTTTTACCTGCGATTTTTTTATCGGGAGTCACTTTTCTTTCTTCCACCATTTTTGTAGTCGATGAAACGGAACAAGCCATTATCACGAGGCTTGGGGCGTACAAGCGCACTATTAAGGACCCAGGCATAAGTTTCAAAATACCGATTATTGAGAAAGCGAACGTTTTTGAGAAGAGAATCTTAACCAGCGGCGCTCTGCCTGCCGAGTACCTGACTCTTGATAAAAAGCGTCTTGTGGCAGATCACGTTACACGCTGGAAGATTGTGGATCCGCTTCTTTTCTATAAAACCGTACGTGATCTTGCCGGAGCCAAAGCGCGTTTAGACGATATTGTGCTCTCTGAGATGCGGCGCGAACTTGCGAGCCATGACTTTAGTCAGATCATATCGAACGAACGAGAGAATATTATGGACACTATAGCCGGGTACGCCCGGGAACAAGCTAAAGAATTCGGTATCTACATTGTCGATGTCAGAATTAAGAGGGCTGATCTTCCACAGGAGGTTCAGGATAGCGTTTTCGCCCGAATGATTGCAGAGCGTCAACGCATAGCCAAACGCTACCGCTCCGAGGGCGAGGAAGAAGCATTTAAGCTTCGGGGAGAGACAGACAAAAGCCGGACAATTCTAATGGCGAAGGCTTACGAAGAGAACCAGAAGCTGCGCGGGAACGGGGATGCTGTGGCTGCGAAAGTCTACGCGGAGGCTTTTGGTCAGGATCCTGACTTTTACACGTTTGTCCGCAGTCTCGAGGCTTATGAGAAAAGCTTTAATGAGAAAAGCACAATGCTTTTATCACCCGACTCCAGTTTTTTGAAACATCTTAGAGAAGCGTATAATACTCAAAAATGATATGGCTCTTTAGGGCTGGAAATATAATATGGCCGCGAGTAGGAGTTTGGGATACTTCTTATGGGTGATTTACTTTTGATGCACGGAAGTATCTTATCTTATGAATATACACCAGGGTTTTAGAAGCCCGGATGTTTATGTATTGTTATACCTTGTGATGGCATAGCGTTTACAGTCACAGAAATGTTGTTTTAAGATAACAACGTAATCGTGATCTGACAGGAGAATAATTAAGCGCGGAGTCAATTGGCTTTAAAATAGGGAGCTTGAAATGGATTGGTTAATTTTGTCGGCAGGTTTAGCTCTTTTAATAGCGGGTGCTGAAATGCTTGTTCGGGGAGGGGCGTCTTTTGCTGCCCGGATTGGAGTTTCTTCGCTGGTGATTGGCCTTACGATTGTTGCTTATGGGACCAGTTCTCCGGAACTTGTTGTAAGCACTAAAGCTGCTTTGTCGGGTAGTGCGGATATTGCTCTTGGGAATGTCGTTGGAAGCAACATTTTTAATATTTTGTTCATACTGGGCATATCCGCGCTCATTTGTCCGCTGGTTGTTTCCCAACAGCTTGTAAGGGTTGATGTTCCTATCATGGTTGCGCTCTCCGTGCTGGCTTTTATCCTTTCCTTGGACGGAGTACTCGGAAAAGGCGATGGAATTATTTTCTTAACAGGGATTGTTTTTTACACCTGGCTCGTTATCCGCTTCGGAAAGAAGGAAAAGAAAAAACAAGTTATCAGCGAATACGAATCTGAATTTGGGGGCACCAGGAAATCTAAATCCTGGTTACTCGATATTTTTTTAATTCTAACAGGGCTGGGTGTTCTCATATTGGGGGCGCGTTGGTTTGTGGATGGGGCTGTTGGAATCGCGCGCAGTTTAGGTATCAGTGAACTTATAATTGCGCTTACGATTGTAGCCGCCGGAACTTCGATGCCCGAAGTCGCGACCTCTGTAATGGCTTCGATTCGAAAAGAGCGTGACATAGCCGTAGGGAATGTGGTTGGGAGCAACATTTACAATATTTTGGCGATTCTTGGCGTAGCCAGTATTTTGGCCAAGGATGGGTTGTCGGTTTCTCTCGGGATTAGGGACTTTGATATGCCTGTTATGATTGCTGTCGCTATCGCCTGCCTGCCCATATTTTTTACCGGTAAAACCATTTCGCGCTGGGAGGGTGGTGTTTTTGTTTTTTACTATGTTGCTTATACAACCTATCTTATCCTGAAATCGTCCGAACATGACCAGCTGCCCATGATGAGTGGGGCGATGATGTTTTTTGTCATTCCGATCACCGTTTTAACCATGGCTGTTATTTATTTTCAAGCGCATTGCAAAAGTAAAAGAGGTGTTTGATGCTTCAGGTGCTGACTTACAGCGGACTGTTGATTGCCGGAATTTTCGGCTCTCAGTTTTTTGATTTAACAGCCATTCGCGGACTTCTCACTTCGTTGACCATGATTTGTCTGGCCTATATCATGATTGAGGTCGGCCTCGAGTTTACGATCGATAAAAAGCGCCTTAAAAGTTATGGTGCGGATTATTTGGTTGCCGCAACGGCCGCTGCTTTTCCTTGGATTTTTTGTGCAGGGTATTTTGTATGGGTTTTTGGCACTGATTGGAAGGAAGGACTTCTTGTGGGACGTTTTGCGGCACCTACCTCGGCAGGTGTGTTGTTTACCATGCTTGCAGCGGCAGGACTCGCCTCTACGTGGGTCTTTAAAAAGGCGAGAATTCTTGCTATTTTTGACGATCTTGACACTGTTCTTTTTATGATTCCACTTAAGATGATGATCGTCGGCCTTAAGCCGGAGCTCGGGCTTGTTGTGATCATTATTGCTTTACTTCTTATTGCTGCCTATAAGTGGCTGCATGTCTTAAAAATCCCGACAGGCAAAATATGGCTTCTCGCTTATGGAATATTAATCGCGCTTGTTTGCGAGCTTTTTTACCGTTCGACGCACGTACATCTGGAGGTCTTATTACCCGCATTTGTTTTGGGGTGCGTGATTTACTTTTCCCACAAGGAAGCGCTGGAAGATCATGAGGTTTCAAAATTTGAAACCATGTTGGATAAGACAGTGAAGTGTGCCTTTATGTTTCTGGTGGGAATGTCCCTGCCCAAAATTGACCTTGGGGGAGGATCCTGGCAGATGGTGGCTTCTCATGTTTTATTCCTCACGATTCTTTCAAATATAGGGAAATGTTATGCCGCGTTCTGTTATAAAACAGAGGCTAGTTTCCGTGAGCGTGTCGCCGTCAGCATTGCCATGTTCCCTCGCGGCGAAGTCGGTGCAGGGGTTTTACTTGTCAGTATTGGATACGGTATGACGGGGTTCCCCGTAACCGTTGCGGCTCTTAGCTTGGCGCTTAACCTTCTGCTGACAGGAGTTTTTATTGCGATCATCATGAAGCTTATTAAGCATCAGCCGCTTAAGCAGACGAAGGGTTAGCTTTTTTATCAAGGGTGTGGAATGAAAAAAATCTTTGAGCGCATGACCGAGTCGGTCTTTTTTAACCGCTTTAGTCTTGGCGTCATTCTTTTTTCTTCAATTCTCATTGGAGTCGAAACCGTAGATTCCATCATCCTGAACTACGCCCCTGTTATTGAAGTAATTGACAGGATCATTTTGGCTTGGTTTGCATTTGAAATATTTTGCCGCATGGCTGCCCATGGGCGCAACGTCGTCTCGTTTTTTAAATGTCCTTGGAATATTTTTGATTTTTTTATTGTGGTGATCACCCTTCTTCCCGCCGTATCTCCAGCGTTTTCTGTATTTAGATTGTTTCGTATCTTTAGAGTTTTACGACTGTTGTCGGCTTTACCGGAACTTCAGATTTTGGTAGCGGCACTTCTTAAAACCCTGCCATCTATGGGCTATGTAGGCCTGCTTTTATTTCTCATTGTCTATGTGTATGGAGTGTTAGGAACTTATCTGTTTAAACACGCAGATCCCCATCATTTTGGCAATTTAGGGCTTTCCTTGCTCACACTTTTTCAGGTTACTACGCTTGAGGCTTGGGCGGAAATTTTTTGGCCATTATTCCGGAGCTTTGGATGGATAGCCGCGCTTTTCTTTTTAAGTTATATTTTTATGGGAACAATGGTTTTGCTCAACCTGCTTATTGGAGTCGTTATCCGCAGCATGGAGCAAGTCCAGGAAGAGCATGCGAGGCTTCATAATCAGAAAGAGCCTTATCTGGAAAGCGATGTCGAGGATATCTTGATTCGCATTAATGAACTAAAGGAAAAAGTTAAACTCATTCGTGGTTCGAAAGTCTAGCGCGGAGAGGGGGCGTTATCAAAAATCTCCCAATATTCAGGTTTAGAGAGTCTTCGGTAGGCCGTCCGCCGCCCTTGGTGGATCAATATTTCCTTTTGTAGCATTTTCTTTGAAAGGATAAGAGCGGCGTCAATTCAATATCCGTAAAGAAAGTCAAAAAAAACTCCCTTCCGGGCGCGAGGTCCGAAAAGGAGTTATATGGGGTGGCCAACGGGAATTGAACCCGCAACCCCAAGATCCACAATCTTGTGCTCTAACCAAATTGAGCTATGGCCACCATAATTCTAAGAAGGGAAGAAGGCTGGAAGAATGAGTCGGCATTATACTTAAAAAGAAGTTGTATGGGAAGTCTTGATCTGGTATTTTTCACAGGCCTAGTTTTTTGTAAAGATTAAAAAAAAATCGACGATAGTCATACACAACAAATGAAAAAGCTAAAACACCCCCTTTTCTCGATTTACATCGTTATCTCATTCGTCGCTTGCTCGGTATGGGGATCCATTCCTTCTGCCTCGGCCTTTAGCGCCTTGCCCATAAGTGCAAGTTCCGCGGTTCTTCTCGACGCTAACTCCCGGCAGCTTCTTTATGCTAAAAACCTCAATTTGCGCCGTGCACCAGCCAGTACGACAAAGATTCTGACCTCCATCGTAGCTGCTGAAATGCTTCCTTTAGATCGTGTGGTGGTAATTCCTGCTTTTGCAGAATCTGTTCAGCCGTCTAAAATTCACCTTCGAGAAGGTGAGCGTTATTATGTTAAGGATTTGCTTCGTGCAGTCCTCATGAACTCGGCAAATGACGCGGCTGAAGTGATTGCTGTTGCTGCGGCTGGCTCCAAATCTGCTTTTGCCGCGCGCATGACGGCGAAAGCCCGTTCGATTGGCTGCACTCATTCTAACTTTGTGAATCCAAGTGGTCTCCCGGACACGCGGCAATACACAACAGCTTATGATATGGCTCTTATCATGAGGCAGGTTCAGAATTATTCCTTCATCGAAGATACCATGAAGACAAGAACAGGCGTCATTTACAGTCTGGATGGACGTATGATTTATTTGAGAAACCACAACCGTATGCTGTGGCGTGAACGAGGTAATGTGATTGGTAAAACGGGCTGGACCCGTAGTGCCAAGCATTGCTTCGTGGGACGCATAGGGGGCGGAAATCAAGAGGCCTATGTTTCTATGCTGGGAAGCAATAACTTGTGGCGAGACCTGAGAGTGCTTGTGGATTACACATCGGGAACCTCAATCAGGGCTCCCAAGCGCGCACTTAAACTTAAGAGTCGTCGTGAAGAAACGATGGGTGTTCAAAGAGCTTTAAAGAAGGCAGGATTTTTTAAGGGGAAGGTTGATGGTCAATTTGGACCCGCCACAGCCAAGGCCCTTAAGCGGTTTCAAAAGGCACATGGGCTTCGCGCCGATGGCATTTTAGGTAAAGTTACCCTCGCAAAACTACAATCCCTTTAGCCGAGCGCTGTTGCGAATAAGCAGCGATTGTAACTCCACCTGCTTAGCTCTGTAGTCCAATCGAAGTTTTCCTTGGCAAAATCCAGTCCAGCCCTATAATAACCCTCCTCTTAGGTAATGAATTTTCCGTTTTCTATGGCGTCTTAATACCGTTCTTCCTCACTAACCTTGTATGAAAAGGCGGTTTTATGAAAGTTACTCATACCTTCCTGTTTGTTGCTTTGTCTTCCTTCTTTTGTTTTTCATCCCCGATTTATGCTGAGGATGTTGCTGCCTCTGCCGTGCCAGCAGCTGAGCCTGCGGCCGAAAAGCCTAAAACTGTCGTGATTCATGATTTTGAGGGCGAAGACTTAATTAATGGCTTGGGCGGTGCGAGCGGTTCGTGGAATCTCGATGCAAGTGATATCAATGACTCATACTGTGATGAAGAGGTTGTGGAACTTCCGGGAAAAGATAACCAGCCGAATCATGCCCTTCGTTTGACCTATAGCGTCGAATCTGAAAAGACCTCCCAAAACGGTTTTTGGACCAAACTTCAAAATTTTGATGCCCGAGACTATGACCGTCTAGAGTTTGAAATCAAGGGTGACGCCGCTAAGGGATTTACAAACCGCCTCAAACTTGAACTCAAAAAATGCAAACAAGCTCCCTGCTTGGGGGATCCTGTTAAAGATGAAGTAATTAAAGGTTCCTCGGAAGTTTGGGTTACAGATCAATGGGAAACCGTCAGCATTCCCTTGAATAAAATCACAGGCATTATCGATTTTGCAAACCCAAAGGCTTGGGAGAACCCGGCAATTGCACGTGCTGATCTGGATGAAATGGTTTTTATCTTTCAAGATCGTCATGTGACGGCCAAAAAAGGGGTGGTTTATATCGATAACATCCGATTTGTAAATACCGGAAACCCTGGACCGACGGCTGTTGATTTTCCTCCTCGCCACAAGGAAAAAACCACGGTCAAATTGGAGGGGTTGGATTTTGCAAAATTTTTAATCGGCCGTTTGGGAGGGTTTCCTGAGAAGTCGGTGGTAAAAAAGACAATGCCCGAGGATTCTCGCGAATTCCTTATGGAGGTTGCAAAGGATACCTGGCGTTTTTTTGACGAAATTGTCGACAAGGAACATGGCATGCCGCTGGATACCATTCAAATCGGAAAAGAAGAAAAGGCTTTTAGCGACGGCGCCTGGGTCGGGGATTACACCAACGTTACGAATATTGGCGTCTATCTTATGTGCTTGGTATCGGGTTATGATTTGGGATTCATTACAAAAGAGGAAGCTATCCGCCGTTTGAGACTGACCATGACCACTGTAGGGAATTTGGAATATCACGAAAGTGGATTCCCCTATAACTATTACGATACAACAACTCTTGAGCGCACAAGTTATTTCGTTTCACTTGTGGACAGCGGCTGGCTTCTCGCCGGCCTCTATGTCGTGAAAAATGCGTTCCCCGACGAGCTTGGCGCGCAGGCGTCCGAACTTCTCAAAAGGGGGCACCTCCAGTTCTTTTATGATCCGGTAGAGCGCCAGTTTTTCCATGGCTATTATGACCATTTAAAAGTTTACTCTGATTATCACTATGGAACATTTTACACTGAACCTAGAGCTACGAGCTATATGGCCATCGCTCGTGGAGACGTGCCTCAGGAACATTGGTTTGAGGGGCTAGTCAGAACTTTCCCGGAAAGCTACGCTTGGCAGGGAGAGAAGCCTATTAACCGTGTACAGCGTACGACATTAGGACACACTTATTACGGAGGGTATTACGAGTGGAAAGGTTTGCAGTATGTTCCCAGCTGGGGAGGATCAGCCTTTGAAGCCTTGATGCCGACTTTGATTTTAAAAGAGAAGGAACTTGCGCCCGAAGGCCTCGGATTGAATGATCAGCGGCATGTTCTTGGTCAGATTCACTATGCTTTGGACGAGGTCAAGCAGCCTGTCTGGGGAATGAGCCCGTCGTCAGTTCCGGAAGGGGGCTATTCGGAGTATGGCGCGAAGCCTTTTGGTTCCAAAGGATACAAACCCGGGGTTGTGACTCCTCATGCCAGTGTGCTGGCTCTTGAATTTGCTCCAGAAGAGGTCGTGAAGAACCTCAAGAAACTGGTGGAATTATATGATGTCTATGGCGAGTATGGGTTCTATGATGCAGTGACTCCTGCAACAGGGCTGGTGGCGAGAAAATACCTTTCGCTAGATCAGGGCATGATCTTAGTGGCCATTAATAACTATCTCAATGACGGAGCAATACGCAAACGGTTTCATTCCGATCCTGAAATGAAAAAAGGGGAAGAACTGCTTTCAGAGGAAAAGTTTTTTGAGCCAGTTTCAGCTGCCGTTCCTCAACAGTTTTAATTGTCCTTAACCCCCAAAGGAGAAATGTCATGTCAAAGCTTAAGACAGAAGGTGTTTATACCTTTGATTGTTTTGGCGAGGAAGTGGTAGCGGGCTTTTCCGGACGTGAATTCCCGCGTGACCGTTGGCCCGATTTTCTTTATGAGTTAGGCCTAGCCCCTGAAAAACTCGTTTTGCTTAAGCAGATCCATAGCACTAATCTTGTTATGGCCTCTGAAAAGCAGATACCTGCTGCAGATTGTCCAGCGGATGGACTTTTGACCAAAACACCTGGTCTTGTTCTTGGCATTCAGACTGCTGACTGTGTGCCTG
The DNA here is from genome assembly GCA_964422635.1 of uncultured bacterium. Lineage (GTDB taxonomy): Bacteria > Omnitrophota > Omnitrophia > Omnitrophales > Aquincolibacteriaceae > ZLKRG04. The sequence goes on from CAYRBY010000018.1 coordinate 13,481, forward strand.
TGTTTTTCTGGGATCCTGAACACCGCGCTGTTGGGCTTGTGCATGCGGGCTGGAAGGGCATTTATTACGGGATCAACCAAAAAGCGGCGCAAGCCTTTCGCCAGCATTTTTTATCCAACCCCCAAAATATTCAGGTAGCACTCGGGCCCTCTATAAGAAAGTGCTGCTATGAGGTGGGCACTGAGTTTAAGGATTTCTTCCCGCAATTTTATGAGGCTGAACCAGCTATTAAAGGAGACAATCCGAAGGGCCATGTTGATCTTTCCGCTGCTCTTAAGGCGGAGCTCGTATCCGAAGGCATTGATCCAGAGCATATCCACGACTGCGGTTACTGTACTTCTTGCCGGAATGAGGCGTTCTTTTCTTATCGAAGGGAAAAAGAGACGCCGGAGCGTATTTTGTCGGTGATCGCTCTTAAGCGCTGATACTCAAATTCCCGTTGCCTCTATCCAGCCCTCTTGCTATAATTCGCCCCTTATTACGCCTGCCAAAGGCGTCACTGTTGACCAGAGGATATCATGTTAGCCAAAGACCTTCGCAAAGGAACAGCTGTATTTTATCAAAATGAAATTTATATTGTGACGGATTACCGTCTGGGAACCCCAGGTAATCTTAGAAGCTTTGTCCAGGCATCACTTAAGAACGTAAAAACCGGCCGAGTGATCTCAAATAAATTTGCATCCGATGACAATTTTGAGAGGGCAATTCTTGAGCCTAAAGATTGTCAGTTTATGTATAAAGATGACCAGGGCTACCATTTCATGGATATGGAAAGCTATCACAACTTTCCTTTGGCTGCCGATGTCCTAGGAGATTTCAAAGATTATCTTAAAGAGAACATGACGATAAAAATCGCATTTTATGACGGCAATCCTGTTACTGTGGATTTCCCGAAAGTTGTGACACTTAAAGTCATCGAATCACCGCCCTGGGTCAAGGGAGATTCCGTTTCTAACAACCTTAAACCGGTTGTCTGCGAGACGGGACTCAAAATTAATGTTCCCATCTTTATTGATGAAGGAACGATGATCAAAATTAATACCGAGACCGGCGAATACAACGGCCGTGCTTAATCGGGTCATTCAAACAAGGGCGATTAGCTCAGTTGGTTAGAGCACACGCTTCACATGCGTGGGGTCTCAGGTTCGAGTCCTGAATCGCCCATGTTTTTTTGCGGCCTTATCGCAAGGCCGCGGGACTTAAGAGTCCGAACCCCCCGCTTTCAGTGTTTCCGAAAGTTATGCGAAATCCAAAAAAACAGGTCTAAGTTATGTCACGCCTTCGGATTGAAAAACCCAACAAAGAAAAGTCTGCCCCTAAAAATAAACATGCTGTGAAAGTGGCCGTACTGCTTGTTTTTGCGGTGCTTGTAGGCGCTGTCGTCTATTTTTATGCGATGCCCGCTAAAATGTACACAGAGGCTTTTGAGGTTTCTGATTTCAGTGGAGATGTTCAGATTTTTGATAAGGCGACGGGGCAGTGGGTGAAAGCGGAGCGTGGGAGTCTCGTTAAGACAGGGGACAGAATTCGTACGGCTGGCGGAGCCGAGGCTAATTTGCAGATGTCCGAAAAAGTCCGCGTTCGGGTAAAGCAGAATTCCGAATTTGGTTTTCTGGGGAATAAAGCCTATGAAAAGAACCCCTATTTGCGGGCTTACCTTCATCAAGGGGAAGTTTTGGCCGCAACTCAAAAAGGCTTCACGAATGAACGCTTTGACATTGAAACGCCTTATTTAGTTGCACAAAGCCAGGGTGGTTACTTTCGAGTTCAAACGAGTGCCGAGGCAAAAAATTCCTGGCTTGGTCTTATGAAAGGCAAAGCCAGAATTAAAACCAATGAATTTTTTGGAGGTCAAACTTACGACATTCATGGGCTTGAAGTTGCCGAGGCGGGCCAGGGCAAGCCGTTACAAACCCCGAGGCATGTATCAAAGGATGAATGGCAAGCGCTCAGTGAGGTTTATCAGCTCACCCAGAAAAGTGCCGCTGTTGAAGCCGAGCAGCTGGATTTATCAAAAAAGGCAGGGAATCTTTTTGATTTCGTTTTTGATCACGGCACTTTTTATACTCCGGAATTTGGATATGCTAATCGTGATTTCTTTAAGGATGAAAATAGCGGCAGCGTTTACCTCGAAATCGAATACGACGTTTTTCCTAAAGGCTCCTTTGTTGGGATGTATCTCAAGTCCCGGGAGCTTGACTTGGCAAAATTTTCGGCCCTAGAGTTTGAGATGCGTCAAGTTCAGGATGAGGGATTCCCTCAGGCCATTCGTATCGAGGTCAAATCGAAGAATGGTGTAGTAAGAGCTTTTGCTGCAAAGCTTCCCCGCAAGGATTGGGAAAAGGTCATATTCCCGTTGAATGTCAAAGATTCAACGCTGGCTACGGAGCTTGCGCTTGTGTTTCTGCACGAGCGCGTTGGTGAGTACAAAAAAGGATCAGTACAGTTCCGGAACTTTAACCTTGTTAAAGCGGATCCTTCGGTTGTCAAAACGGCAGTAGTCGTGAAGCCGGTTGTTAAAGTTGAACCGCCGGTTGTGCCAGCCGTTGTTCCTGTGGTGACTACAGTCCCGGCCGAAAATACGGTTACTGCGGCGGGGCCTTCTTCCTCGCAACCTTCCAAGCCTAAAGAGATTGCGGGCGTGAAAGTAAAACCTGTAACTCTTTAACGGCGGATCCTCCTATCCAGGCATTCTCTCTTGACGTACTCTGGCTGAACCCGTATATTTCCTTTCCTATGCCGAGGTGGCGAAATTGGCAGACGCACTAGATTCAGAGTCTAGCGGGGGCAACCTCGTAGGGGTTCAAGTCCCCTCCTCGGCACCATTTTTCCATACGTTTCCGGCTGTTTGCAGCCTATCTTCGGACACTAATCGGTGTTAACCTCCCTCGGCTAGGCATAATGGATTCCGCGATTATAAACAGGAAAGCCAAATTTGATTTTTTTCTGCTTCAAAAGTTTGAAGCAGGAATTTCACTTCTTGGGAGTGAGGTTAAAGCTATCCGCGAAGGAAAGGTGAATTTGCGTGATAGTTTTGTTCGCGTGGTGAGGGGGGAAGCTTTCCTTCACAATTGCCACATTAGTCCCTATTCCAAGATCCAGGGGCATGTGGAGATTGAAGCGACGAGAGCCCGTAAGCTTTTACTTCATCGCAAGGAACTGGATGAACTTGCAGCCCAGAGTCAGCAAAAAGGCCATTCGATTGTGCCTGTCTCCATGTATTTTAAAAAAGGCCGGGTGAAGGTCGAAATTGCACTGGCTCGCGGCAAGAAAATGGCCGATAAAAGAGAATCGATCAAACAGAGGATGCATGACAAAGAGTCCAGGGCTGCGATAAAACATCACAGCCGAAAAAAGAACTGAGGTTTTTATGGCCAGAGCGAGATTGGTTAAAGAACTCCACTTTGAAGTTAAAAACGAAACGGCTCTTTTAGGACGTGTTACAAGTGCGCTTGCAGTGAAAGGCGTTTCAATCATTCATTTGTGTGCCTATTCCGTGGGAGACAAAGGAGTCCTTCAAACCATCGTCGACAACCCGCCGGCTGCCAAAGAAGCTTTAAAGCATTTTGTCCCAGGGATAGAAGAGCGTGAAGTGCTTGTGGTTGAATTCGAAAATAAAGTGGGGACACTAGCGCCTGTGGCTAAGATCCTTGGTAATCATGGAATTTTTATTGATTACGTTTATGGAACAAGTGGTGACGGTTTTAAGATTGTAGGAATTTTTTCCACGAATGATAACCTTAGTGCTGTAAAGGTCATCAATGAGGAGTCGGGAGCGCTAGGAACGTGATTGACTGGACCGAATCGCGTGTTGTCCAATGCCTTAAGGCGTGATAAACTACTCACGAGTTATTGTTCTTTGACTTTCTGGGGGTGAATAGTGTCGACAGGGGATCGTGTTCTTAAGGGAGCATGCAGAGGTTGTCAGGCGGCCTCTTAAAAAACCTGGCAAACTATAAATGCTGACAACATCAGCTGGAACGAAAGAGTTTCTGGACCGGTGACGGTTCCGATGTCTTTCGCTCTTCCTATCGCTGCTTAATTGACAGCGACGTTACCGCGCCTACGTCCATTAAGCGTACGTAACGACATCTAATGGGCTGCATTATCGGATGCGTTGCCCATCCGGTAATTAAGACTTAGGCAGACAGTCTTGCGGCATTTTGTTCATGGAAGTCCGTAAGGCTAAATAAAACATGAACTGAGCATGGAGATTCCTTTTGAGCTCATGTCCTGGACGAGGGTGCAATTCCCTCCACCTCCACCATTTCTCTATTTTTAAAATTAACCTCGGTCATTCATAGCACTGCAGCCTTTTTCCTGCGAGTTATCCTTATTCCATGAAACCAAAAGATTATTATCAGATTTTGGGTGTTCCAGAAAGCGCTGATGCGGAAACGATTAAGCGTGAGTACCGGAAGCTTGCTGTAAAGTATCATCCTGATAAAAATCCAAAGGATCGGAAACAGGCTGAGGAGAAATTCAAAGGCATATCTGAAGCCTATTATGTTTTAAGTGACCCGAAGAGACGTGCCGAGTATGACCAAATGCGGCGCTTTGGTGCTTCAAGCGGCCGTCCCGGTGCTTCTTCTGGGCAAGCCTACGGTTTTGATTTTGAGGATCTTCTTAAGCAGTTCAGATCTCAGGGAAGCCGACCCAGCGGCCGATACTCTGCTTTTGGAGATGTCTTTGAAGATCTTTTTGGAGGGTCCGCATCGGGCGGAGCGTCGTTTCGGGCCGGTCAGCGCACCCGAGGGGCAACGTCATTTGAACAGCATTATGCAAATGAGCCCGAAGAAGCTCCGGAAGCTGATGTTAAGGTGAATTTAAGGATTTCCTCGGAAAAGGCAGAAAAAGGCGGTTCCGTATCCTTCCGAACGCCTGAAGGGAAAACAATTTCTGTTAAAATACCGGCTCATGTGAAAGACGGTCAAAAACTTCGTTTGGCCAGGCAGGGACGAGTTTGTTCCAGCTGTCGTCACGAAGGTGATTTGATCCTTACCTTGAAGATTGAGTGAGAATGAAGAAACCCTCAAGAATGCCAAGCAAGAAAAGCTACAGCACTGGAAATCGCAGTCTGGATCGTAAAATTCATTCCTTACTGGATAGCGGCAAGTTCCACAACTCTGATCTTCTTGAAGAGATGCTTTTGACTTGTTTTAAAGTCGCTGATGAAAACCCTGACCGTGGGGATGTGAAGCTTCTTAATACGACTTTGAAAGAGCTTCGGTACGCATTTAAAGTTTTTCAACCCTACCGGACAGTAAGAAAAGTTGCCGTTTTCGGTTCGGCACGGACCCCGCGTTCCAATCCTGATTATAAGCAGGCGCGTGAGTTTGCGAAGCATATCGCTAAACATAACTGGATGGTTATTACCGGGGCATCATCCGGCATTATGCATGCTGGAAACGAAGGGGCTGGCAGGGAAAATAGTTTTGGCGTTAACATCCGTCTTCCCTTTGAGCAGTCGGCCAATCCCATCATCCGGCATGATGAAAAACTCATTAACTTCAAATATTTTTTCACCCGTAAACTTATCTTCATTCGTGAATCTGATGCGACGGTGCTTTGTCCCGGGGGATTTGGTACCCATGATGAAGGTTTTGAGACTATGACGCTGGTTCAGACTGGGAAAACCACACCCCGCCCGATTATCTGTCTAGATCCTCCGGGAAGCCAATATTGGAGTTCTTGGAAAAAATGGATGAAGGATCACTTGGCTAAAAAAGGGATGATAGACCCGGACGATATTCAGCTTGTTGATTTTACGCATTCAGCTCAGGAAGCGGCCAGAATCATAACGGAATTCTACCGGAACTATCACTCGATACGATATATTCGTGATCTTCTGGTCATGAGAATCCGGCGTACAATCCCGGGAAGAAAGCTGCAGCAACTTAATGTCCGGTATAAAAGCATCCTTAAGCATGGGCAGATACAGCAGCATGATAACCCTTTTGAAGAAGAAACGAACGAACCTTATGATACGCATTCGCTTGTGAGGCTTTCGTTTTACTTCAATCGACGTCACTTTGCCCGTCTGAAGATGCTCATTCGGGAAATTAACGAGTTTTAAGTTCTGCTTCATGGTATTTGATTTTTGGGCGATTAGCTCAGTTGGTTAGAGCATCTGCTTTACACGCAGGGGGTCTCAGGTTCGAATCCTGAATCGCCCATAGCTTTATCAAATTTTTCTTGTTCTTTTCTTTTTTCAAGCTAAAATACGCTCTCCTTTTTCTAAGGGCTCGTAGCTCAATTGGTTAGAGTACCGGACTGTCGATCCGGGTGTTGCGGGTTCAAGTCCCGTCGAGCCCGCCATTCTGCGTAGTAATCCTTGAACCCCCAAATCGAGCATTTTTCGATTTGGGGGTTCTTTATCCTGCCACTGTTTTTTCCGCTTATCCTTCAAGCATCAAAAGACGATACACAGATAGGCTTTTAAGGGCCCTTTCCGGAACCCTTTAGTGATTTTCAGAGAAGGATTTAAGAAAAGCTGTTACTTAGCCGAAAAATTACAACACTCTGCAAAAAAGTAAATTTTACTTTTTAAGCCTTTTTTGGGGTTGGCAGGATTTTTAGGAGCTGAGCCATGGGGTATTTCAGGCAGTTAGGATTGGAAAAAGAGCCTTTTTCTACCAGTCCCGACCCCGAATTTTTTTATTTAAGTAAAGAGCATGATCTCGCCCTGACAAATGTCCTTATAGAGCTGTATTTACGGAGAGGACTCTCGGTCGTTTTGGGTGATGTAGGAACAGGCAAAACAACCCTTTCCAGAAAGCTTATTCAATGCCTGACTGAGAAGGGAGACTTTGTCCTTAATATCCTTTTAGACCCATACTTCAAAAGTGAGAGGCATTTTCTTCAAGCTCTTATGTTGAATTTCGGAGAAGAGGCTGAGCGTCTTCTTCCGGTGGGACGTCTAGCGCGCGATTTAAGTGCTCTCGAATTGAAACAGCTCCTTCAAAAATACCTTTATGAGCAGTGCGTCATCCGCAAAAAAACAGTGGTTGTCATTATCGATGAAGCTCAAAAACTCAGCCGTTCGTCGATTGAGATGCTGCGTGTTATTCTTAATTATGAGACCAATGACAGCAAGCTGTTGCAGTTGGTTTTGCTGGGGCAGCTCGAACTTCAGGATAAGATTGCCACGATGAGCAATTTTTTTGACAGGATCAGTTTTAAGTACACTTTAAATCCCTTAGGGATGCAGGAAACACGCGATTTGATTGATTTTAGAATGAGGCGCGCCGGATATGGCGGAGCGCGAAATCTTTTTTTGAATGAAGCTGTCGAGTTGATTCAAGAAGCATCCAGCGGCTATCCCAGGAAAATCACGCAGCTTTGCCATCGAGCTTTGAAAGTGGCGATTATGAAAAACCGATGGGCTGTATGTGAGTCAACGGTTCGTGAACTTATTGAAGAGGATGCGAAATCAGGATGGCTGAGCCCGATCCATCATTGACACCAGAAAAACGGCTTTTGCAGCTAATCGAAGGCGGAGGCAGGGATGAGCCGGCTGTAAAGACACGTTCTGCGCCTAAAGAGAATGTCTTTGCCAAGTTTCAAGAACTTCTGTCTCCTGAGGGCATAAAGCAGTTTTTGGACGTCCAGAAAGAGGCATGGACAGACGCCTTTAAAAACCGTAAAGACTTTCTTAACCTGAAAGGGTTAAATCGAATTGCGAAGGTCTTTACGGTGGGGCTGGCTATTTTTCTGGTCCTTAATATGGTTTACGAAATCAAAGTTGTGAACAGTAACTATGTGTCTAACCTCCAGATACCAAAACGCGAAGTTGCAGACATCAATCTTTCCGACAAGAAAATTTTTGACACCAATTTACTTAAGGATGCGGAGAAATTGAATGTTTTCGTCCCTTTATCAAAGCGCGAAGAGAAAAAAGAAGATAAAAAAGATGAGATGTCACTAAAGCTTGTCGATATGATCAAGCAGTGGAAGTTGGCTGGGATCTCTATTTATCCCAATAGTCCTGAAAGAACTTTTTGCATGATTGAGGACTTGCAGAAGAATACGACCACTTTTTTAAAGGTCGGAGATACTATTTCGGGTTTAAAAATTGATAAAATCAATCCTGATAGTGTTGTCCTGCGATTTAATGAAGAAACCATTGAGTTAAGATGATGATACATTTTCGGCATAAAGCGCATGCGTTTACCGTGACATTATTGCTGCTAGCTTCTCAGAGTCCCTGTTTTGTTTCAGCAGACATGGCAGACCTGATGATTGAACAGGGGTTAAACAAAGGGCTCAAAAAAACGATCTTCCTTGATCTTCGGGATATCAATGTTGTAGATGTGCTCAAATTTCTTGCTCTTGAGGGGAATATCAATATCGTCACCAGTAAAAACGTTCAAGGTCGGTCCACGCTTCTCTTGAGGGATGTTTCGATTGGTGATGCGCTTGAGATTATTATGGTTTCGAATAATCTCGCTTACGACATCAAAGGCGAGATTATTTATGTTATGACAGAAGAAGAGTATTTTCAACTCTACGGACGCAATTATAACGACAAAAAGAAAATTCAGACGCGCACGCTCGAGTATGCCAAACCTAGTCATGCCTTAACAGCGCTTCAGTCCATTCAAAGTGCGATAGGCAAGGTGATCATTGATGAGGAGACGGGGAAGGTAATTATGATCGACACCGTCGATAAGCTGGCTGAGATGAATGCGCTTCTAGACAAAATGGAAGAGAAGATGGAGACCAAGGTTGTAAACCTTCAGTATGCGAGCGCAAAAGATCTGGAGGCTCAGTTGAGGTCTCGTCTTGAATCAAAAAATGTAGGCAATATTATGGCAGATGTGCGGTCCAATCAGCTTGTTATAACGGCTTATCCTGAACGTATGGCGGAAGTTGTTGACCTAATCCATTCGCTAGATAGAAAAATTAAGGCGGTCTCTGTTGAGGCGAGAATTTTGCAGCTCACGCTAAACCCAACCTTTGATGCCGGCATTGATTGGGGGAAGACCTTTACTGGAAGTAGTAATGAGGTTTTGCGATCCTTAAGTTTCCGTAATGCCTTTCCTATCGATTCAAAAGTATCCTCATCGACAAATTTGAACTCAGTCGGACAAATTGCCGTCGGCAACCTTACGGATGATGAGTTTTCGCTTGAAATCAAAGCCATGAAAGAAGTTGTACACACGAAAGTCTTGGCCAATCCCAGACTGATGATTGTCAACCGCGAAGAGGCTCGAATCAATATTGGTGATAAAATTCCTTACGTCGTTACAACCACGACCGGAACCGGAAACAACGTTTCAATCAGTGAAGAAATCAAGTTTATCGACGTTGGACTGCTTCTTGTTGTCCGGCCCGTGATCAATGATGACGGTTATATCACGATGTCTATCCGCCCCGAAATTTCAAGCCGAACGACAAGCTTGACCACGCCTGCTGGAGCTGTCATCCCCCAGGTCAACACAACCTTTTTGGAGACGACAGTTATAGTCAAAGACGGAGTGTCTATTATTTTGGGGGGGCTCAGGCGCGATGACTATACCACTGACAATAAAGGTGTTCCTCATTTGATGGACGTTCCTGTTTTGGGGCATTTATTTCAAAATCGTAATGAATCCCTGCAGAAAACAGAAATTGTGATTTTCCTTACACCGAAAATTACTGATGGGTCGGTAAATTATACGGGTGATCCAATCGATATCCTCAGAGACAAGAAGGTGCTGGATAAAAGTAAGGTGGATACGGCGTTGAGTGAACATGTTGATGATTTTGATGGTCGGTCTTTGGAAATGCAGAAATTGAAAATCCCCAGCCGAAGCGCTGCATAGCAAAAGGCACAATCCGATGAAAAAAAAACTCTTAGCCGTTGTTGTTGTTTTTGCGACCGCCAGATTCTCTCCGACAGCTTGGGCGCAACAGCAGGCGTCTCCGGCGCCGCAGGCCGTAAATAAAGAGCAGGATGTTGAGGTTCTTCTGAAAACCATGAATGAAGTTTTGGAGGAAAATCGGAAGATCCGTGAACAGCTATCAAGTAACGAAGACTCCTTGCAGAAGATGGCAAAGGAAAACGACTTGCTTCGATCACAGGTAAGACGGCTGAAACGCACCGAGGAAGACGCTGGAAGCAAGGAAAAAGACCGTGCCGCTGCTCTTGAAAAGAATGTAAAAGAAATGGAGGGGCGCATAGCTTCTCTTGAAGCGGAGAATAAGAAACTGAATGACGTTAAGGTTTACCAGGAGCAGCAAATCCCCGAGCTTCAAAAGGAAACAGAGCGCCTAAAAAAGCTTTTGGATACGGCTATTTTAGAAGAGGAGAGGGTGGATTATTTAAACCTTATCGAAAATGCTCAAGAGATGGCTGACCGCTCGTTCGAAGAACTAAAAACAACCAAACGGAAAATGGAAGTTCTGAACAAGAACTTTGGTGATGCTTATTACAAATTGGGTAACATGCTTTTTGACATGAAGGATTTCGAGAATGCAGTTTCTAGTTATCGTAAAGCTTTAGAAGCTAACCCAATGGATCCATGGGTTCATCACAATCTTGGTATCATTTACGATTATTATATTCACGACGATAAGCAGGCTGTTTACCACTATCGTCAGTATCTGCAGCAAAAACCCATGGACGAAGAAGCGAACAAGATCCGCGAGCGGGTTTTGGAGTTACAGCTTAAAAAGAACATGGTTCCTGAGGATCCGCTCCAAAAAGATTTTTACGAAGAATATGTTAAGTCGCCTAGGTAGCCGTATTTTTTAATATTTCTTCACAGAACTCATATATTACGTTTTATATTGTTTTTTTATTAGTCATTCCCAAGGGTGTTTTATACGGTTAATTATATAGCAATTCATAACAATAATTGCTTATAAAAAGCATTTTATTTTTTTTTAGTTTGATCTATAAAATTAGACAACCGCCGCCCTTATGTTATAATTTTTCTATTAATACAATTCAGATGATGTGATGTCCTGTGCTGTAGCTTGTAGAGGCAAACCCATCGAGAGGTGGGGACGCAAAGCCGTAAGTCTATTTTTCGACGCCTAATGGCTGGAGGAGATATGACGGTTTGGCTGCCAAGCATGAACAGGCAGAAAAACTTTATCTATTTATTGCCCTTTTTTGGTTTTTTCAAACAAAACCATGAGAGGCATAACCACGCAGATTCTATGTCTGTGAGGTTTTTGTATTGGCATTATATTAAGGAAGTTGTTATGAACTTGTTTTTCCCAAAACCGGCAAGGTTTCAAATGCGTTTTCTTCAAAAACGTTCGCTCCTCAGTCTTTCCCTTCTCAGTTTTTCATTTCTCCTCATTTCCTCGATTTTAGCCTCGGTGCCTGCTTATGCGAACAATGCGAAGATCCGCAATGTGGCCCTCGTTCAACGAGACACAACTGCAAATACGATTCAAGTTCAGTTTGATGTGTCTTGGCAAAACGCATGGTCGGACCCCGTCAACCATGATGCTCTTTGGGTATTTGTTAAATACAGTACAGCAGGAAGTACAGGGCCTTGGTCGCATGCGACCATGAAAACGGCCGGGACAAATCCAAGCGGTGTTTACAGGGGAACTAAAGACACTGTTGCGGATACATCACCTACTGTAGCTGCCTCTGATTTTAATACGCTTTCAATCGTTGTTCCAGACGATAGGAAAGGGGCTTTTCTCAAACCCGGACATCAAGCATCGGCTGCGGGAACAGTCAATTTTGATAGCGTGCAATTGGTCTGGGATTATGGTGCTGACGGTATAACAGATACTGTAGCCCGTGGTTCAAGTACGTACATTAAGGTTTTTGCGATAGAGATGGTTTACATCCCTGAAGGTGGTTTTATCGCCGGCGATGGCCAGACGGGAACTAATGGGCAATTTGAATTCGGGGATGGAACACAGAATATTGCGCCTTCTGTTAATAGCGAGGCGGGAATTTCTTTTCGCAGCAACAGTACTTCGGCTTGGTATTACAACACGGATAATGGTGCGAATGATGCCTCAAGCGGAGCCGATTTTGAAGTGAGCGAAGCTTTTCCAAAGGGATTTCAAGCTTTCTATTTGATGAAAGATGAGATTAGTCAGGGTATGTATACGGATTTTCTGAATACAATTACGACAACCCAGGACGGCAATCATTTCCCAAACCAAAATGGTGTGAGCAGGCACACCATAACTGGTTCGTCCGGCTCTCGAACGGTAGGTAAATCTGACCGAGCCTGTAATTTTTTGACTTGGCCGGATTTGACGGCCTTCGCGGATTGGGCAGCGCTCAGGCCAATATCGGAGCTTGAATTTGAAAAAGCTGCCAGAGGGCCCTTATCGGCGGTTTCAGCGGAGTACGCATGGGGAACGACAAGCAAAACGAACTGCACGACGATTTCCGGAACTGAAGATGGAACGGAGACCTGCTCGACTGGCAGTGCAAATGCCAATTTTGGCAACAACACCTTTACAGGTGGTGATGGAAGCAGTGGGCCTTTGAGAGCTGGTATTTTTGCCGCATCGACAAATACGCGAGCTGCAACGGGTGCTGGTTTTTATGGAAACCTCGATCTGACGGGAAATGTTTCAGAAATGACAGTCACTCTTGGAAATGCGACCGGACGAGGATTTGCGGGGAGCCACGGCGACGGCGTTTTAAATACGAACGGTTATGCCACCAACGAAGATTGGCCGGGTTTTGTTTTTGGTAGTGGTGTTACAGGATCAACGGGGCAAGGCATTCGCGGCGGAGGATGGAGTGATAGCACGAATGCTCGAGGTGAAATATCCGACCGCTATCTTGCTGCTGATGAAGTCAGTTCACGCAACAGCAAGCGTGGCGGGCGATGCGCAAGAACAGCACCTTGATTTTTATAAGGGAAAACTGTGAAGAAGAGTAAGCATAATTCGAAGTACGGGAAAGGCGTGAGAGGCCTGGCGGGTCTGCTTGTCTTGATCCACCTGGTGTGGACGTCTTTTCCCACGTCCTTGTTTGCTTCGAGTTACACTGGTGGTTCCTACGACGGTTCTGATGGTACCTCTGCGGTTGCGCCTGATCAAACAGCCAACAAACTTTATTTTACAACGCAACCGAGCGGAGCAGCCGTTAACCAGGTTTTTTCACAGGCTCCTGTTGTCGCTGTTTACGATATCAATAATGAACCGCTGACATCCATCAGCACGAACTGTACGATTACCATGGCGCTGCTGAGCAATCCTACCAGCGCCACGCTCGGCGGTACGACGACCAAAGCCGTAACGAGCGGCTCAGCCAGCTTCAGTGCGAATTCACTAACTGTGAACAAACCCGGTACCCTTTATACGCTGCAAGCCTCAGGTAGCGGTACAAACTGCAGCGCTGTTACAGCCGCAACATCCAACAGTTTTTCAATTACTGCCAGTGATATGAAGGTTCAGTCGATTTTGACTGTAGATGCGGGCGGTACCTATCGTATTCAAAGCTGGCTTGAAAGTGGCGGAACTATTTTGACGGACGCCAGCTGGGGATCGAGTGACATTACCATTACAATTTTGCGCGCCGATGGATCCGCGGCAACGGCACCGTCCTATTCTAGTGATGACAACACGGTTTTTATCCATTCATGGACACCGAACTCCAATTCTGAAATTTTCCGCGCCACAGTAAGTATTCGTTATCCCGCAGCGAGCCCGAACCCCAGCTACTCTGGGGCTTTCCTTTTTGATACAGGTACGGCGGGTTTTACGTCGTCAGACCGCACCACGTTGAACGGAATTCTTGGCAACGTTCAATCGATTAAAACGGTGACAGATGGAATTAACTGGAGTGATATCAATGCGATTAAAACAGCTGTAGGTGCCAACCAGTCACAGACTGTTTATGACAAGGTGGGTACTCTCGTGACGCGCGTTGGTAACTATGATGACGTTTCCGGCCTAAATACTGTTTTTGGGAAAATCCGCGAAATTAATACCCAGGTTGCCAAAGCAAACTGGGATGACATCAAGGTTTTTTCCGAGTCGGCTATTAACTGGTCGCAGATGGCAACTTTCAGCAAAGCAAATATCAATTTTACCGATTTCGCACGTATGTCGACAGCGGGCGTTAACTGGAGCGGGATTCAGGCTTTGGCAGCGGGGCAGGTAAACTGGCTCGGAATTAAAGCTTTGAGTGTCGCAGGCGTGAACTGGCTGGCGCTTAATGACCTGACTTCGGCAGGTGTGAATTGGCAGGCGCTTAACACTATGAC
>CAYRBY010000019.1:0-11456 GCA_964422635.1 uncultured bacterium
ATCGGGAGAAGGAATCAGAATGTCACGGGCCATGATTTTGGAATAAAAATCTCCCAACCCGCGTTCGATTTCAAATTCAAGATTGACGGCCTCTGCTGGGCCGCCGGTTTGCATGAAAAGAACCGGCTGAGCAGGATCTGAAGCTCCGCCTTCAAGTTTATCAATTGCGGATTTAAGCTCGCGCAGCATGCCGCCGAGCTTTTGATAAAGTCCGTCAAGCTGTTCAAGAAGTGCTTTCACTTGTTCCTCTGTAAGCGCTTCCGGAATTTCAAGCTTCAACTCCTTCAAGATTCTTTCGCGAGCGCCTTTAATGGCATCGCTGATTTTAGCGTCGATACCAAGGAGCGCCCGCCGAAAAGCCTGTAGATCAACCTTGCCGTCGCGGATCAGGTTTTTTGCTCCTGATTCTCTGACAAAACGGATCACCATCGTGCGAAGGTCTCTATAGGAGGGGCCGTTCGCAAGCTGGAAGGTAATGAACTGGAAAACGTTCATGACGTAAATTCCATCTCCAGGATGAAACTCGGGTTTAAAACCAAGAAGTTTTTGATAGTCTTCCGGTGTTGAGCCCCAGCGCCCTCCAGGAAGAAGGGAAAGCAAAGTCTCTGTCATGGCTTTGACCGGCAAACGGACTTTTGTTCCATCCGCCTGGATCATAATCAAATTCGCCTGCATGATAGCCGCATAAAAATCACCGAGGGATCGGGCCGCAAGCTGTTCAAGCTTGATCGCGCCTTCAGGACCGCCGCCAAAGACAATCAAGCCGCCGTTAGCATTGGCACCGGTGTTATTAATAGCGTCCAGAATCTTCTTAAGATCCTGAAGCTCTCCTCTCAAAGCGGCTTCGTATTTTTTCAACCGCTCCTGCATCGCATTAAATTCATCTTCCGTAAGGTCTTCAGGGACCTTCATCTCGGCAATCAATGCATTGATCCTCACACCTGACGCCTCAATCGCAGCCGCGATTTTCTTTTCACGATTGCTGTTTTCAAACTCTTTCGCGAGCGCCAGAAGCTGTTCCACCGAATTGAAAGTGATCTTTTTCATCTCATTATCAATCCGGATCACCACGGCATTCGAGGCAACCTCATCCCATCCAAACTCCTGAATCACAGAAAGCTTGGAATCGCCTAAAGAACGAACAACTTCATTCAGACTCACAAAAGCGCCGCCGCAGTTTGAAATCACTCCGGGAGGAGGAGCTGCGCAATCTGCTATCGCCGTCACGTAAGAAAACTTGCTGACAACATTGTCGCTGTCTGTAACCTCCATCACATACAGCCTTCCATCCATTTGGCGCTGAATCAAAACAGAGGTATCAGAATTACTGATGACTGCTTTAATGCTGCCATCATCGAGCCGTTCAAAGGAAACTTGCCGGATCAAAGCAACAGCCGTTGTAGAGGTAGGACCTTCCTTGGTGACCGTGAGTCTTTTCAAAAGGCTGTCACCGTGCATAGGCTTCAAACTCATATCATCCTGTAAAGTGGGGCCCATATAATCCAGCCTGTAAACCAATCCTTGGTGACGGAACTCTCCGCTGACTAACTCCAGGGACGGCGGCGGACAGCTCTGGACTCCGGTCGCGCTGATGGTGCAGGGGGCGCCCATCTGCAGGCCTTCCTGCACAACAAATGAAATACTTTCGGGAAGAATGCCGGCACCCAGAACATTAGTCAGCATGACTTCGCCGTTGGCCAGATGCCGGGCAAGAGAAGCGTCCAGCTTGACCTTGACTTGAAACTTCGCAGGCTTTTGCCCGTTATCCTGCTTCTCAATTCCTATAACAATCAAACCTTCCTTGATAGCTTTGCTGAAGGTTTTGTCATCCATGCCAAACGCTTCCGAAAAACTCATCCCGATCAGAGAGCGGGCAGAAATCATAAGCGGATCTTCTTTGACGACGGGTTCGATATCGGAAACTTCATAGGAAATAAAAGCCTGTCCGTTAAGCGTCGCGGAAATCCTTTTCCCATGAGCCTGAAATTGTTCGCCGTCTTTCTCAAAGTGAAGGCTGTATTCCTTGAAGCTCTCGCATCGTGATCCTTGAGGACACTTCGCCATAGCTTCGCCTGTCATCTCAAGCTTAAGGTTATGGACGTCCTCCATCGAAACGCCTTCATGGGCTGCAAGTTTAATCGTAAATCCGTTTTCGGTTGTGACCGGAATAAAATTCCACAAGCCTTCTTTGATCAAGTTCAGCAGCCGGCGCCCGCCGAACTCTTTGACCACGGAAATGATGATTTTTTCACCAGGTGCAACTTCGAACTTCGAAACGCCTCTCTCCGCGCTGATTTCGCGAGGATCCGGTTCGCGGATATAGCGGATTTGATCGTTCACCTCAATATCCAAGCCAAAGTTTTCAATCCCAGCCACTTCATGAATCAAACCATTGGCATCCTGCATGATAAGGTTTTTTCCAGTCGTTCTTGTCATATGGACAATGCTGCTGGAAACCGCACGGAACACATAACGGTGGTTCAGATTCCCATCCACGGGACGCTGGTCATCGATTTCCACACCGAGCAGTTCGAGACCATCCCCGACAGCCTTGCGGATTCTGTCCGCCTCTGCAGGGTCCATTTTATCCACCGGAATAAAACCAGGGTTTAACTCCGCGGGAATCCCAATCAGCACAATTGTCCGCGTGACAACCCAGCCGTCCTTCACAGACACTTCTTCATGGCGATGGATCTCAACATAGCCAGGCATCTTCATGGCCGTTTCCTGAATGGAGCATGGAGCCCCCATGGCCGGATTGGCCGGGCAGCGGGCTTCAGAAACCGTTACGAACTGGGCATCCTTAAATGCCTTGATTTTGCCTTCTTCAAACACAAAAGCGGTCCCATCTTCAGTAATGATGATCCCTGAACTAAAAATTTCCTCTCCTTCAAGGGAAAATGACTTACCAGGGATGAAGGAAATTTTTTGCCCGTTCAATCTGTCGAGTATTTCGCGGAAGCCTTCGAGGCGGTCAATCAGCCAAGACGCGCTTTCACCCGCAACTGTATACACCGAGCGCTGCAGTGTGCTTATCAGTGAATCATCCGGAACCTGGAAAATTCCCGTTACCACAGGAGATCCTTTTTCCTTGATCGTCGGGTCGTTGTCCTCCAAAGGAAGGCCAATCAACACCACGGTGCGGGTAACCACCCAAATGCCATCGAGAAACACCTCGTCGTGCTGGTGGAGTCTTTCAAAACCGGGCATTTTCATGGCCGATTCTTGAACTGAGCATGGGGCTCCCATCGCCGGGTTGGCCGGGCAGCGGGTTTCAGAAATCGTCACAAACTGCGCATCTTTATAAACTTTGACCTTCCCGTCCTCGATCACGAAGGCAATTCCATCACCCGTGATAATAATCCCGGAAGTAAAAATCTCTTCCCCTTCAAGGGAAAATGACTTGCCTGGGATAAAAGAAACTTTCTGTCCATCCAATCCGTCGAGTATTTCGCGGAAGCCTTTGAGCCGGTCGATCAACCAGGACTGGTTCTCACCCACAATTCGGTAAACCGAACGTTGAAGCGTGCTGATCAATGAATCATCCGGAACATGGAAAACGCCCGTCACCACAGGCGATCCTTTTTCTTCAATCGGGGGATTCTTGTCAGCCCGGATCCCCATGATGATCCTTTCCTCGTATCCGCCATCAGAAAGATCTTTGCGGTAGGAGCCGATTTGCTCATATCCGGGGAGAATCGCCATATCCGCACATAACGCGGGACCATCCTTCGGGTAGCGGCACGACATCAGGTCCTTGGCTTGAACAAACTTAACCTGCTCCCCTGTTTTGATGTCGGTGCGGACAAGCGCATCCACCTCGTCCATCAGCCAGTCCACATAGGCCTGCCCGCCCTCATAATTCACCACCAGGCGCGTTTCCTTTTGAATCCGAACTTCGTAATGAAAGTAGCTGAGTCCCTCGGGTGTTGCCTTGACCCTGCGGACAACAGACGCGCGGTACTCTTTACTGCTGCAGTCAGGTCCCTTGTCACAGTTTTTCACCACATAATTGACAACGAATGTTTTGTTCTCACCCACCGACGGAAGATCATCTATGCTTCCGATGTTCACCTGGGAATACATCAGTCCGGGGCCTGCCAGATCTTCAAGCGCATGGAATCCCGCTGCACGAACAGCCCGTTTAAGCTCGGCTTCTGAAACAAGGCTCGCAAAACGGAGGGTCGAGTTGCGTCCAAAAATGGAGCGCTCCGTAATGGATGCGATCTGGTAAACCCGGTCCCCATTCAGAAGATAAGAATAAAAAACCTTCTTGAAGTTCGAACAGACGGCGCCCAGCATCGGTGCGCAGGCCGTTGCACCGTGATCAAACTCTTCATAAATTTGGATTTTTGCGCCGTTGTGAAGCTCAGACAGCAAAGTTTCATCAGATTTGTATTCCGGAGGTTTTTTAGCGTAGGACTTCAGAAGCTCTATCAATTTCTCGGTCGGCAAAGCATGCTCACTGCCATCGCTCTTGAAAACACCGTCAATCTCACTGGATCCTTCTTTGTTTTTGTAGGTTCCCGTAATCCGGATCTGATTGTATCGGAGACCGTTCCCATCAAACAGGATCGGCTGATCCGGGTCTTGAACGCCGCTCTGCTCATAGGCCAGGAAGGCATCTACAGTTTCGCCCGTTTCGTGATTCACAAGATGAACATTCACGCTCTTAACGGAAGCTTTGCGGTAAGGCATCCAGATTGCGGAATTTCCGGCCATCTTTGTTTGAGCACCAGCAACGCCGCCGCCAGCATAATAGATGGGAGGGTAATATCCATACCCAAAGCCGTCATACTCATAAGTTCTTTCGTCGGTAAGTTTCAACTCACCCTTGGGCCCGAAGGTCTCGCGTGTTATTTTTGCGGCCCTTCCAAGCGCATCAAATTCATAGGACTCTTTCACAGTGAGAACGTTATCACCATCGCGCAGGGTCATCTTTGCGGCCACCAGCAGCCCATCTTTGTATGTATTGCGCTGTGTCTTACGGTAGTTAATCTCGCCGCTTTCGACATAACGAATATCATCAAAAAATGTGAGCCTGCGTCCGGAATTGTAGTTGTAGGGGTAAGGACGCATGATGGAGTCGGTCCGCATTCCCGCAGCATTCTGCATTCCCTGCCGGACAGTGCCATCCGCCAGCATCATTTCGTAGCAGCATCCATAGTTATACTGCTGGCCGAACAAATCGTATTCTTGAGTCGTTTGAGATGTTTTATCGCCGTCGGAGTTTAAATTCTTCTGAATGGTCCTTTGCCAAACAGCCATGCCCTTGTCATCTAATTTGTAACGATTGCTCGTAATAGAACTGTTATAGAACTCGCCATCGGCATCGATGGAAAAGTAGCGAATGTCGCTCGAAACAAGGCCTTTCTCAAGGCCGCCGCCCCAGCCCCAGTACGTGGGCAGATAATAGGAATAGGCCGGCATGGCAATGTCATACATGACACGCGGCTCATTGATGTTGGGATTTTCCATCGAGAACAGGGGATCGTAACGCTTGGTTTCCTTGAGGGTCACATTGCCTTTGGCATCCAACTCGGTGTGGGCGGCAAAAATAACATGGGTCTTACCATCAGCATTCTTATCTGAATAACGGTATTTCCAATCTGATGTGGATTGCAGAATGAGGCTGGTGCCGTCCAATCCAAAATTCCTGGTAATAACAGAAACAGGTTTACCGTCTTCGTTATAGATCGTGTCAATCGTGTTCTGATAAGAAAGCGCATTCCCCTCGCCGTAAAAGCTTTCCTGAAGATGATGCGTTTTCTCAAGCACCCCTTCTTTGTTGTATTCCAACTTCAAGGTTTGACGGTAATTAAGTTTGAGCGCGCTGCCATTGAGGTAGAAGGATTCCGTCACTTCGCTTGTGAGCTTGTCACTCTTTTCATCAAGATAGGTGCGTGTGATGTTCTGCTGGTTATTGACAGTTCCGTTGTAAGAAGAAACGCTTTCCTCAAAAACCACACGGCCAGCGGCATCGCGTTTGAAATTCTTAACCGTTGACCAGCTGCTGTTTTGATTGCCATTGTAGGTGCTGGTGCTTTGGGTTTCTTCGCGGGTAAGAAGACCCTCTACGTAGGTATTCACCTGATGGGATTCCGAAGAAGAGCTGTAACCGTTGCCGCTGTTGTCATAGCGGGTGACTTTTTCGATCAAATCTCCGCGATCGTTGTACTCGGATTTTTCGGTGGTGGAATAGTGATATTCGGATTTGTTTCCATTATAAGAAGACCAGGAGTCCGATTTTGTATCGGAGGAAACAGCCTTGCCGTTCGCATCAAGATCCACTTTTTTGAGGCTTGTGCTTCCGGCGACTTCCACGCCGTTTTGATTTGAATGGGATTCCGTCTTCTCATAAACAACGGTTCCGTCCGCATAACGCCGCTCTAAAATTGTGGTGGAATCATTGGTCTGGGGAGTACCGTTGTTATCATATTTGGAACTACTTTTGGAAATTTGATAGACGAGATTTTTGCCTTTGTATTTGGATTGGGTTTCGCTTGTGGATTCATTGGTGATCACGCCATCTGAATTCATATTCTTCCAAGAACTCCGGCTCACGATCTGGTTGTGGTCGCTGTCAAATTCATACTCCGATGTGGACTCCGAAGTCTTGCTGCCCTTGTCATCGTAGCCAAAACTCACGGAACGGATAAGATCGTCACCCCGCCGAATTTCAACAGTACTCAACTGCAGCCCTTGATCATTGATCGTAAGCATGTACATTTCAGACGCATCCTTGATATTCCGCGTGAGCTTCAGGCTGCCCTGCTGCGGCGAGAACAAAGTAGGATTGTTCTCATCTATGACCTGATCCGAAGCCGTCATAAAGGGATGATTCCATTCTGTGGTTTCAAACTGCGCGGATTTGTTTCCAAGATAAGACCGCACGATCATGGCCGCCATTTCTTCCACTTCGGCCTTGCTATGAACCTGAACACCTTTCAGGCTTCGCAGCATGGGTTCCGTTCCCAGCGTTTGGATCTTCAAGTCCGAATCATCAATTTTGCCGTCCTGGTTAGAATCTTCCGAATCTGCTTTTTCGAGCGGATTCTCAGAAATGCTCACAAGAAAGGGGTCTTTATTCATATCCGCTTCCTGCTGCTCCTCGCGGCTCATTTCTGCTTTTTCTTCTTCCGCCGCTTTTGCATTCGCTTCTTCCAGGCTCTGAACAGACGTGTAGCTCCCTTGGGGGTTTTTCTGCTGTTCCGTGGCTTCCTGGCTGTACCCGTAAGGAAGGGCTTGGGTCAGCGTCATACTCATGGAAACAAAAAGGCTAAGCCACCGGTTCAGAGTCTTAAATTTCATGTGGATTTCCCCCGATTCAGGATTTTTGTTAGGCATTGCTATAAATAATTCTATTTCGTATTAAGGCTACCACATAAATGTCTAGTTTTCTCAAATAGCAAGGAAACACTAACAGAAGAAAAATATCTTTTCAAGACTTTTTAATAACTATATAAAAGATGTTATATTTTACTTGTTTTGATATTCTTAAATCATTATGCAGTAACAATTTATGTTTTAAATAGAAGGGTTTTAAAGGACTTCAAAGGGGGCGTCTTTAGTAAGACAAATGATGTGGCAAAAGTTTTTTTCGAGGAAATGAAAAGAAGGTTTCTAGCGCTGCCTAAGAAGCCAGGCGTCCAGGGATAAAAAACGGCGCTGCAAACGCCAAAGAAGAACTCCAAAAAAGCCATTGGTAAGATCAAGAAGAAAGACCTGAAGGAAGGTTAAGTGAGGGCCATTTTCTCCGAAGCAGCCGCACGTTTTGGCGCCATCTCCCCAGAGCTTACCGCTGAAAAAGATCATTGCGGCCAAGGAAAAAGCAAAAAGACCCAGCACCAAAGAACTCCACCGGATGCCATAGCCCGTCAATACGCAAAAACCAACCAGCCACTCCAGCCATGGAAGAACGGCGGCAAGCAGCGGAACAAGTCCCACGGGAATCAATTCATACTGATAGAGCGCGGCGCGAAAATTACCCGCAGGTTCGAGAAGTTTCACAAAACCGGCATAAGTAAACACACCGCCCAGAAACAGGCGCATCAAAACCGACGCTGCATCTAAAACTTTTTCTCCCAAAACTATTCGCATGCTTGATCAGGACGCTTTTGCCGGCGCCTCGGGTAAGGGTTCCAAATGCAAGGCTTTACGGATCACGGCTTCGCCTTTAAGACCAAGCTCAACATGACCGACTACACGCTCACCGTTGACAAAAAAAGTCGGGGTTGAATTCACTTTTAAGGTCAACCCAGACTGCTTATCATCCATGATCCTCTTCTTCACAGCCTCATTACTCAGGCAGCTTCCAAAAGCATCGAGATCAAGCCCAAGTTCCTGGGCATAACGAATGAATGCTGCGGTGGGATTTTCAGGGACAGCCCACAAGGCCTGATCTTTAAAAAGGCGGTCATGGAAGTCCCAAAAACGGTTTTGCTCGGCAGCGCACTCTGCGGCTTGGTGCGCAACAGCGGACCACTGATGGCCGGACAACGGGAAATGTTTATAAACCATCCGGAGCTTGCCAGGATATTTCCCCCACAAATCATGAAGCGTCTGCTGAGCACGCTGGCAGGCCGGACACTGAAAATCACTGTATTCAATAATCTCCACAGGTGCATCGGCCGGCCCTTTAATGCGGGGCCCCAAGGATTGCGCCTTCGGCGGCTCCACGGGAGCATTACTCTTCTTCGCCAGCAACACCCCCGAAACAAGCACTGTCATTAATACAGCTCCAGCCAGCACATACCGCTTACTCATGATTTCCCCCGTCCGTTTGAAAAGGATTCGGAAAAATACTCTTCCGTTTTGACATACCCACAGGATCCAGCCCAGGAAACGTGTAGACCATACTGCCGCCGCTTTTTTTGGCGCGCTCCACAGCTCTGCGCATTAAATCCAAAAGATTCTGCTCACCTTTGACGCCGTCATACGGGTAAGACGCAACCCCGAACGACGGCCGTAAATTTTTACCCGGGAAAGCCCGGTGAATAGCTTCAAGCAAGCGGTGTGCAAAAATGACCGCTCCTTTCTTGGGCGTATCCGGAAGGACAATGGCAAAGTGACAGCTTCCCGTGTCCGTAACAACATCATTGGCTCTGGCAAAGCGCAGAAGAAAGCTTGCGACTTCTCTTGGGAAACTCAGCCCGGGAACCGGCGCATTCTGAGCCGCCTCGCGAAAACCTTCCAAGGACAAACCCGCAACAGAAAGCGGCGTTCCATAACGAAGCGCCCTTTTGAATTCGCTCCGGATCCTCTCCTCCAGATAGCGGCTGTTATAGAGTCCCGTTAGAGGATCTTTCAGCGCGTGCAGAGAAACCCATTTCTGAAGGCCCCGTATCTCTTCGCCAAGCGAACGGAAATGAAAAACCTGGCGGACCATGGAACGAACAGCACCGGCCCTCAAGGGCTTTGCAAGGTGGCCAAAAATATTTTCACCTTCAGGAGCAGAAATTTCCGGACCCGCCGCACTCTCCATGAGAATCAACGGAATACCTGCGGCCAAAGTTTCAAGCTGGTGAAACCAATCTTCCTGGCTTTCTTCCAAAAAAACAAGGTCGATCAAAATGCCATCGTAGCGATGCCTCGCCAGCTCCTCAACGGCATCCTGGGGTGAAGACGCGTGAACCAGACTGACGCCGGGAAAGCCAGCCATACGCCGAAGCTCTCGAACCGCTTCTGCATCACGGTCTATAATCAGAAGAGAACCATTCATTTCCGGGGGAGACATGAATTCCTCAGTCCTTCTGTTTTTTTAACGGCCTTCAGACCCGGCCGGCTCGGCGCTGCATTTCTAAAATCGTTTTATTGCATTCAAGCGTCAACAGGGTTTCAAGCGGCAGCGGCAAAACCACGCTCCAGTTCTGCGGGCCGACACTCCCGGGAAAATTCACCCGTGCATTCCAGGGATCTTCCCGGAAACAGCCCGCCAGGCTCAGCCAATCATGAATCAATTGAACGCTGAAAACGGAACGGCTCTCAGAAATGCGCTCAAGCGCGCCCCGGACAACTTCCTCTGGCGACGGCTCATTATTTTGTCCTGAAAAACCCAGATAGGCGAGAAATCTTTTTTTCTCTACAAAAGAGTCCCGGCAAAGGTTCAGAATGTTTTGAATGTCGTTGGGGTCACGGCCCAGCGCACGGGTCAAGTCCTCAACGCATGAGATAAACGGTTTCCAGCGGAGACGGCCGTACGCCGGAGCTTCAAAAAGTCGTTCTGTTACTTGTGAGGGGTCCATCCCTTTGGCTTGGCAGGCCTGCCGGAAAAGCCATTCATCCACAGTGCCGGCTTCATGTTTCCACCAGGCAAGAAGAATCGGCATATCATGAGTGGAAACGACGGCTGAGGAACAGGGGCGGTACGCATCCGCCGGTTTAAAAGTTCCATCCGTGTTCCAATACCGGGCCCAGCGCTGAACATCCATGCCTGGCACCGAAAACTCCCCCAAAACACGGTTAGAGCAGTCTGGAACAACGCCGAGGTCTTCCGCACACGGAAGCATATCCGTAGGTTCTACCATGGCCGACAAAATCCTCCGGCCGTGGTCTTCCCAAAGATTTTCATCCGTTGGATCGAATGACCCAAAACGTCCGGCGTTTTCATACGGTTCATTTTCAGCAATAGTCCAGATTCGAAACAGCCCCACCACATGGTCAATCCGGAACATGTCGTAAAAGTTAGCGGCATAGCGGACCTTTTCCCGGATGTAATCATATCCGCGGGCAGCGATAGCCTCCCATCGGTACGGCGGCATGCCCCACCGCTGTCCTTCTGCAATATAGGCGTCAGGAGGTGCTCCGGAAACACGATCGAGCTTGAAGTACTCCTGATGCCACCAAACGTCCGCGCTGTCGCGCGAGACAAGGAAGGGCAGATCACCCATCAGATAAACTTCTTTTTTGTTCGCATAGGCCTTAACTTCTTTAAATTGCTCGGCGAGCTGCCACTGGAGCCAGGCATGAAAAAGCAGGCGGTCTCCTGATTTCAGCTCAAGCTCCTGAAGCGCTTCCGCTTCATGGCCGCGGAACCGGGTTTCCCATCCTTCCCACCCCGAATGGGGATAGAACTCTTTGAGCACTTTAAAAAAAACATACGGCCGCAGCCAAAAACCCTGTTCCTTTCGAAACGCCTCAAACCCGGCAGGAAATTTTCCTCCGCAGGAAGCAAAGATCTTCGCCAAAAGATCAAGCTTGGCAGCCTTGATGCCATAATCCACGCGCCTCTGGCCGGCGGGAAATTGCTTGCGAAGCTCCGCGATTTCTTTATCAAAGGATTTCTTTTTCACACCCGCAAGACCGTTCAGACGAAGAAACATTGGCTCCAGCGCAAAAGTGCTCTGCGCATCATAGGGGCGAAAATCAAACCCTACATCATTCATAGGGAGAAGCTGTATGATGGAAAGTCCAGATGCCGCACACCAGTCCACAAGAAGCTTAAGGTCGGGGATTTC
>CAYRBY010000019.1:11556-13481 GCA_964422635.1 uncultured bacterium
CGCTTGGAACGTTTTGGATTTTGAATCTTGGCAAGCGCCCGCATATCGCAAAAAGGCAGAATATCCAGATACGTATCCACGACATGTTCATCAGGAGCCCTGTAAAGATTCAACGTGTCCGAAAGAATTCCATAAGCCAGCGCCGTTGCAACCCGGACCGGGATCTCCCCTCCGCGAATAAGGAGGGCTTTTGCGAGAATTGCGCACGTGGCTCCGCACTCCTCATCCACAATGGTCAAGTCGGCCATAGGTTTATCAAGAGGCGGGTGCTGATCAATAATAATCGTAGCTTTACGGTTCTTGGGAAACGAGTTGTTTTCGAACTGCGGCTGCGTGTCGACCAAAACCGTGTGCACATACCGTTTAAAGTCAACAGGGCGAAGTTTATGGACGGGGAGTTTTAAAATTTGAACCATCGCGCGGTTTTCCGTGCGTCCAATAATTCCGCCGTACACAACACGTGACTGAATTCCAAATCCGCTTTCGGCCAGGTAGCGAAGAGCCACGGCACTCGCCAGGGCGTCAGGATCCGGGTAATCATGCGTGAGAATCAAAAGAGGTGATATCTTTTCACGCTTCTCTTCAAGAAAGGCGAGGATTTTTTTCGCATTCCGTGTGAGGCTGGAACGCGCATGAGTTTCAGTCACAACCATACTCCCTTTTGAAAATGATTTGGGATGCTTTGCCCATTCTAACTCTCACGCCTCCGGTATTCTTCAAGCAGACGTCGGAAATCCCCGTCCGCTGAACGGAGTATCTGCGCCCCGACAAAGATAAGAATCGAAAACTGCCAGCCTTCTTCAGGTCCTGCAATCAGCCCGGCCGTAATATTTTCCTGCCGCTGAAGCTGCGCTAAATAATCGTCAATTGCCGCCTGCAGTTTACCATCATGCACAGAAAGTGATTCTGTCGTATGGTTAAACTTAAGCGACGGAAAGCGCACCCCGCGGATCAAAAGGAAATCCATAAACCGCCCGGCCTCCCGCTCCGAAGGGGAATCAAACTCAAACCCCTGAAGCTGCGGCTGGTTGGGCGGAAGAACAAGCGCCGGCTTTTCAACCAGTACTTGCCCCTTGCGAACAAATGTTCCCGAAGTCCCGGCGGGAGACTCCGAAAGAAAAATATAAGGAATCAGCGTCGCTTCAAAAGTGTCGAGCGGTTGAATTCGCGACCGGATAATCTCCGTCCGCTTCAGCGCCTTTTCCCAAATCCTCTCAATATCCATAAACGAGATCTCGATTCTTGCGGACTCAACGTTTCCGCCGGCCCAAAACTTTTTGAAACGCAGCCGGAAGCTTTCCAGCCAGGTCACCCGCGGTAAGACTTATTTCTCCAACATCGTCCGCTGCCAAATCACCCGCCATGCCATGAAAATAAACACCAAATCGTGCGGCGTCAAACGGGGGCAGGCCCTGCCCTAAAAATGCAGCTATTATCCCGGTTAGAATGTCCCCGGTTCCCCCGCTGGCCATTCCGGGGTTGCCCGTGGGGTTCACCGAATAATTCCCTTCGGGCGAGGCGGTAACCGTACCCTGTCCCTTCAAAACAACCACTGACGAGGAAACTGCGGCCGCCCGTAAAGCACTCTTGATCCGTTCTTCTTTTGTTTTAGGCTTAGAACCTCCAAACAGCCGGACAAACTCGCCGGCGTGAGGAGTCAAAACAGCCGGACTCTGCCGCTTCTTTAAAACTTCCGGGTGTCCGTTAAGAGCATTCAATCCATCCGCATCCAGAACCAGAGGGCGCTCCCATTTCTTGATCAACGCCCGCACCAGTTTCTGCACCGCTGGGTGTGTTGAAAGCCCGGGGCCAACGGCCAAAACATCTTGCGTGGCTGCAAAATTTAAAATCTTACCAAGAGCACCAAAGGAAAAACTCCCCTTGTCTGTTGATGGGAACGGCCGAACCATAATTTCCATTTCGCG
>CAYRBY010000019.1:13581-27231 GCA_964422635.1 uncultured bacterium
TAATTTTTTGAAGTTCACGCCGCCGTCTTGCGCCCGCAAGCTCGGCATATCGCCCTGTGTGAATTTCAATAGCATCCGCACCAAGCTCTGCTGCTTTTTCCACCTGGTCAATTTCCGGCGCAATAAAAAGACTGACTTTTATTTTCTTCTTTTGAAGAGCCCGAATCACCGGTCTAAGACGTTTTGCATTCGCAACAGCATCGAGCCCGCCTTCGGTCGTAAGCTCCTCCCGGCGCTCGGGGACGAGGCAGACCTTTTCCGGACAAAAGCGAAGCGCAATTTTTAGGATTTGAGGATGCAGTGCCATTTCAAGATTGAGGGGAACTTTGACTTGCCTGCGGACCCGTTCCAAATCGTGGTCTTGAATGTGCCTGCGGTCTTCTCGGAGGTGGAGGGTGATTTGATCGGCACCGCCCAGAACTGCTTCAAGGGCAGCGGAAGCGGGATCAGGATGAAAACCGCGGCGAGCCTGCCGCACAGTAGCCACATGATCGATATTAACGCCTAAGGCAACGCGCTTTTTCTTTCTGCCCGTCTTATTCATGGTGTCGACGCATTTTACTTGCTCTTGCG
The DNA here is from genome assembly GCA_964422635.1 of uncultured bacterium. GTDB lineage: Bacteria > Omnitrophota > Omnitrophia > Omnitrophales > Aquincolibacteriaceae > ZLKRG04. The sequence goes on from CAYRBY010000019.1 coordinate 14,155, forward strand.
AAGAGTCGCTTTGACTTTAGGAACCACTCCGTCTTTCAAGCTCACATCTTCGGGCAAAACCAGTTCAACCGGAATTTCCTGAGTGCCCGCCTCAAGATGGGAAACATCCACAAAGGCGAGCATCTTTTGAGGATCAACTTTTTCAAGCTGGCGGATCGATCCTTTCAAAGTCAGCGACACAGCGGCAGGATCAAGGTCCACGGTCCGGTCCTCGGAAGAAGCTTTGAGAATTCTCACCGGAACATTTTCAAAAGTCTTCTCATCAAACTCTTCCTTGATTGGAATAAAAACATCAATCAGGGATTCGCTCATGGGTTTCACTGTCGCAGGCAAATCCAGTTCCACATTACGGCGGAAAGAGCGGATACGGCCGACAAGATCAATGGGCTTTGTTTTGACCACATCCAGCTTTTCAAGCTGCGCTTTGGGCCCCTGGATCAAAACAGCATTCGGATTGAGCTGTACTTCGTCATCGCGGATCTTGTAGCCAAAAGCCGGTTCACCCGAAAAGTTGGGCTTTACTTCAAGCTTTTGAATAATCAACTCATCAAGCGAAACCTGCACAACCTCGGGCTCCAGTTTCACCACGCGAATGTAGGGAGTCGGCAAATGAATTTCACGAGCCTCAAGGCGGAAGGAGTATTCCCCTGCTGTTTTGACTTCAGAACCGATTTCATGAACAGCCGTAATTTCCTCAGAAGTAATTTTGGAAAGCATGCTCCGGGGAGCCATCAAGGTAACTTGAACTGTTTCGTTAGAAATCGCAAGAACGCTCATTTGCTGGTTATGCAGTTTGATTTTGAGCGGCACATTGCGCGTAATCTCAATACCCTCTTCACCGACGGCGTAGTACCAGAGACCAATGGCAAGAATAAGCGAAATCAGTTTCAGGCCGGCATCACGGACAAACCAGGTCTTCATGGCTCCTGCCTCGGGCTGAAAAGATTCCAGTTTTTCTTGATGAAATCCGCAATCGGGCTGGCGGGCGGGGCCTCTTCCTGGCGGAAAAGGCTCAGCAGAACTTTTTTGAGCCCCTCCGGGTCAAGGTCGCGGGTCAGCTTTCCATGTACGGAAACAGAAATGGCCCCTGTTTCTTCCGAGACAATCACGCAAACGGCATCGCTTTCCTCTGTCAGACCAATCGCGGCACGGTGCCGGGTTCCCAGAGACCGCGAAATATCAGGGCTTTGACTCAGCGGGAAAAGAGACCCGCAGGAAGCAACACGATTCCCTTCAATAATAACGCCCCCGTCATGCGTCGGTGTATTGGGTGTAAACAGCGTGATCAAAAGTTCTGCGCTGATTTTGGCATCCAGAACAATTCCGCTTTCGATATAGTTTTTTAATCCGATGTCGCGCTCGATGGCCATCAGAGCGCCAACCCGTTTGCGGGAAAAAAGCTCACACGCCTGAACAACTTCATCCACCGTTCCGCCTTTTTTAAGAAAAGCCCCTCCAAAAGTGTTCTGGCCGATTCGTGCAAGCGCCCGGCGAAGTTCGGGCTGAAAAATAATCAAAAGCGCCACAACACCGACGGCGAAAAGCTTGGTAAGAACCCAGTTAATGGTGTGCAGCCCAAACCATTTTGCAAGGTTAAAGACAACGGCGAGAATGAGAAGTCCAAAGACGACCTGAAGGGCGCGCGTTCCCTGAAAGAAACGGATCACGCTGTAGATCAGGCCCCAGATGAAAAGGATTTCAAGGAAGGGCCTCCAGAAAACCAGGATGGAATCAACCATATCATTTTCTCCCAAAGAAAGAAAAAAGCAGCGTCAAAAGAAGGCTGGCAAACAGACAGGTCGCGAGCGGGAAGTAAAAAACAAAATTCCCTTTTTTGAAATAAATGTCGCCCGGCAACCGGCCCAGGCCCGGAATCTTTCCAAACAGCATAAGAACAACACCGGAGCCGATCAGAATAAAGCCGAAAAAAATCAGGGTCTTGGCTAAATCACTCATACTTCCTGCATTTCCTCAATAACCAGCTTCAATATAGCACAGGCTTTTAAGAACGGGCAATCGGCATTCTGAAGCGAGGGTCAGAGAAGGTCGCTTTGGCGGGAAGGCGGCTTCAAACCAAAATGCTCATAGGCCCTGGGTGTCAAAACGCGCCCGGAAGAAGTTCTTTTAAGAAAACCACGCTGAATCAGATACGGTTCGTAAATCTCCTCAAGCGTTTCGCCGGACTCCCCGACTCCCACAGCGAGACTGTTCAGGCCGACAGGCCCTCCGCCGCAATCATGAAGAATATATTCGAGGATGCGCTTATCCATGGTGTCCAAACCTTCACGGTCCACTTCAAGCATGCGAAGCGCCTGATCTGCAACTTCGGAGGTTATCCGGCCGTGGGCTTTAACCTGTGAATAGTCCCTTACACGCCGCAGAAGTCTGTTGGTAATACGCGGTGTCCCGCGTGAGCGGCGCGCGATTTCATAGGCCCCGGACTCATCGGTTTCAATGTTCAAAATTTGGCTGGAGCGTTTCACGATCTCCTTGAGCTCATCCACTTCGTAGTAGTTAAGCCGCTCAACAATACCAAAGCGGGCGCGCATCGGGGCCGTCAAAAGTCCGCTTCGGGTCGTGGCTCCAATCAGGGTAAAAGGAGGGATGTTGATTTTTACGGAACGGGCATTAGGCCCCTTATCAATCATGATATCAATGCAATAGTCTTCCATTGCAGGATAAAGGTATTCTTCCACCACATGCGAAACGCGGTGGATTTCGTCAATAAACAGCACGTCTCCCTCTTCGAGATTCGTAAGAACACCGGCCAGATCACCCGGTCTTTCCAAAACAGGGCCGGAAGTGGTGTGCAGGTTTGCGCCCATTTGCTTGGCCACAATGTGTGCGAGTGTTGTCTTTCCAAGCCCGGGAGGGCCAAACAAAAGAAGGTGATCCAGCGGCTCCTTACGCAGCTTCGCCGCTTCTACAAAAATCCCCAGGTTTTCTTTAAGTTTGCGCTGCCCAATGAAAGCCTGAAAGGTCGACGGACGGAGCTTGGCATCCGCTTCGGCGTCATCGGGGCGCAGGGCCTGGGTTAACAAACGATCTTCTTCGCTCATGGCTACTTTTCTTCGGTTTCAGCAACGCGTTTAAAGACAGTCCCTTCAGCGAACAAATGCTGATGCTCCCGAGTATTCAGCCTGCTTTCAATAAAGGCGGACAGCCTGTCGTAATCGCGGTCCGGCATCTCAAGAAAATCGGCTGACACAGAATAAACACTTTCCTTCGTCATGCGCTCAGATCGAGTCACTCGGGCGAACGCGCTGATCGGGGACTCCCCCAAAACAGGAACAAGAACCTGAATGCGGATCAAGGCATTCTTAGGAACTGACTCTGTTGTTGTGAAACGGATGCCCGAAGGGCTGAGATCCTTCGTATTTGCCGTACGTGCAATATTTTCTCCCGGCGTTCCATCAAAAAGAAAATACTTCATCAAAAACGTCGCCTGAAGACGCGGTGTTCTCCGCCCTTCAGATGCCTTGTACTTTTTTGCTCCGAAGTTTTTCATCGGCTATTACCGTCCTTTAGAAAAATTCCCCGGTTTCCGGGGTTTAAACATACTTCAATGAAGCTCGTATCAAATCTTCTACTGAAACGACACCCGTCTTGTCCTTCATGGCTTTCTCAACCGCGGCTTTAGCGTCAGCCTTGCGGTACCCCAGAGACACCAGCGCCTGCAGAGAGTCCTCCACAACGCGGGAACTTCCGCCCAAAGATTCGGACGGCGCCGCCTTGGAAGAACGCTTTTCCAAAACCATTTTTTCTTTCAGTTCAACCACAAGACGTTCCGCTGTTTTTTTCCCGATCCCGGAAATTCCGGTCAAAACGTGAATGGCTCCTGTCGCAATCGCTTCTTTCAAATCCTCAATGGGCAAACCTGAAAGAGCGGTGGTTGCGACTTTCGGACCGATTCCGGAAACCGAAATCAGAAGCCTGAAAAGCTCACGCTCCTCTTCCGTCAGAAAACCATGGAGCAAATGCGCATCCTCGCGGACAATAAAATGTGTCAAAAGACGTACTTCCGTACCCACAGGCGGCAAGGCAGAATAAGTAGAAAGCGGGATATGAACATCGTATCCCACTCCGTGCACGTCCAGGATGACATTCATCGGGTTTTTTTCGAGCAGTTTGCCTTGAAGATGATGGTACATAATTTACTATCGCTCCATCGCGGCTTTAAGAAGCTGCTGGAATTTCTCGTTTTTACGCTTGGGCCCTGCAAGATCTTTTATCTTCGCAGTCATAGGCGCTGCCTTGGAGTGCAAATGACAAAGAGCCAAGGCGAGGGCATCGGAACCATCTTCCGGCGGCGGCTCCTTCAGATTAAGCAACCGCTGAATCATGTATTGAACCTGCGGCTTCGTTGCACGGCCGTTTCCAGAAATCGCCTGCTTCACACGCGCCGGCGGATATTCAACAACCTCGACACCTCGCTCTGCTGCCGCCAGCATTGCACAGGCACGAGCTTCGCCGATTTTGACCATGGCTCTGAGATCGCGGCCAAAGAAAACATTTTCCAGCGCCATAACGGATGGCTCGTAAATCCGGATGACTTCCAGGAGACCGTGATAAATCCGCTTCAAACGTTCCGGAAGCAGTAAAGATTTCTGAAGGTGAATCACTTCAAAGTGCAGAAGGCGGTAGCGGTTTCCTTCCGCCTCAATAAGGCCGGCACCCGTGTGCCAGGTTCCCGGGTCAACACCCAGAATTCTCATCCCGCAATTTCTTTCATCACTTCGTCCGGAATATCAGCGTTCATATAAACGTTCTGGACATCGTCGTTATCTTCCAGTGATTCCACAAGGCTGAGGACAGAACGAGCTGCATCCGCATCCACCGCTGTTTGGTTTTTCGGAATCATCGTCAACTGCGCAGATTCCATCGGAATCGAAGCTTTTTCAATAGCCGCCCGGACATTTTCAAAGTCAGGCACACCCGTCGTAATTTGAAAACTTTCGCCTTCCGTTGTCATATCTTCAGCGCCAGCTCCCAGGACAAGCTCAAGGAGCTGATCTTCGCCTGCCGAACTTTTGGAAACCAGGACGAGCCCCTTCTTCTCAAAAATCCACGCCACGGAGCCGGCTCCGGCCATTGAACCTCCGCCCTTGGTGAAAACACTGCGGATTTCTGCCGCCGTGCGGTTCTTATTATCTGTAAGACACTGCACGAGCATGGCAACGCCGCCCGGACCGTAACCTTCATACATCACTTCTTCGTACGTTACGCCTTCAAGTTCACCGGTTCCCTTTTTGATCGCCCGTTCAATGTTGTCTGCGGGCATGTTGCCGGCCTTCGCAGCAAGAATCGCGGTTCTCAGTCTGGGGTTGGTTCCTGGGTCACCGCCGCCGGTTTTCGCTGCGACTGTGATTTCCTTGATGATCTTGGTAAAAAGCTTGCCGCGTTTTGAATCTGCAATGGCTTTCTTGTGTTTAATACTTGCCCACTTATTATGACCTGACATGACACGCTCCTTGAATGGCTTCCATCATGGTGATGACATCTTTCATCGGACCCACGTCATGGACCCGGATGACTTGAATGTGCTGCGAAACGGCATAGGCCACAACAGCGGCTGTTCCAAACGCGCGATCGTTTGCTTCGCGGCCTGTGACCTTGCCAATAAAAGATTTTCTGGATGGCCCGAGAACGACAGGCCGTCCCAAAGCATGAAACGCATCAAGCTCCGCCAAAAGCTCAAGATTCTGCTCAGCGTTTTTTGCAAAACCAAGCCCTGGATCCACAGCGATATGCTCAGCTGAAACACCCGCCTGAAGGGCCAAGTCGACGCTCTGCTGAAGCTCGCTGACGGTTTCCGAAACAACATCGGAATAGGCTGCCAGCGACTGCATGGTTTTCGGGTTTCCCCGGCGGTGCATGAGAACAAGTCCGGCCCCAAAACGCTTCACGACCTGCGCCATGGCAGATCCGGAGTCCCTGAGACCGCTGACATCATTGATAATATCCGCGCCTTCGGACAAACAGGCTTCTGCCACTGCAGCCTTTGTCGTATCAATCGAAACGGGAATGGCGCTTATCTTTCGGAATGCGCGCAAAACCGGCAAGAGCCTCGAAAGTTCTTCCTGCTCATTTACAGATTCGGCCCCAGGCCTTGACGACTCCGCCCCCAAATCCAGGATGTCTGCTCCCGCAGCGGCCATCTCAAGAGCGTGACGGAGCGCCGCATCAGCCTCTAAATACTTTCCTCCATCAGAGAAAGAGTCAGGCGTCAGGTTCACGACACCCATGATAAGCGCTTTACGGACAGACAAATGCCCCGAGCGTATTTTCCAAATTTCAGACTGAGGCTCAGGCCCCCTGGGATTCCTGGGGCTTTGCAGAGGATGCATCAAGAGGTTTTTTTTTGCTGATTCCTGCCAGCTCAAGAATTTCATCCTCATCAAGGACTTCCTTCTCGAGAAGCCGCTGGGACAAGCGATCCAGGACATCGCGTTTCGAGGTCACAATCGAGCGGGCTTCCGCATAAGCTTCGTCCACAATCTTGCGGACTTCCTCATCGATCGTCACCGCAGTTTGTTCCGAATAATCCCTTTCACGCATCAAATCGCGCCCGAGAAAAACCTGGCGGTCTTTTTTACCAAAGGTCAAATTGCCGAGCTTCTGGCTCATTCCCAATTCGCAGACCATCATCTGGGCAAATTGCGTCGCTTTCTCAAGATCATCCTGGGCACCCGAAGTAATCTCGTTAAAATAAATTTCTTCTGCAACGCGGCCGCCAAGAAGTACGGTAATGCGGTGCCGGAGCTCTTTTCTTGTAATCAGGCTTCGGTCTTCAACCGGCATTTGAAGCGTGTATCCTCCGACTCCAAAACCGCGGGGAATGATAGAAATCTTTGTGACAGGATCCCCATCCGGAAGATTCAAGGCGACAATCGCATGCCCGGATTCATGAACCGCTTTGATTTCTTTTTCGCGCTTTGAAATGATGCGGCTCTTGCGTTCAGGCCCCACCATCACACGCTCAATCGATTCTTCGAGCTCCTGCTGCGCTACAGCTTCCTTGCGGCGGCGCGCGGCAAGAAGGGCTCCCTCATTTACAAGATTGGCAAGGTCAGCACCTGAAAAACCTGAGGTTTGCCGGGCCAGCTTGGCGAGATCCACAGAAGAATCCATTTTCACCTTGCGGGCATGCACTTTCAAAATTTCTTCGCGCCCCTTGATGTCCGGGCGCTCAATCACAACCTGGCGGTCAAAACGACCCGGTCTGAGAAGTGCTGGGTCCAGAACATCCGGGCGGTTGGTAGAGCCAATCAGGATGACACCGCTGTGCGTATCAAAACCATCCATCTCAACAAGAAGCGCGTTCAAAGTCTGCTCGCGCTCATCATGGCCTCCGCCGATACCGGCAAAACGCTGCCGGCCCACAGCGTCAATTTCATCGATAAAAATAATGGCCCCACGGCCGCTTGTTTTGGCCGCGCGCTTTCCCTGCTCGAAAAGGTCACGGACGCGGGCAGCACCAACCCCCACGAACATTTCCACAAAGTCAGAACCGCTGATGGAAAAAAAGGGAACATTTGCTTCTCCGGCAACAGCCTTGGCCAAAAGTGTTTTACCTGTCCCGGGAGGCCCCATCAGCAGTACGCCTTTGGGAATTCTTCCCCCAAGTTTCTGAAAGCGCTGCGGATCCTTAAGAAAATCAATAATCTCTTCAAGGTCGCCCTTGGCCTCTTCCACACCCGCAACATCCGCAAAAGTAACCCGCGTCTGCTCAGAACCCGAAAGCTTGGCGCGTGATTTCCCAAACGAAAACAAACGGCTTCCGCCTTGCTGAACTCCTCGGTAAACAAAAAACCAGAAAAAAGCAATAAGCAGAATCACGGGCGCCACAGAATAAATGAGATTATGCCAAAAGGTTTCCGGAGGATTGATGGCGAAGTCAGGAACGTTCTTGCGTAGAGTGGGCAGCAGCTCTACGTCGTTCAAAGGAACGTGCACCTGAAAGAAGCTTCCGTTTTTGAGCTTGCCCCGGACAATGCCTTCAACCATCTCGGCCGAAGCTATCTCCCCTGTTTCACGGTTGTTCTGGAGAATCTGGAAAAATTCCGAATAAGACATCGGACTGACTTCTATGTTTTTAAAAACAAACACCTGAAGAACAAGGAAAAAAAGCAATGGGATAGCAAAAAGGGCAGCAAGACGTTTACGATCCGAATCCGGGTTCTTTTTAGGACCCGGCTTGGGCGCTGAAGGACTGGAAAAATTTTGTTTAAACTCACTCATAGTTTGAAGCTGCCTTCCTTGAGAGGGAAATGGGTCAAAATAAAGAGCCGTTAGTGTAGCATGCACCCAGAAAGGCTGCCAAGGACTTTATCGGCGGGAGTTTTTTTTATAAATGATTATGTTTTCTGGGGTTAGTGCAAGATCAAGGTCCCTCTTTAGGGAATGGCAGCCTCTTTTTTTGTAAAGGTCTGGCTGAAGCCTGCTCCAAGCATCATAAGAAAGTCCGCTTCGAGGATCCAGCTGTTCAAGCGCCTTACGCAGAACTCGGAACTGCAGAGCTGCGGGCAGCGCCTCAAAAAGCCTGCGGTCAAGAAGCCTGCGCTTTTTGGACGTCCCCTTACAGACCGAGGCGTAAGCCTCTGTTTCCCATCTTAAAAGAGCTTCGGCCTCTTCTGAGACAATCGCCGGGATTCTGGCCAAGGCCTCTTTAACTTTGGGATTGAAGTGAGATTCCAGGACAGGGAACAATTTTCTACGGATCCGATTACGAAGAAAAGCTTCTGAGTCATTCGATTCGTCTTTTCGAAAAAAGAACTTGTGCGCTTGAAGGTATTCCAAAATCTGGCTTTTGGTAAACCCCAGCACAGGCCGGACAAAAACAAGCTTGCCCTGTTTTAATCTTTCGCGGATACCTCGAAGCCCCTGGAGACCGGTTCCCTGAATCATCCGCATCAAAACCGTTTCAGCCTGGTCATCCAGCGTATGGGCAAGGGCGACCTTCGTGATTTTTCGGCGGGAAGATTCCTTCGCAAAAAAGGCATATCGGGCTTTACGGGCGGCCTCTTCCAAAGAGTGGCCTTCACGCCTGGCCGCCTCGCGGACTTTCCCCTTTCCCACCACAACAGGAACCTTAAAAGTCTTGCCCAGTTTTTTAACAAAGACCGCGTCCTGATCAGCGGAACGCCCTCGGAGGCCATGATGAAAATGGAAAAGACCGATTTTGATTTTCCATGCCGGCGGAAGGGTTCGAAGCAAATGAAAAAGCGCGACAGAATCCGGCCCTCCGGAGCAGCCCACAAAAACTTTTTCACCAGGCTTGATCAACTGAGAAACACTGAGTTTTTTTTCAAACAGAGGCTGGAGGTCAGGCGGCATGGAAAACATTCTAACAGTTTATTGGGAAAATTAAATCAGTGAAGAGTTCCGGCTTATACGACGGGAGGATGGTGTAAAAGCGCTTCTTAAAATAAAATGACGGGGGGGATCGGCGCCTTCGGCTCACAGAAACAACCGCTTCGCCTCCGGTCGGCCACCCGCCGCTCGAAGGATGTCGATGCTTCCCAGGGGCGCATCTCCTTCAAAGAAAGCTCATGGCTCCCTTCGATCCTCCAAGAATTAAAATATGACGGGGGGGAGGATCGAACTCCCGACAACAGGCTTATGAGTCCTGCGCTCTACCAACTGAGCTACCCCGTCGTAAAGGTGTGAGAAAAGTGCAGATTTCCAAAAAAGAGGCGGCATCTTAACATAGACGCCCCTTATCTGGCAAGACTGTGCCTTAGCTGGTAATGGCGCCCTTTGAGGATGACGAAACAAGCCGGGCGTACTTGGCCATGACCCCTTTGGTGTACCGGGGTTTTGGCGGTTTCCATGATTTAAGGCGTTTCTTGAGTTCTGCTGCGGAAATTAAAACTTCCAGCTTCCGTTTAGGCAGATCAAAACGGATCCGGTCACCGGTTTTTACGGCGGCAATCGGCCCCTTCAACGCCGCTTCGGGCGAAACATGTCCCACCATCAGGCCATGGGTCGCGCCGGAAAAGCGTCCGTCGGTCAGCAGGGCCACGGAATCACCCAAACCTTCTCCGACAAGCGCAGCCGTAACCCCCAGCATTTCACGCATGCCCGGCCCTCCTTTGGGCCCCTCATAACGGATCACCACAACATCTCCGTCCTTGATCTTACGTTTCTTTACAGCTTCAAACGCTTTTTCTTCGCACTCAAAAACTTTTGCGGGGCCTTCAAAAAATTGCCGTTTTTCACCGGCGACTTTGAGGACACATCCCTCAGGCGCAAGGTTTCCTTTCAGGATCACCAGCCCTCCTGTGGGCTTGAGCGGCTGGCTCAGCGGCAAAAGGACCTTCTGGCCAGGGGTTTCCTTGGCAAGTTCGGCTTCCTGGCCAATCATTTTCCCCGTAACCGTCGGGCAATCGACATGCAGACGTTTGGCTTCCTTAAGACGCTTGGCCAAAAGCCGGGAGCCCCCTGCTTTGTAATAATCTGTCGCAACATAACGGCCGCCGGGTTTGAGATCGCCGCACAGCGGTGTTTTGCTGCTGATCTTGTCAAAGTCTTCGATTTTAAGAGGAATGTTCAGTTCACTGGCAAGCGCAAGAAGGTGCAGCACCGCGTTTGTTGATCCGCCGGTCATACACACAGACGCAATGGCATTCTCAAGGGACTTGCGCGTAATTAAATCCGAAGGCTTCAGATCTTTTTTCAAAAGCTCCATCACCAGTTTTCCTGCCTCCACGCACGCTTTGTCCTTTTCTGATGACATGGCAGGAATCTCATTCATCCAAACCGGCGAAATTCCCATGATCGAAAACGCGGTGGCCATCGTGTTAGCGGTAAATTGCCCGCCGCATGCGCCCGCATTGGGACAAGCTTTGTTCTCAACCTGACAAAACTGTTCTTTTGTCATGCGTCCTGCGGAGAATTTTCCGACCGCCTCAAAGACGTCCTGAATCGTGAGGTCTTTGCCTTCATGATTTCCCGGCGCAATAGAGCCGCCATAGATCATAAGTGACGGCACATTGACCCGGGCCAAAGCCATAACCGTTCCTGGAATGGTTTTATCACATCCAGAGATTGCAACGAGCCCGTCAAAGTAATGTCCCCGAGCCACAAGCTCAATCGAGTCCGCAACAATTTCACGGCTGATCAAGGAGGTTTTCATCCCTTCCGTCCCCATGGTAATGCCATCGGAAATCGCAATCGTGTTGAACTCAATGGGAGTGCCCCCTGCCTTGCGGACACCTTCCTTGACCTTCTCCGACAGCCGGCGAAGATGAAAGTTGCACGGCATGGTTTCGATCCAAGTATTGGCGATGCCAATCATCGGCTTGGCAATGTCTTCATCCGTGAGGCCCATGGCTTTGAGCATGGCACGTGCAGGCGCCCGGGAAGGACCTTCTGTGATAACAGCACTCCGTTTATTGAGTTTCATACAACTCCTCCGCTTTAACTTTGATGACAAGAATTATGACAAGGCAGGCATTATAACTGATCATGGCCTTTCGGCAAAAGCTGAAATCCCGCTTTACACCCAGTGTTATCGGGCGTAAACTTGAAACACATCAAAAAAAATCACCAGGAAAGGCTCATGAAAACCTCTCTTCGAAAGAAAGCCGCACCTGCAAAGAAAGCTCCCGCAGTGAAGGCCGCAGAACCGGAAAGTTTTGACGCCATTCTGTTCGATATCGACAATGTTCTTATTGATACCCGGGAGTCTTACCTTGAAACCATCCGCTGGACCGTTGAAATTTTCCTGACCCACGGGAAAATCCCTCTTTTTGAAGCGGCCCCGAAGAACCTTCAGCCAGCCCTCTTGTCCGCATCCGATATTCACCAATTCAAGCTCCTCGGAGGATTTAATGATGACTGGGATTGCTGCTACGGTTTTTTACATTATCTTTTGAGTCTGAATGTTAAATCCCGCACCATCGAAGCGCTTAAAAAAGCCATGAGCATCAAATCACTCGCAGCCAAGGCGCCTGAACGGCCGCTTAAAGTCGAAGGTATCACAAAGCGTTTCGGCCGCTCCCAGTTTGTTTTGATCGAAAAGATCTCACGCATTTTTCAGGAGATCTATCTCGGTAAAGACCTTTTTCGGCAAACAGAAAAGAGAGAACCTCAGTTCTGGAATAAAAAAGGGCTTATCCGCAACGAAAAACTGCTTTTCCGTCCTGCCCAGCTGGAAAAACTCAAAGCCGCCGGGATCAAACTTGGTATCGCCACGGGCCGCCCGACTTTTGAAGCCGTCTACTCCCTGAAAAGCTTCGGCGTCCTTGATCTCTTTGACGCCATGACGACGATTGATGATGTCCGTGAAGCGGAACGCCATCAGCGAAAATCGCTTCGCAAACCTCACCCTTTCTCGCTAACCGTAACGGCCAACAAATTGGGCATCAGAAAAAAGCTGCTCTATGTGGGAGATCTACCGGATGATGTCCTGGCCGCGAACCGGGCAAAAGAAACGGTGGGAATCCGGTCAGCTGCTTTTTTGGCAGCTGCGGATAATGTCAAACTGACCCTTGATGAACTAAAAAAACAAGCCCCTGACTTTATTCTCCACAAGGCTGATGATTTGCTTCGCCTTGTGGGCTGCGGCAAGTAAGCCCGCAAAAAGTATTCGTCCTTTTTCCTGCCCTCAAGCCTTGACAGCTTTGCGCATGACATACACGCCAAAAGTAAACAGAAGCAGGTTCGGCAGCCAGAGAGCCACCACCGCCGGAAGGTATCCGCCGATCGACAAAGTTTTGACTCCGACAAACAGAATATAGTAAAGACTCGCGGCAACCATCGACATCGCGAAACTGGTCACAATTTCTCCCCTGCGGACTAAAATAGCGATCGGAACCCCGATAAACGCGAAAATAAAACAACCCAGAGCGAAAGCAATGCGTTCATGGAAGGCGGTCCAGAAACGCGACATCTCGGATGCCGGGATTTCGTGGTTGTTGTATTTCACAAGGAGCTCGGCGAGCGTAAACTCACGCATTTTTTTCTTCATGTTCCGGATGTCTTCCTGCCCGTAAGCAGGAAATTCATAGGTTTGAAATTGGATGGACTGGACGCCTTTGGTCTTCGCGTCCGAGACACTGCCGTTATAAAGCT
>CAYRBY010000020.1:0-26863 GCA_964422635.1 uncultured bacterium
AGGAACTGGCTAATGACCCAGCGAAGGGTGAGTCGGATATTACGTTGCTGCCGCTTCTTAATAATGGAAACCGTGTGAGCGTTGGGGGCTTTGCAAGTGCCGATGGATCCACAGGTGTTATAAGTGATCAAACGGATACGTTTGCGAAACTGACCTATACAGGCGGAGGGCAGTCTTCATATGGGGGCTTGGCGCTAGATTACACGGGCAGTGAATTTAACTTTAACACGAAGTTCCCGAACGGGATTGTGTTGAGAGCTGACAGCCCGGATGTGACAAGTGTGCTTTTGGAGTTGACGGACGGGAATGGGAAACGTGACAGTGTGAGACTGGTGGGCCTTGAGAACTTCGGAAAGTACTACGTTATTCAGGGCAGCGATTTCTTCAACCTCGATATGACAAAGATCAAAACGATTGCGTTTGTTTTTGAAGGGGTTGGTGTGAAAAGGCTGAACGTTCGTTGGGGATTGTTCGGCGGATTTACTCCAGTCGCCGTTGAAACTACTGACCCGCTCTCTGATTTTACGATCAAGGCGCCAGTTCTCGGTGAACTCGAACCCTGTTCGATTGTTGGGCAGAATCCGTGCACGACAGGGACTTTTAACACAGTCACGAACCTTACTCAAGATTCTGCTGATCACTTCAGCTTTAATTTTGATTTGGGCAACGGTGATGACGTGGAGTTCCGGCGTTTTGGCGGAACTATGATTAATTTTGGTAACACCCCATATGATTCAACGGGTGATATCGTGCTTGAATTTAAAGGCAGCGGCGCGACAGCTTCTAAAGTGAAGCTTGATATTGTGGATATTAACGGCAAGAAAGTAACCGTGAACGTTCCTAACATCACCACGGCCTTTAAACGTTATAAGATCAGCCGGAGCCTTCTTGAATCGGCTGGAATTATTGGCTTTGATGCGACAAAAATCGCAGTGATGGTCGTAGTTGTTGACGAAGCCACAGCCGGATCTAAGACAGCCACAGGGAAAATCGATGTTAATACCAAGGGACTTAAGTATGATCAGATTTATGGTGGAGACCCTTATGACCCTCTTCAGCACACAGTTCTGCCGAACCTTCCCGGTTTGACTGCTACTGGTGCGAATACGATTCCGAATCGCATCCCTGGATTTATTACCCAGACACAGACCTCTGATAAGGATTTTAAGTTCAATTACGATCTTACAGGGTCGCAGACAGCATTTGTTTTTAGCCAGATTGCATTTAGCCAGGCTGGCGAGACTCTCCCTGAAAATTTTGTCATTGGTCTGAAGGGGCCTGCTGGCGCTAATATGAAAGTGGAGTTTGAAGATGCATCCGGCAAAAAATTCTCAAGGATCGTTGGACTTCAAGGAGATTTTAAGAACTATCTGCTTAAACTTTCCGGTTCCGATGTTCCTGCCGGTTTCGACCGCACCAAAATGCGCTTCGTGACATTTGTCCTGGATCGCGGATTGGTGAACGGTACCATTAAAGGAACGATTGAAGTTAAAACCGCCGGATTGTTGTATATGCCGGTGTTGGATGGCACAGCCTTTAATGCTGCAACCCACACGGTTCTGCCTAATTACCCGGGGCTTGCGGCAACGGGGGCCAACACAATCCCAGGCCGCGTCCCTGGATTTATTACACAGACGCAAACATCTGATAAGGACTATCAGTTTGTGTATGACCTGCAAGGCTCGCAAACAGCGTTTGTTTTCAGCCAAATTGCATTTGATCAGGGCGGACAGCCTTTGCCCTCAAGTGTGATTTTGGGTCTCAAGGGTCAGCAGGGAATTAAAGTTAAGGTTGAGATTGAAGATGTCAACGGCAAGAAATTCTTCAACATTCTTAACCTTCAGGGCGATTTCCGCAATTACGCATTGAGCCTTTCCGGGCCGCACGTGCCGGCCGGATTTAACCTTAACAAGGTCCGCTACATAACCTTGGTTTTGGATAGAGGGTTGGCCAATGGCGTTCTTAAGAGCACCATTGAAGTCAAAACAGCAGGATTATTGTATACGCCTCTGCTTAGCGGGGCAGCCTATAACGAAGCACAGCATACCGTGTTGCCCAACAGGCCAGGACTTTTGGCTGCTGGTGGAAATACGATTGCCGGAAGAGTTCCCGGGTTTATCACGCAAACGCAGACTTCAACCAAGAGCTTCAAATTCAACTATGATCTTGCTGGCTCTCAAACCGCGTTTGTTTTCAGCCAGATCAATTTCAATAAGGGAAGCGCTTCTCTCACAAATCCCGTAACGGTCGGCGTTAAAGGGCCTGCGGGAGTCAAGGTGAAGGTTGAGATTGAAGATGTGAATCACAAGAAGATCTTCAATACGCTTATCCTTCAAGGCGATTTCCGTAACTATGCATTGTCTCTTGCTGGCTCGCATGTGCCAGCGGGTTTTGATCTCACCAAGATCCTGAACATCACTTTTGTTTTGGATCGGGATTTGGCGAAGGTTGACCTTACGGACACGATCGAGATTCGCACTGGTGGCTTGGATTTTGAACCGTCAGTCGATGGCGAAGCATACAACGGATCCACGCTTACCACTTTGACAGGATCACCTAATGCCTCGGCTACAGGCGGCAATACAGTGCCTAACCGCACCCCTGGAGGGATTTCTCTGAAGCAATACAGCGCAGATGAGTTTGAATATGCCTATAATTTACAGGTGAGCCAGACAAGTTTTGCTTTCGTGAACCTCAATTTTCAGAACACTCCTGGAGTGCTTCCTGAGAACTTTGTGATTGCCGCACGAGGCAGCGAAGGAAGTCAGACAAGAGTTGAGATTACGGATACAAACGGTGTGAAAGCCCGCTTTGTTCTTAACCTTCGTCCGGCCTATCAAAACTATACTTTGAAGCTGAACGATTTGAATGTGCCAGCCGGCTTTAACCGTAACAGCATCGCTCAAGTTGTACTTGTTCAAGACCGCAGTTCTTTGAATAAAAATCTGACGGATGTTGTAAAAGTTCAGGTGAAAGGCGTTGCCTATACGCCTGATCCCGCACTTCCAGCTGACCTTCTTGCGGTTAAGACACAGCTTGTCCAGAAGGGATTGGCCTTCTTTAAGGCAGGCGTTGGGCTTGACCCCGCCACCCACTTTCCCTATGACGCTTCAGATCTTTCTGGGCAGGTAGAAGATTCTTCAAAATTCACTCAGCCGACCCTGATCGGATTTTATCTCCAGATCCTCGGAGACGCCTTGAATGGCCGTGTGGATTTAGGGCTGAGTAAAGATCAAATTTTGACTGAGATGACCACTATTGTAAATAATCTCCTTCAGTTCCAGACGACTTATGGCTGGAAAGGATTGCTGCCGTTTATGCATCTTGCACCAACCGTATTTCCGTCTCCTTCAGGGGATATTGGGATCGGAGATAATTTAAATTTGATTCAAAGCATGGCTGTAATGTCAGGTGCTTTGGAGAAAGCCGGTCTTACTGGTTCTCAGCTGACGCAGGCTAATCAGATTATTGCGAAGTCAGAACAATTTATGGATAACCAGGAACAGGGGTATCTGGCAGCCGTCCATCCGACGTTTGGACTTCTGCAGAATGCCTATAATACGAACACGCAGCAGTTTGTTAGTTTCCTTGACAGGACGGCCGTTGAGTTTCGTGGGGCTATAGCGTTTGCCCGCGTCCGGTATTCATCATTACCGGCGTCTATCTGGGACAAGCTCTACACGGCTCAGCGCGATTATAAGGACCGTAACGGTAATACTATTGCCAATCTGGCGTCGTTTGATGGATCGGCATTCCAGATCTTCTGGCCAATGCTTCGAAACAATGAAATGGACTTCATCGGCTTCCGGAACGCTCTTTATAATCAGTTTGTTTCGCAGGCTGACTTTGCAGTGAAATATGGAATCCCTGGCTTTGTTTCGGCTGCTGAAATTCCCGAAGATCATCTCTATATTGGTGATCAGGGGATTCGCGATCTTTCGGAAACAAGCATGCCTGAGCTGACAACGGATGTCGGTTCTACTTATGCCTTAGCCAGCGCTTTTTCTATTGCTCCACAGGAAACACTTACATGGCTTAAGGCTATAGGTCAGCTGGGAAATGTGAGCGGTGTCTACGGTTATGTGGATAGTGCGCGTTCAAGCACGGAAACCGCAAAGCGTTTTCTTGCGATTGATATTGCGTCAACAATTCTTGGTTTGACTGGTGCAGGCCCGCAGGATTTTGAGCTTTACTTGCGCAATCGCAGTAAAGAGTTAGCCTACAACCTTCTCTATGATGCCAAGGATGACGGATTTAACATTTCAAAAGCCAGCGTTACCATCCCGGCTCCGCCAGAGTTTCCGGACCGCACTTTGAGTGTTTTCCGCAACACAGCTTCCGTGGGATCCATCAATGATTTTCCTGTGGACACCACAATTGATGCGGGCGTTCACTTTCAGTACGATGCCCTTAAGGATGGGTTTGGTGGTGAAGTGTTTAATTTGAAAACCCCGTTTAATGCAACGGCGGGGCAGCTGGTGATGCAATATTCGGTTCTAAACACACCTAAACAAATTAAATTTGAATTTAAGGATGCTGCCGACAATAAGGTTTTTGAAGTGGTGAAAAACGTTGTGGATACAACCCCGGGCTTGGCCGTCGAGAAGCTTGTGATTGATTTCCCCAACCGGGCGGCGCTTTCACAAGTGCAGAAGGTTGTGCTTGTTATTGACCAAAATGCTACTGGGGACGTGAGCGGTGATTTTCGGATTCACTCAATGGTTTTTCAACATCTCACTTCCTCTCAGGCTCTTTCACCAAATGCCAATCTGAATGGCTCGCAGGTTACAGTTCTCCCTGGTAATCCTCCTGCACAGCTTTTCAGTTCCTCGGCAAACAGCACGCTTGACCGGCTTTCTTCAAGCTTGTCACGTTTGAATTTTGATGTCACCCAAAATGGATTTGCTGGAATCTCTGTCAATTTTGACCCGGCAGGGAATACACAAGGTGCAAACCTTTCTGGGCTGACTCGGCTTGTATTTGGCTTGGATTCCGCTAAAGCCAAGAAGGTAAAAATGGAAATTGATGATGCCTCTGGTAATCGTGCGGTCTTCTATTTGACCGGGGTCTCTGCAGCTCGCGGATATTATGAGCTTCTGACCTCAACGCTTTCTTCAAGCCTTGATCTCACGCATGTTAAGAGAATTAACTTTGTGGTCGATGCTGATTCCGTGAGTTCAGGAAATGAGACCGGCGCTCTCAATCTGGAGCTCGGGGGGCTTCTTTTTCCGTAACCCATTC
Organism: uncultured bacterium; assembly: GCA_964422635.1. Classification (GTDB taxonomy): domain Bacteria; phylum Omnitrophota; class Omnitrophia; order Omnitrophales; family Aquincolibacteriaceae; genus ZLKRG04. The sequence goes on from CAYRBY010000020.1 coordinate 5,242, forward strand.
TAGGGAAATTAGTTAGGCTAAATTGCTGACCGTTTATCCTGGCTTGAAACACGCATTCCTTTCACGTATACTTCTCGCAAAGGGAGATCACACATGAAAAATTCTCGCTCAATGTCTATCATGCTTTTTCTATTTTTAACGGGATTGATTTTTTCTGTTTCAGGATATGCGGCTGTAACGATTGACAGCCAGTTTGAAGGGACACTTGTGATCACATCTCCAGATGGAGAGATCAATCTCATTGAGCCGGGAGACGCACTTCCAACGATTGCGAATGACTCCATCATTGAGGTTTTTGACGGAAAGTTCAAACTTACTTCGGTTGAAGGTGACAAAGTCAGCGTTTCATGTCTTGAACACGAGGGGGCTGTTTCAGCGGCAGCTGTTTTAACCCTTTCCTGCGGCGAAAGCAGCGGGCAATTGAAGGTTGAAACAGGAACTGTTTCTATGGTTGATGATGAGGGAAAGCCGGTCGAGGTAAAGGCTGGGGAAACCTATGACATTAAGATGCCAGCTCTTCAAGAAGCCGCGCCCGCCACTGCAGAAGGACAAGAATTGGGACTTCCCGCTAGTGATAACGCTGCAGATGTGAATCCGGACAGCCGAAATATTCAGATTCAGGATAACCAAGCACAAGACGCTAGCCCTGAAAAATAAAAGTGCCGAGATTTCTCAGGCCTTACAGGCATCTCTTTTTTGTAATTCTCCTTACATCGACGATAATCCGTCCCGCCTATGCGGATTTTCAGCTGATTGATGTCATAAAAGAGTTTGGAGAAAAACGATTTGTTGAAACGGGGCCGGCTCGTCTTAAAGCCGGCCCCGTTTTATTTCACCCGACTCTCCGCACAAAAGTAAGCTACGATGACAACGTTTATCTCGAAGATAAAGACGCCAAAGAGGACGTTGTCTACGAAGTTTTGCCAGGTGCGATTGTTGATTTGCCCATCAATAAGCATCGTCTCACGGTCGGCTATGAAGCTGATATGGAGTTTTTCACAAAAAAGCGCAACCATACCCAAAACGCTGAAAATCAGAATTTTTTTACTCTTTTAAACCTTCATTTTCCGTCCTGGTATGTCAATGTGCTTGAGCAATATGCAGAAACTTCTGGCCGTTCGGGGACAACCTTTACTAATCGGATACCTAGACGGGACCAGTCCATTCATCCCAAGATTGGGTATCGATGGAAACGGCTGACTTTTGAGGCTGGATACCGACATACGCTGAGGGATTTTCGGCGATCTGTTGATGATTCGCTGGATTTTCAGATCAATGAGTGGACAGGTATCGTCTTTTATGATCTTTTTGCGAACCTTAAAGCTTTGATTGAATACCAGTTGGCACAGATTGACTACGATGATGCCTCTACTAGAAAGGGTACGTTTAATCAAGCTCGTGTCGGTTTTGAAGGAGAGGTTTTGCCAAACCTTGTCTTGCAGCTTCGGGTAGGACCGCATTTTCGTAATTATGAAGCTTCATCGGAAAAGGATTTCTACTCTTGGGTAGGCCAGTTTAGGGCGGAATACCAAATTCGCAAAAACTGGAAAACGCATATTGAGGTTTCCCGAAAAGCTGTTGAAGCGACCTTTCAAGACATCAATTTCTATAAGCAGCATCTTTTGGAAGCTGGCGTGGAATACCGCATACGTCCTCAATGGGAGCTTTTTTCCCTCTATCGCTTTTATCGTCAAAGCTACGGTGAGCGAGCCTCTGGTGAACGCAGCGGTTATAGAAGGGATCACAATATGAGTTTTAAGGCGGGATTGCGGTATGAACCTCGTGACTGGCTTGAGTTTGTTGTAGCCTATGAACATCTGCGCAGGTTTTCTAACTTTGAGACTTTTGAGTACGGTGATAATCGTTTCACTCTCTCCTCTGGAATCGTCTATTAATCTTCTGGGTTCATTTTTTGCGTTTTCAGGCCGTTAAATAAAAGCCGCAACCATTTTATTTTGTTCAGGTTGTGTTAAACTTTTTTCAGGAACAAAACGCCTATGAACATAAGCAAAATGCCAATTCGCTTTCCTCTTTTGGTTGCGGCTTTCTTTTTGCTTTCGCCGGCCCTTATAAAAGCAGAATCGACATCTACAGATCAGCAGAGCTATCGTGTTGGTGTCGGCGACCTTCTCCAGATCGAAGTTTACGATGAAGCCGATCTCACCAAGGAAGTCAGAGTTTTAACGGATGGCTTTATTTCTATGCCGCTTCTTGGTGAAATCCAAGCGGCGGATCTGACAGTCAAAGACCTCCAGGAAAAAATCACAAAACTTTTGGCAGAGAAGTATCTAGTTAGTCCGCAGGTGACTGTTTTTGTAAAAGAATTCAGCAAGATTTATGTTTTTGGGGAAGTTAAAAGCCCGGGATCTTTTCCTATTTATGGAAACATGACCGTTTTTGAGGCTATTACGCTGGCGGGTGGTTTTACTGAAGTTGCAAACCCGGCAAAAATTAAGGTCGTCCGGCAAGAACGCGGAAAAGAAACAAGTTTTGAAGCGGATATCACAAGGTTAACCAAAAAAGGGGATTCCTCCCAGGACATTGAGCTAAAGGCTAATGACCGGGTGATCGTTCCCAGAAGTTTTTTTTAACGTATGAGCGCCCTTTTCTCCCATCCTGAAATCAATTTCTACGATTATTTGTACATTCTCAAAAAACGTCGGTGGGTCATTGTTTCTGCCTTTCTGGCTGTTGTTACGATCGGAGTCTTGTTCACATACCGCGCTCGTGTGCTCTATAAGGCCACAACAACCATTTTGATTGAGCGTGAAAATCCAAATATTGTTGATTTCAAAGAAGTGATGGCTTTTGATGCCTCCACAACTGATTACTATCAGACACAATATCAGATGTTGGAAAGCAGGTCCTTGATTGAAGGACTTATTGAGGAGGCTAAGCTTGCGGATGATCCCTATTTGAAAGGGATGAGAAAAGGCGGGCTCAGGAGATGGCTCAAAAGCAACCCCTTCTTTCCTGATTGGCTGGCACCCTTTATTACGGACAGATCGCTTGAGGCGCTTGTCAGTAAGCGGATGCTCAAGGTGGAACCTATCAGGAACTCCCGTCTGGTGCGCGTCAACATTTCTCATCCGGATTCTAAAAAAGCCGCCTTTATTGCCAATAGTCTTGTCAGTCTCTTCATCAGAAAAAATCTCGAAAACCGCTTTCTGGTTTCTAAGCAAGCAGGCGACATGCTTGCTGACCAATTAGAGGTTTTAAAAAAGAAGGTGGCCGAAGCGGATGGCAATCTCCAGAGCTATAAAGAAAAAAACCAGCTTACCTCTATCCCGTCGATGCATGAAAAGGATGACTTTTTGCAGGAGGCGAAGCTTGAGCTTGTGAAAATTCAGGCGGAAGAAGCCAGGCTTTCAAAAAGGTACCTGCCTGCGCATCCGAAGCTCATCCATATACGCTCAGAGATCGAGGCTATAAAGGAGAGAATTGCAGAGGAAGAGCAGAAGAAGCTTTCTTTAGGGCGTGTCGCGATTGAGTATGAGGAATTAGAGCGCGAGGCCGTTAGCGCTCGACAGATCTATGAGACGCTGCTTTCGCGTTTTCAGGAAATGCACAGCGAAGCGAAGGCGCAAGCCAGCAATATTCTTGTGGTCGATAAAGCCGAAGCCCCAGAACGTCCGGACAGCCCCAAACCGTTCATAAATTTTGTTATTTCTGCTTTTTTGGGCCTTGTAATTGGCGTGGGTTTAGCCTTCTTCTTTGAATATCTCGACGCTACGATCAAAATTCCGGATGATGTCGAAAAAGGACTGGGTCTTGAGCTTTTTGGTATTGTTCCTCTGGCTGTTCGGGACAAGAAATCTCCTCTTGGCGGTGAGATCTTTATTCCGCAAAATGGCAGGCCTTCACAGGCAGCAGAGGCTTTCCGCGCTTTGCGCACAGCACTTCTTTTTAAACTTCGGCATATTGCGGGATGCCGGGTGCTCGTAACGACAAGTCCCAACCCCTCGGAAGGTAAGAGCACAATAAGCCTTAACCTCGCGGCAGCATTTCAACAAAATCAAATGCGTGTTCTGTTGATTGACGCCGATTTGCGTAAGCCGAAACTTCATAGCCGGATTGGTGTTAAACCGGGGCGGGGGCTTGCAGATATTTTGGAAAACACAGCTGTCCCTTCGGAGGTTATCGCTGTTGATGTTCAGGGGGTAGGATTCGATTTTCTTTCTGCTGGGACCATGTCCAGCAGACCCACTGAGCTTTTAGGCAGCGAGCGGATGCGTGCATTCATTTCTGATATGAAAAAGATTTATGACATGATCATCATCGATTCGCCCCCTTTTCTTGCCGTGGCTGATGTTATTGTTCTCAGTGAGTATGCCGACGCGATGACTGTTGTGGCGAAATATCAGCAGACAGAAAAGAGACATCTTAAGGATCTCAAAAAACGTTTCGCCGAGCTGAAACATAAACTTCTCGGCGTGGTGATTAATCAGGTGAGCGTTAAAGAAAGAGATTACTACTACCATCATCATTATTATTATGGTTACGGACAGAACGCCGTTATCAAAAAATGAAAAGCCCGCGGGCGTTTCTCCTGGAAATAGGAATTTTCTTCTCTCTTGCCTTCGCCCCGCTTTCGTTCGGTGCTGTTTATGGCTGGGGTTATGGCACTCTCGCAGCCGCTGTCTTCGGACTTCTTTTTTTTACACCCCAAGCTTTTTTTGATTTCCCCGCATTGCCGCATTTTTCCCGATGGGGTTCGCTGGCAGTTGGATTATGGCTTGTCTGCCAAACCCTTTTTTTTTCGAAGCTGAAGTCTGTCGCTTCGACAGAAGCACTTTCGTGGCTCGCCGCTGCAACTGTTTTTTTACTCATGCACCGTTTGAAACGTGATGCTATTCTCCGCCTTTTTCAGGCTTTTATTTTGATCGGAGCTCTGGTTTCAATTTATGGGCTTTGGCAGGTCGTCACTGGGTCCGAGTGGGTCCTCTGGCATAAAAAAGAAGCTCATCGGGGCTTTGTTACGGGAACATATCTGAATAGAAACCACTACGCCGGATTGATGGAGTTAGTTTTAGGGGTGCATCTCGGGTGCTTTATCCGTGCTGTTCACAAAAGCCAAATGAAAACCGCTTTGGTGCTTGCACTTCTGTGGATTCCGTCATTTGCGGGATTTCTCAAAAGCGGCTCGCGTTCCGGCCTGATTTGCTTCACCGCGGCACTCTGCATGCTTTCGTTTTTTTTAATACATCGAACAGGAAAAAAAACATTTTTTATTCTATTTCTCATTTTCTTAGGCTGCGCGGGCGGGGGGATTTTGGGCTGGAATACGGCCGCAGCCCGGTTTCAGGAGACGGCGGGCGATCTTATGACGTTGGAAGGCCGTCTGACCGTATGGAAATCAATGACCCCCATGCTTCGCGACTACTTTTGGACAGGTATAGGGCTGGGTAATTTCAAGTGGGTGTTTCCGCTGTATCAGCAAGCGACATTGGATTATGGCTGGAGTCACGCACACCAAGATTACTTTGAACTGGCCATTGAAATGGGGGTGCCTGCCTTTGTCGTTTGGATTGCATGCGTTATGACTATTCTGGGTAGTTGTTTTGCTAGAACGGAGAGTAAGGATTTTTCAACTTTTGCCTTGATTTGGGGAACCGCTGTGGGGTTGATTGCGATTAGTTTGCATGGATTTACAGACTTTAATTTTGCTATTCCCGGAAATGTTTTTTTATTCGCACTTTTGCTCGGGGCAGCGCACCGCCTGCTTGATTTTGAGAGGCAGACCGTGGTTCGGGAGAAAACGGATCCGTGATCGAAGGATTATTGAAAAAAACAGCTGTGAGAATCGCCGCTGCAGCTCTTTGTGCAGCCGCTGTGCAGGTTGTGCGCGCTGACGTTCCCGCATATCAAGCAGAGTTGGCTTATAAAGCGGAGAATAACGGCCAAGCAATTCAATTAATGGACGAAAGTCTCTCTATAGGAAACCGGAGCCCGGAAGTTTTGGCCTTAAGAGCAGAAGTATTAGAGAGAGAAGCTGTCCGTCAGGGCGATTTGCAGGCAGCCTCTAAAAGTCTTGCGGCGTTTAAGGCGCTTAAGCAGCAGGTTCCTTTTTCGGGAAAGGTCCGCTTCCAGACAGCTGTTGCTGAACTGAGGGTTCTGGAAATACAAAATCAGATTACTCGGGATGTGTGGGAATCAACGAAAAAAGAAGTGTTTGATTCACTGGCTGCGCAACCGGAAAGTTCTTGGTTGAGTTATACGGCAGGAACAGTACTTTTGATGCGGGAATCTTGGCTTAGCAAGGAAGAGCGTCAAAAAGCCTACGGTTTTTTGACGCGGGCTTCGAGAAGTCAGCCTGATTATTACCTTGTTCCGGTTCTAAGGTATTTAATAGCCCTTCAAGCCGGAGATAGTTTCTTGAAATCGTGTATTCCTGATGATTACGGGGCCTACAAGAGCGCTTCTGATTTTTTTCGGGAAAATGCCCATTGGCTGAGCTGGCGCTGGGCCTATGACCATATGAGAAACCTTCGTCAACAGCTATATAACGAACGGTGTGAAAGCGCAGAGACGTTTGCTGAGAAGAAGCTATGGAGAAAAGCTCTGGAACAATTTGATGAGGCTTTTTGGCTGGATTCGGTGCCCGGTCGAGCGAGGGCCGGACAGTCTCTATGCCGCTTCCATCTGGAAGGTTCGGCGTTTCAACCTGTGGAGACCAGTCTCGAGAGAGCCCTGGAGGAAGGGGAGCGCTTCGGACGCGTCCCCTTTTTGCTGCGAGCCCCTGACGCCCCTTATTTAGGAGTTTATTTAAAAGGGATTTTGGATTTTGAGTTGCAAGACTATGAAAGCGCTTACCGCTGCATGAAAGACTCTCCAGACGACAAAAAGTATCGTACTCATTACATGGCGTTGTCTCTGATTAAGCTGGGGAGGCGCAATGAGGCGGCTGTGCTTTTGAACGAAAGTCTTGAGAAGAAAAGAGTAACAGTTAGGGATCTTCTTCTCCTTAAGGAACTTGCGCCCTTAAAAAAGGAAGAAATTGAAAAAAGACTCGACGCAGATATTACCAAGAACCTTTCTGTAGATAGCTGGGGAGATAAAGAGTCCCGGAAGGCGCGCCTTAGGCCGGGTAATAAGACTGGGGCGTTAGTGACTCTCTTGCCTCCCAGAGCAAAACTGGTTATTGCGGCTCGTCTCACAGGATCAGAGCCTCGGAGCAGAGGGGCGTTGATTGTAAAGCTTGGGGATCGCGTCATTGGAAGTGCTGTGGTGTCTTCTTCCTCATGGAGCTCCTTTCATATCGAGACCGATGCTCAAGGCGGCAAATACTGGTTGAGTATAGAAAGGGTTGCGGCATCAAAAGGCTCTAATTCAGACGATTTTGTCGAAATTGGTGAAGCCGTAATAAGAAGCCCGGTTAATGAGGCGTCAGGAAAGGTTTAGAAAGGAGCTTTGTGAAACCTTTGCGTGTCAGTGTTTTCGTTTCTACGCCGCTCTTTGCTATTTTGGGGCGCGCCGGAGGGATGATTATTCCTTTCTTTGTTGCTTTTCTTTACGGGGTCACCCGCGAAACGGACGCCTTTTTCTTCTCTTATGCGTTCATACTTTTTGCCGGTGGACTTACGCAGCAGGTTTTTGAATCTGCACTAGTGCCATATTTGGCAGAGCAAAAGAAAATCCGGACAGGACTCGCTGCCGAAATGGCTTCACGAGTTGCTTGGACAATTTTACCTTTTGTCGGTTCAATGGCACTTCTTATAGGTTTAGGGATGGGGTTTGTGCTTTCAAAGATATCGGGCCTCTCGGCGCAGACCGCATCAGTGGCTGTGAGGCTTTATTTTGAAATGATCCCTTTTCTTCTGCTCGCGATTCCCTCTTCAGCCGTGAATGGGGTTTTTAATACGCATAAAATCTTTTGGTATCCGGCATTTTCGCCCCTTTTGCGTTCTCTCGTGGTTATTGCCTGCCTTTTTTTATTTCATAAAAATCTCGGTATACATGCTGTTTCTCTCGGGTTTTGTGTTGGGGAGGCGGTTCGTTGGGGAGTCAGCCAGATTATTTTGTCCCGACATGGACTTTCCGAACGGGACGGTGAAGGAAAAACGAAGGCTGAATTGAAAGCCAATTTTTGGTCAGAAACAGGTTTTCAGATCTTGGCATTAGCGGCCGCTCAGCTCGTCCCGCTCGTAAATCAGTGGTTTTCGACTTGGATGGGGACAGGTGAGGTGACTCTTCTCAGTTATGCCGACAGGCTCATGATGATACCTTCCCAGATTTTTATTGCCGGGATATCGCAAATTTACTTGTCCCGGTGGGCGGATGCCTTTCTTGAACAGTCGGTAGAGAATTTCCGTATAAGAGTTGTTCACGATACGAAACTTGTTTGTTTCGTATCTTTGTCTGTCTCCGTCATGCTATGGCTATTGCGGGATCCGATTGTTTCCATAGCTTATAGCCGCGGAAATTTCGCGCCTGAATATGCCCCGCGTGTTGCGGAGGTTTTTGGATGGTTTGTTCTCGGATTTGCGCCTACTGTTTTTAACAGTCTATGCCTGCGCGTCCTTTTTATCTTGCGTAAACCCATAGCTTTTTGTGTGCAATCCTGGGGAAAGATTGTATTACAAGTGCTGCTCGCTTTATGGATGACACCTCATTTTGGAATAGGAGGAGTTGCCATGGCAACATCGATTTCCATGCTGCTGGCAGGCTATTTCACTTGGGCCTATGTGGGCAAGGTTTGGCGGGTTTCACCAGGAGGATCGTCATGACACGCGTTCTAATTGCCAACCTCGCTTCGCCAGCAAACCCCGGAGATCAAGCCATTTTACAAGGCTCGCTTAAGCTCATCCGTGAAACTTTGAACCCGGAGAAAATCACTCTCGTCACAAGAGCTTATTCACAGAAAAAGGCTTATGAGGATTGCGGATGCCAGGTCGTTCCCAGCTACCCTGATGTCGATTGGCTTAGCATGGATGATTCGTGGAAGAAAGTGATGAGAATCCCATGGGCGCTTTCGCACCCCGGAGCGCTTTGGGAGGCTGTTCGTGAAGCCGATTACGTTTTTCTTGCCGGAGGAGCCTATTTTTACTCGTATCGCCGCGGAATTCCCGGGTTAACCTACTTAGCGCATATAACCCCTGTTTTAGCTGCGCTTAAACACCATAAGCCGGTTGTCTTTTTACCGCAATCTTACGGCCCCTTTGGGTCGTGGGTGTCAAAAGCGCTGTTCAAAATATGTCTGGAGGGTGCAAGGAAGGTTTTTTTTAGAGAGAATATTTCTGGCGATCTCCTTCAAAAGAAATTCCCGCTCCTTGTTGATAAAACTGCTTACATGCCTGATCATGCCCTTTATCTTGAAAAAAAAGATTTGATTGAGCAGGAGGCGCATGAAAATAAGGCCAACAAAATTCTCGGAGTTACGGTTCGTCCCTGGAGCGTTGAAGGGAGCTCGGAAGACTATATAAAGGCTTTGGCCCAAGCCCTGTCCTTATTCGCGTTTGAACAAAAGGCGATTATCCGGATCATTGTCCAAGTCCAAGATGAAAAAAAGGAAGAGGGGGATGAGGCTATTTCGTGCCACCTCCAAAGACTTCTGCTTGATAAAGGGGTCCCGGAATCCCAGGTTCAACTATTCACGCAGCGGCCCTACTTTGAGCTCAAACAACTTTGCAATCTGTATCATGAATGCGACCTTATGATTTCCATGCGGCTGCATTCTGCTTTACTGAGTTTTGTTGTGGACTGTCCTGTTCTGGTGATTGGATACCAGCATAAGGCAGCTGGGATTCTTAAGGCGCTTGGCCTGGAGGATCTCTATTTAGGAAGCTATCACGAAGTGGATGCTGCACGGATAAAAATGGAAATCGATCGTGTTTGGCAGAACCCCATACCAGTGAAACAAAGAATTCAAAAAGCTCTCTCCTTGGCGAGGCAGCAAATTTCAGCGCTGTTTCGAGAAGAGGTTTTATGAAGATTCTCTACACACATCTTTATGATGCTGCTTTTGGTATGGGGGGGGCTGAAAAAGTCATGCTAGACATCGCTCTTGCCGCCCGAGCCCGGGGCTTGGATGTTCGCGCGGCGATCAATAAGAGTTCTCTTGCTGATGACCTCCGCGCTTCCGGAATAGATGTGACCGAGATTTTTTGGCAAAAGTCTAAATCCTTTCAAACTCTAGCGGCACTAAAAAATGTCTGCAGGAATTTCAAGCCCTATCTTATTCACTCTCACCATCGTTACACCACTTTTTTAGCGGATGTTTTCTTTAAACGCCACATTCCAGTTCTTCATACAGAGCATGTACTTCGGAAAGACAAAAGGGTGCTTTTTCGTGCAGGGACCAAGGTAACAGCCGTCCATGAAAGTGTGGCGAAAAACCTTGTAGATTTCTATCATGTGCCGTCAGAGCGCATTATTACCATCCCCAACGCTGTGAAGGCCTTTCATTTCAGGACGCCTGTGCTGGAATCCCTGCGGGCAAAATTTCCAAAAGTTTCCGGACAGCTTCAAATTCTTTGTGTCGGGAGACTGGAGGAGCAGAAGGGACATGTTTTTCTTCTGCAAGCAGTTAGCTGCCTTTCTGAATCTGAAAAATCAAAGTTTGTTTTCTTCCTTGCCGGTGACGGAAGTCTTGAAGGCGAGCTTAAAAAACGAGCACGAGAGCTGGGTGTTGAAAAACAGTTTTATTTTTTAGGGCATACTCAGGATGTTCCGGAGCTGCTTGCCCACAGTGACCTTGTCGTTCTGCCGAGTCTGTGGGAGGGGATGCCGCTCTCTATTCTTGAAGCCTTTAGTGCAGGTAAACCGGTGTTGGCAACAGATATCCCAGGGACGCGAGAAACGATGGTTGATCAGGTAACGGGCTGGCTTGTTCGTCCGGCTGATTCCCAGGCACTGGCTGATGGTTTGCGCCGTTTGTCAGCGCACCGGGAGGATCTTACCAGACTAGGGCAGAACGCCTTTGAGAGATGGCGGACGAACTACAGTTTCGATGTGCTCATGGAACGCTACCTGGCCGTTTATAGAGGTCTTAAGTCAATCCATGGATAAAATCGAAACGGGAAAATTTGTCAGCCGCTGGAAATGGATTATCATCGGCGCGAGTCTTTGGTGGATTTTGGGTTTTAATCTTTTTATCTACCATGCAGCAGCCTTTCTTTTCTTCTGTCAGCTGATGCAACGCCTGGGGCAAAAGAATTCAGGACTTTACGTCCCTTCCACTGCAGTGCTGCTTTTTTTTGTGGCTGCTATTTATGGGGTCTCTATTGCAATTCATTCGCCCGCGAGCCAGACATCACGCATTGTAGCAGCACTCTACAATCTTAGCTTTTGGCTCATGGGAGCCCTGCTTGTTGTTGTCTTCAGTAATGCCTTTCGTATGGCTTCCATGGAGGATGTCTTTTCTGCATTCCGGAGCCTGGGGTTTCAGATTGCAGTTCTGACGCTTATTGTTTTCGTTTTTTGGCTCAAAAGAACTGATCAGCTTGAGCTTCAGACGCCTCTTTTTGGACTGAGTAAATTTCTAGGCGGAACGAATTTGGTCAAGGACTCACTTATTATTCGCCCGCTGACGTTTGATTGGTTTGCATCCAGCGCAAGGCCGCGCCTAAATATCCTGGCGCCTTATCCAACGGCTTCAGCCGGGCTTATCATGCTTGCGCTTTTCTTTCTGTTTACCGAGGGAATTCTTAAAAAGGGAACCCAAAGCCCGCTCTGGCTAACTTTGATGGGCGCCAATCTTCTGGCCTTGGGCATGACACTCTCAAGGATGTCGATGCTTGCGCTTAGCGCCAGTCTTTTGTTTGTGTGGTTTGTTGGCCGAAAAAATCTTTTTATTTGGGTTGTTGCAGCGGTTTCTCTTTTTCTGGTGCTATTTCCATGGCTGTCGCAATTCACGGAATGGATTATGGGGCTTCGAGGCGGCAGCACCTCCACACGCATGGATTTATATCGATATACCATTGACCAGCTCAACGGTTCTGATTGGATACTGGGGGTTGGGATGAAGCCCAGGGAAGATATTTTTTCAATCCCCATTGGATCTCACTCTACCTATGTTTCACTGCTTTATAAGTCAGGTATCGTCGGGCTCGGTGTTTTTATTGTTTTTCAACTTGTCCTTTTTTTGCGCTGGTTTAACATCAGAGAAGAATCCCGTTCTCGTAGACATTATTTTCTGTTTTGGAGATGTCTAGGATTTGTCCTGATCAGCATGGGGCTGTGGGTCATTACGGAAGATATTGATGCCCCGCAAGCACTTTCATTTCTCTATTTTTCGTCGATCGGATTGTTTGAAGGATTTCGAAAGGAGTTGCTGCTTGAAAGAACCCGCAAGAGCGCCAGAAAAGAAAACAACACTTAAGCTTTTTGACATCAAGATCAATAGAGTGGATGTTCGGCAGCTTCACCGATATATTCGCCTCGCTATTTCCAGAAGGATGAAAGCGCTGATTTTGAACGTGAATATACACTGCATCGTTTTAGCGCTTAGAGAACCATGGCTTCGGGACTTTCTCAATCAGGCACAGCTTGTCTATTGTGATGGTGATGGCGTTCGTTGGGGGATAAAACTTCTGGGCCAAATTCCGCCTCCCAAAGTAGGTTTTACAAGGTGGATATGGCAGCTTGCCGAATTTTGCCGCGATGAGGATCTAAGTCTTTATCTGCTAGGCGGGGCACCGGGGGTGGGGGAGCTCGCGGCTGAGAATCTGAAAACCCGCTATCCGGGTCTGCGAATTGCGGGCACGCATCATGGTTATTTTAAAAAAACGGGTGAGGAAACAGAACGGGTGGTAGAGACCATCAACAAGAGCCATGCAGATATTCTTATCATAGGGTTCGGGATGCCTCTTCAAGAGCTTTGGATCAAAGACAACTGGGAAAAAATTGATGTTTCCATTTTTCTTCCCGGAGGTGCCGTGCTGGATTATGCGGCAGGGAAGCTGGGACAGGCGCCTAAATGGATGCTTCGTTTCCATTTGGAATGGCTATTCCGCATGTGGGAAGATCCCAAACGCCTGACGGGGCGCTACGCTTACGATATACCGTATTTTTTTCTCAATGTATTTCGGGAGAAATTAAAGCTGAGCAGAAGGAAATAAAAGCGGATTATTTTGCGCCAATTCCGAGAAGCGCAATAGGGATTGTTTTAAGAAAAAGTTTTAGATCCAGCCAAAGTGACCAATTGTCTATGTATTCGAGATCCAACTTCATCCATTCTTCAAAACGGACAATTTTGTTTCTTCCTTGAACCTGCCAGATGCAGGTTAAGCCAGGCCGAAGACTCAAACGCCTTCTCTGCCAAGGTTCATATTTTTTTACTTCTGCGGGAATGGGCGGCCGGGGCCCGACAAAGCTCATGTTACCCTCAAGGATATTGAACAGCTGCGGCAGTTCGTCGATGCTGAACTTACGAAGCCATTTTCCGTGTTTGATGACTCTGGGGTCATTCGCCATTTTGAAAGCTGGGCCCGTCATTTCGTTCTGTTTCCGGAGTGCCTCGAGACGTTGTTCGGCATCAATGACCATGGTCCGGAATTTGTATACGGTAAAGAGGCGGCCGTTGAGTCCGCAGCGTGTCTGTTTGAAAAAAATGGGGCCTCCGGAAGTCAATTTTATGAGCACCGCCACAAAAACAAGAAGAGGGAAAAGGACAACAATCGCAGCCGCCGAAAGGACAATATCCAAAAATCTTTTTATAAAAAGCTGCCAAAGCAGGTTTGACGTGGTTTCAAAAGTCAGGAAAGGAAAGTTTTGAATGTCGCGCTGTACAGCTTTTGCAAAGCGCACATTAAACAAGTCGACGGCAATGCTGACTCTTTTTCCAAGCTGTTCGCAATAAAGAACTGTGTCCTCGATCTTGCCTAGCCATCCTCGCGGAACAATATAGACCACTTCATCCACAACAATATTTTCAAGAAGAAGAGGAATATCCCGAAGTGTTCCTAACACAGTATGGCCTTCGAGGACACTGCCGATTTTGTCCTCGTCGTCATCTACAAGTCCAGCAACTTTTAAGCCCCACTCGGGGTTTTGAGAGAGCATTTTTATAAAAGCAAGAGCTCTTGAGCCGGTACCAACGATCAGTAAAAACCGTGTGTTGATGCCCTTCCTGAAAAGATCCCGTACGATGGCTAGTACAATGACTCTCTCTAGCGATATGAAAAACCATGTCAGGAAGCAGATGATAGATATGAGAGAGCGGCTGACGTATTGAATCTTTAAAAGGTAGGCAAAGCTTCCAAAGAGCAGCGTTGCGAAGAGCGCAGCCCTAAAAATGGTTATCAGAAGGGAAAGACTGTGTTGAGCCCGGAAAGGTTTGTAGGCTCCGGAAATCAACAGCGTGAGCAGCCAGATGCTAATCCAATAAGGCAGGAGCGAGAAATATGTGTGCAGGGGATATGTTTTCGGTATCTCATTGATGTGTGAAAGAACAAGGGGATGATTTCTGATGAAATAACCGGAGAAAAAGCCGGCCACAATCAGGATCAAATCCGCCAGTACGAGGAGCTTGCTTAGTAAGCTTTGATGCTCTTTTAACATATCCCGCCTAACAAGGTTGATAGTTATCTGCCTATTTATCGGCTAATGGGGCGGTTTTCTATGCGGATTTTTTGGGGAACATCTTAACAATGCGCCCCTTGCCAGTTTCTTTTGAAAGTTCGGTAATGGCGGCGCGGTTCCACTGGGGGCAAATTTCTGAGATCAGGGAGTTCATGTCTTGAGCGTTAATTTGCTTCAATTCACTGCCGTCGATCGCGTTGTACTTCCCGTTTTCGACATAAACGCAAATCGTATGAGCGTAACGGCTGCCGTAAATGTTTAAGAGAAACGCCTTGCGGCCGGATTGATTCAAGAGCTCTTTGGCTAGAACAGCGAAATCTTCACAGTCACCTTTGCGTGTTGAGAGAAATTCATCCGCGGACTGCCAGCGTTCTTCGGTGCCGAATTGAGTTTGATCTTTTTCATAAGAAAAATTCCGCCACAGGAAGCGGGCGATTTTTTCAGGCGAAGTAAGCTCATTGGAAAGATTTTGAATGGAGAGGGGAGACTGGCTGAAAAGTTGGGCCTTTGCTTCAGCAACAAAAGCAAATGAGACAAGTGCTGCACTAATCGCAAAAAGCCTTAACGTCGCGATGATGTTTTTCATGCCGAATCTCCCCTCAGGAATCGAGAGGTTCTGATTCGGCCAAATCTCCGGTTTTGGCGGCCCAGCCATCCTTCACACGTGAAGCAGATAAGCCTTTGTGTGATTCGGATCTGTGACTTTGCGTCCCCGGGTTACCCCGGGTTTGCCAGTATCAGTACCGTATTCCAAGCCCTCGGATTTGGCGGCCCAGCCATCCTTCACACGTGAAGCAGATAAGCCTTTGTGTGATTCGGATCTGTGACTTTGCGTCCCCGGGTTACCCCGGGTTTGCCGTTGTCAGAATCCTCAGTATCATAAAGATCGAAGTATCACTTCTTACTTCTTAATAGAAAGATATCACAGGATCGAGATGAGACAAGAGATGACATAAAAGTGCTATAACGTCATAACTCATTTAAATGATTGCGGTTACGATTTTAATGGCGGGGTTTTAGGTTTGACAGAAGTGTAAAGGGTTGATATTATTGGCAGGTCTTCAGGGCAGGGTGAAATTCCCTACCGGCGGTGTCCTCTAAAGGACAAAAGCCCGCGACTCCTTTCTGCTGTGAACGAAGAGAGGACTGAACCTGTGAAATTCAGGTGCCGACGGTAAAGTCCGGATGGAAGAAGACATGTCAGCGCGAAGTCGGTTGTGAGACCGAAGGCTTTGCGTACACGTTTTTATTCCTTAGAACCCGAAGATGGTATTAAACCACTTCGGGTTTTTTGTTTTTGAGGCAGAAATGAACTTTCACTCTATTGAAGAAATTTTAAATGAAATTCGTGCCGGAGGCATGGTCATCATCGTCGACGATGAGCACCGTGAAAACGAAGGCGATCTTCTATTTGCCGCCGCAGCTGTAACGCCGGAAAAAATTAATTTCATGATGAAGTATGGGAGAGGGCTGATTTGTGTTCCCATTACGGAGGAGCGGGCGGACGCTTTAAATTTAAGCGACATGACGCATCAGTCCAAAGACCCAATGAAAACAGCCTTTACGGTTTCTGTTGATGCCCGCCTTGGTATCACAACAGGGATATCTGCGTTTGACCGTGCCCGTACAATTGAAATCCTTGCAGACTCCAAGCGCGGCCCTTCTGACCTTGTCAGTCCTGGCCACATGTTCCCCTTAAAAGCCAAAAAGGGTGGTGTTTTAATCCGCGCAGGGCATACCGAGGCCGCAGTTGATCTTGCCAGGCTTTCAGGCTTTGCCCCCGCTGGTGTCATTTGTGAAATTGTGAGTGATGACGGAACTATGTCCCGCCTTCCTGAGCTCATGCGTTTCGCCGCGCACCATCATTTGAAAATAGGAACGATCCGGGATTTGATTGAGTATCGCCGCCGCTTTGATACTCTCGTGGAGCGTGTCAGTGAAGCGGAAGTTCCAACAGCATTCGGTTCCTGGAAAGTCTGCCTTTACCGGTCTGTGGTTGATCAGAGCGAGCATGTTGCCCTCATCAAAGGCAAGGTGGGACCTGAGCCTTGCCTTGTTCGTGTTCATTCGGAATGTTTTACGGGTGACATCTTGGGATCTCTGCGCTGCGATTGCCGCGACCAGCTCACCGCCTCTATGGAAATGATTGATAAAGCCGGAAGCGGAGTCATCGTCTACCTCCGCCAAGAAGGCCGTGGAATTGGTCTGGCCAACAAGCTTAAAGCTTACGCTTTGCAGGATAAGGGACTTGATACAGTAGAAGCAAATGAGGCATTGGGGTTTAAACCCGACCTGCGGGAGTATGGAACGGGTGCCCAAATTCTTAAAGATTTGGGACTCAAGAAACTTTCACTTATCACAAACAACCCCCGGAAAATCGTGGGGCTTGAAGGTCATGGGCTTGAGGTTGTTAAACGTGTTTCAGCCCCAACGCCTGTTTACCCGCATAATGAGAAATATTTGCAGTCAAAGAAATCAAAACTAGGACATTTTCTGAGTTTTTAATGGTTATCAACGGATCAATTACGCACAAGTCAGGACGTTTCGGGATTGTTGTGGCTCGATTTAATGAGTTTATAACCAAGCGTCTTCTTGACGGGGCTGTGACAGTATTAAAGCAGGCTGGTGTGTCAGAAAGCCGCATGGATATTGTTTGGGTGCCTGGTGCTCTTGAAGTCCCTTTTGCCTGTCAAAAGCTTGCCCGTAAAAAAAACATGAAGGCTGTTATTGCACTTGCCTGCGTCTTGCGAGGTGATACATACCACTTTGAATGCGTTGCCAATGAAGTTACCCGGGGCATCGCGCAGGTGGCGCTTGAGCAGGATATCCCCGTTGCGAGCGGGATTATCACGGCGGATCATTTGGAGCAAGCTATAGACAGAGCCGGTTTAAAGGCAGGCAACAAGGGAGCTCATGCAGCCTTTGCGGCTCTTGAACTTGCCGGATTAGTTAAAGTTCTGGCCGGGGGTAAAGCATGAGAAAACGCACTCAGGGGCGCGAATGTGCGCTGCAGCTTCTCTACCAGTATGAATTAAACCCCAAGCCCCTCAATGAGCTTTTTATGACTTTTTGGGAACAAAACGCAGATACTACTCAGGAAATACGTGATTTTGCAGAAATGCTGGTAAGAGGAACTTTGCGTAATTTGGACGCTATTAATGAGATTGTTACGCGCTACGCGAAAAACTGGGAGATTAACCGCATGGCTGTGATTGACCGTAACATTCTCCGCTTCGCCACTTTTGAACTTGTTTTTTGTGATGATATTCCTCCCAATGTGACGATTAACGAAGCTGTTAATATTGCAAAGAAATTTTCCCAGGAAGATTCAGGAAAGTTTGTAAACGGAGTGTTAGATCAAATCAGCCATTCAGAAAAAACAAGACCTCCCCTGACCGGGGAACCTGCTTCTCAACAGCCTTCCTAAAAAAGGCGGGCAGTTCCTCCTGCGATGAAAAATAGCCCTTCCCGAGTCACTCCTAAAGAGAAGTTCGATCAGCACTGGATGAAGAAGGCCCTTGAACTCGCAGAGCGCGGTGGCGCCAATGTAAGTCCAAACCCCAAAGTGGGCGCCTGCGTGGTGAAGAATGGCCGACTTGTAGGAAGCGGCTATCATGCCTTTTTTGGCGGGCCGCATGCAGAGACTGTAGCGTTGAAAAAAGCCGGTTCTAGGGCGCAAGGCGCGGTTCTTTACGTTACTCTTGAACCTTGCTCAACGTGGGGGAAAACTCCTCCCTGTGTTCAGACGGTCTTGAAATCAGGAGTCTCCCGAGTTGTTATTGGAATGCTTGACCCAAACCGGAAACACTATGGGAAAGGCGTGCAGGCTTTAAAGCGGGCAAAGATCTCTGTTACCTCAGGCGTTTTAGAGCGCGAAGTCAGATGTCAGAATGAATCTTTTGTCAAATGGATCAAAACAGGCCTTCCCTTTGTAAGCCTTAAAATGGCGCAATCATTAGACGGTAAAATTGCGGCGGCAGGCGGGAGATCCCGATGGATTTCAGGAAGAGCCGCCCGTAATTTTGTTCATCGGCTGCGTGCAGAACAAGACGCTATTATGGTCGGGAAGCGGACGGCATTCATGGATGACCCTCGGTTGAGCCCGCTGAACCACAAACCCCGGTTAGATGTTCTCAAACCCTGGCGTGTTGTCCTCGATCCCAAGGGGGAGATTTCCCCACAAAGCCGCATTTTTCACGGCAAGCAGCTAACTTTAAAGGTTGTTTCTGAAGGATATGCAAGAGAGCGTTCTGACGATCGAAAATTTTCCGGGAACATTCTAGTCTCCGCCCCGCTTGGACAGAAGATCGATTTACGCTCCCTGCTGAAACAACTGGGGGCTCTCGGGATTGCGCGTCTTCTTGTTGAAGGCGGCGGTGAAACGGCTTGGTCCCTTTTATCCGAAAAGCTGGTTGACCGCTTTTTTTGGATCGTCGCCCCCAAATTTATTGGCGGAAGGGATTCCGTAACCTCGCTGGAGGGGACTGGAGTTTTAAATCCAAACAGGGCCATTTCTCCAAAGACTATTGTTTGTCGTCAACTCGGGAAAGACTGGATTTTTGAAGGGACTTTTTAATGTTCACAGGGATAGTTTTTAATTTGGGAACCGTTTCTCAGCTGCTTCCAAAAGGAAAGAATTACTGCCTCAGCATCCGCTTTGAGAAAACGGAAAAGAACATTCAGACAGGTGAAAGCATTGCCGTAAACGGAGTCTGTCTTACCGTGGCTGAAAAAACGACGAAGGGGTTTAAAGCGGATCTTGCTGTCGAAACTCTAGAAGCGACGACCTTGGGCGGGGTACGAAAAGGCCAAAAGGTTCACTTGGAACGAGCTCTTCTCTATGGGGGACGAGTGGGAGGCCATTTCGTGACGGGGCATGTCGACACGAGAGTTAAGATTGTTGATTTGCAGAGCCTGGGCCGCCAAAGAGTTCTTTGGCTCAAGACACCACGTAAGTTCTCATCTTTTATAACGCCCAAAGGGGCTGTGACTCTCGATGGCGTTAGCCTTACTGTTCAGGAAGTTTCTGGGAGTTTTTTTAAAGTGGCTCTGATACCCCATACGCTTGAAAAAACAACATTTGGCAGCCTTTCTATCGGAGACGAACTGAATATGGAAGTTGATATGCTCGCCCGATACGCGAGGAAAAACGAAGAGTCAAAAAAACGGCTTCTGAAAACGCGGGTTTGGATTCAAAAGTTAAAGCAGCAGGGATTCTAGGGCGTCGCATTGAGAGCATGCTTGCGGTGCTTGAAGCCATGGCGTAGAATCCTTCAAAAAGCAAATAAGTTGGAACTTTAACAAAGCAGGAATGGAATTATCGTTGGGCATGGAAAAGAAATTCGAGCTACTCTCGAACACTGACAATCTTGTGTTGTTCCGTAAAGATTTGAAGCTTTTGCTCGCCAGCTCAGGCCTTGATGAAAAAAGAATGCATGATGTGACGCTCGCCGTTGATGAGGCTTTGGCGAACGTGATCAGACATGGCTACGATACGCCATCGGGCAAAATAGAGGTTTTTTTTCGAGATTTTGATGACCGTATTGAAATACTAATTCGAGATTTTGGCCGCTGTTTTGACCCAACTCAAATGCCCGCGCCTGAACTGCCGCCCAGAAAGCCCGGGGGGTTAGGAATTTATTTTATTCGGACGGTTATGGATAAGGTGGAATACCGCAGGGGCATGAAAAACGCAAACGAATTGCTTTTAACCAAACATAAGGTTCCATGAAGATTATTCAGCGGCAGCAGAACAAAATTGAAATTTATGAAGTAGACGGCGAGGTTAACTTCCATACATCACCCGAACTCCGTGAAAAACTGCACGAGTCTCTTTCAAAACAAACCCAGCGTATCTTGGTGAACCTTAAAAAGGTCAAATACATCGATAGCTCTGGGCTTGCGACATTTGTTGAAGCCCTCCAAAAAGTAAAAAAATATAACGGCCGCCTTGTGCTTTCCGAGCTAGCTCCTGCGGTGCGGAGTGTTTTTGAGATTGCAAAACTGGATGGTGTTTTTTCGTTGGCTGGAACCCAAGATGAAGCCGTTACGATTCTGTCGGCTTAACTCACCCATATAGGCAAGGAAGTTATGCGGAATTTTTTCGGAAGCATCGGAGCGGGCGCGGGATTTCTTTTTTCTGGGATATCTCGTCTAGGGGGTCTTCTGGTTAATTCTGTAAAACTGTCTCTATTCCCCGGATCTGCAAAACGCGCACTTCGGACGGATGCTGTTTTTCACCAGATGATGCTTTCCGGAGTGGATTCGATCCCAATTATTTGTTTGGTTGGGGCATCTATGGGGATGGTTTTGGCTCTTCAAGGAGCCTATCAGCTGAAGCAGTTCGGTGCTGTGATGTATACGGGGAGTCTGGTCAGTGTTTCCGTTGCCCGCGAACTCGGGCCTTTGATGGCGGCAATTGTTATAGCCGGAAGAATAGGCGCACGCATGGCTGCTGAGCTCGGGACGATGAAGGTCCAAGAGGAAGTCGATGCTTTAACAACGATGGGGCTTGATCCCATCCGGTTTCTCGTGGTGCCGAGATGTTTATCCCTTTGTTTTATGCTGCCATGCCTGGTTGTTGTGATGGATGTGGTGGCCATGCTAGGCGGATTTGCCATCGGTGTTTTAAGCGTCGGAATTAATCCGGATCTCTATATTGCAAAGAGTTTTGATGCCCTTGTTTTAAAGGATATCTATACGGGATTGGCCAAAAGCTTTCTTTTTGCGGGTCTGATCGGACTCGTGAGCTGTCACGAGGGCTTATCTGTCGAAGGGGGAGCTCACGAGGTTGGCCACGCCACAACTCAAGCAGTTGTGACATCGATAGTGCTGATTATCGTTGTCGACTGTTTGGCAACGGCCATTTTTTATTACGCGCTTCCGACTTAACAACGGAATCTCCTTTGAACGCTAGTATTATCAAGATCGAAAATCTGGTCAAAAGTTTTGGTGACCGTGTTGTTCTGAACGGGATCGACCTGGCGATTCCTGAGGGCAAAATCACGGTCATTATGGGAGGCTCAGGAGGTGGAAAGAGTACGCTCTTGCGCCACTTGATAGGTCTTTTGAAACCGGAAAGCGGTTCTGTTTTAATCGACGG
>CAYRBY010000021.1:0-10308 GCA_964422635.1 uncultured bacterium
AAACGGAAGAGGTTATGACCCAATCATTCTTTCGGAATTTAAAACGTTCCCCCGAGTTTTTTCTTTATGTCGCACTCGCCCTTTTTACTGTGACCCCGCCTGTTTTTGCGGAGGAATCTAAAGATGCGGCACCTGCCCGTGAGCTTCCGGTAAAAAACCAATACGAAATTGTTCAGCCCAAGGTCGAGACCGTTGCCGATACGCTCGAGTATCTCAAGCAGGAAAACAAGGTTGTTGCAAAAGGCAACGTCGTTATCACTTATGGAAGCCAGAAGATCACCGCAGATTACGCAGAAGTCGAAACGGAAACAAAAAAAGCATACGCCCGCGGACACGTCATAATTTTCAGCGGTGAAACACCAACGGCTAAAGGCGAAGACGTCTATTACGATTTTAATACGGACTCCGGGAGCTTCCCGCAGGGTACCATCCTGGCTTATCCCTGGCACTGTAAAGCAAAGCAAATCGACAAAAAGAACACCAATACTTCCGTTGCTGTTGATACAGCGTTCACAACTTGCAAAGGGGAAAACCCTCCATACGAAATTCATGCTAAGAAGGTAACCATCCACCAAGACGACAAAATGATTGCGCGGAATGTCACCATCTATTCGCTTGGTAAACCTATTTTCTGGTGGCCTTATCTTGTCATTCCTCTTCAGCAAAAGAACGCACCGCTTCAAGTTTCTGCGGGTTATAAATCCGAGTTCGGCGCGTATATCGAAACCTCAAAAGGTTTCAGTATTACAAAGAATGTCTATGGCAAACTGCATTTTGACTGGCGTGCGAAACGCGGTTTTGGCACCGGCGCTGACCTCAACTACAATTTCGGAAGAGTCGGTCATGGTTTGATCAAAGGCTATTGGACCCAGGACAAACAAGCCCCATCGCCGGGAGCTGTCGATCCGTTTGGTGAACGCGAGGACAGGGACCGAGGTCGTCTTTCCTGGTGGCACCGAACCGACTTCGATGAATATTCAAACATCCAGCTTCGTTATCACAGACTTGCAGATGAGTATTTTCTGCAGGAGTTTTTTCAGAAGGAGCACCGAAGCGAAATTGAGCCCAGCTCTTTCGTGACTTTGACCAAGAATACGGAACGTTTTGGTTCCTATATTCACGCCACAAAAAAGATGAATAGTTTTGAATCCACGGTGGAGCGTCTTCCTGAAGTGCGCGTCAACTGGAAGAACCAGCCCTTTGGAGTCAAAGGGCTTTTTTATGAAAACGAAACGAGCTATGCCAATTTAGAAAAAACCCTGCGTCGCAGCACTTACAGCGAGGATGTCAACCGGGCGGATCACTGGAGTGAATGGTCCTATCCTTTCAAGGTACGCGAATATAAATTTACGCCTTACCTCAACAGCCGGGGCACCTACTACAGCCGTCAGCGGGAAAAAGGCGATGACACCTTTCGTGCGGTGGGAGGTGCTGGCATCGACATTCGAAACCAGTACTATAAAACCTTCGACACGACCTTTGACAAATGGGGGGTGGAAGTCAACCGCCTGAGGCACGTACTAGAACCCGTCATTGGTTATAATGCGGTTCGCTCAACGGTCAGCGATGAAACACTTCACCGCTTCGATCATATTGACTCTATCGACGATGAGGATGTTGTTCATTTTGGACTTGAGAACCGTCTTCAGACAAAGCGAGTCATCAAAGGCCGAACTCAAAGGGTTGATATCGTCAGCTACAATACTTTTTTAAATTTTTCCCCAAATCCCCACAATGTGGAAAAAGGGGCTTCCTTTACAACCCTGGAGCAGGAGCTTACGTTAAGGCCTTACAACTGGCTTCAGTATCAAATACGCACCGAATACAGTTTTCTAACCTCCGATGTGCAATCTTTCAATCAAGACCTCTTGATCCATGCTACCGATAAACTTTATTTGATTTTCGGGCAGCGCTACGCTGCGGATATCCCTGAGCGGGACATTGATGGCGGTACACAGTTTATTTTTGACGGACACTATAAGGTTAACGACCTCTGGAACCTTGGAGGTTATATCCGCTGGAATGCCAAAGGTGCTGAGATTGATGAATGGCAGCTTATGGCCACGCGAGATATGTACTGCCTTCTTTTTGATTTTGGTTATAACGTCCGCAATTCTCAAATCAACAGTTCCAACAAGGAAATCTTTTTTCAACTTCGAATGAAGCAATACCCCATGATCAATCTTAAAAGCGGTTCACGGTCTTCCTTTTCTCCCCCCAGAATCGGCGAAACTGTCGCTGGAGCTAATCAGGATATGGGTTACACCAATCTTGAGGATGGAGGAAATTATTCTTATGAGTAGCATTAAAGTAGGTATTATTGGTTCCGGTTATGTCGGTCTTGTGACGGGAGCATGCTTTGCACACTTGGGGCATCAGGTAACATGCGTCGACAACGACCCCAAAAAGCTTGCGATTCTCCGTAAAGGCAAGGTTCCTATCTATGAACCCGGTCTTGAGGAAATGATTTCTGCCGCTCGGAAGAAAAAGAAAATTGCCTTCACGAATTCCATTGCGGATGCGGTTAAATCATCCGAAGTCGTTTTTATTTGCGTTAACACACCCCCGCGGGACGATGGCGGAGCCGACCTCTCTTATGTAGAAAACGTCTCTCGTGAAATCGCGCGCAACCTGACTCATTATTGTCTTGTTGTCGAAAAGAGCACTGTCCCTGTGCAGACGGGGGAACGCGTTTACAAAACCATCAAAGCAAATCACCGCCGCAAAGTTGATTTTGACGTTGCTTCAAACCCTGAATTTCTGCGTGAGGGATCAGCCATTGAAGATTTCTTGAAACCAGACCGCATTGTTGTAGGCGTGTCCAGCCGCCGGGCTGAGGATCTGCTTCGCAAGCTCTACGCCCCTGTGAAGGCGCCTCTCGTGGTCACAGACATTAAAAGTGCTGAAATTATCAAGCACGCATCGAACTCCTTTCTCGCGACAAAGATATCCTTCATTAATATGGTCGCGCGGATCTGCGATGCTGTGGGGGCTGATATTGAGCAGGTTGCCCGGGGCATGGGGCTTGATCCGCGTATCGGTGCAAGTTTTCTTAAAGCGGGCATTGGATTCGGCGGGTTCTGCTTTCCCAAGGACCTTGCCGCGTTTTATCACATGTCGAAATCTCTTGGCGTGCCTTTTACCATGCTTAAGGAAGTTCTTGAAATTAACGAGTCTCAAAAGCACTACTACGTTCAGCTGATTGAGCGCGTTCTTTGGAATCTCCGCGGTAAAACCATTGGTGTTCTGGGGCTCGCTTTCAAGGGAAACACGGACGATATGCGCTTCGCACCATCGATTGATATCATCGAGGCGCTGCAAAAGGAAGGTGTCAAGATACGGGCTTATGATCCTGAAGCGATGGAAAAGGCCAAGCCTCTTTTTAAAGGCGTGCAATTTGCCACAAATTCTTACGACGTCTGCCGGGGAGCTGATGCATTGGCAGTTTTGACGGATTGGAAAGAGTTTAAAAATCTGGATATGAAAAAAATCAAGCGCCTGCTCAAGTCGCCTGTGATTTTTGACGGTCGCAATCTCTATGATCCTGAAGAAATTAAAAATCTTGGCTTCGACTATTACGGAATAGGCAGAAGCAGTAAGAAATAACCCGCCACCCGGCATTTCAAGAGGTTCTATGTCTGAAAAAGTTGTTCTGATTACAGGTGGAGCCGGCTTCATTGGTTCGCATTTGTGTGATTTTTACTTGGCCAAAGGCTTTCGAGTTGTCTGTGTCGATAATTTTTTGACCGGCAACCGTGACAATATAGCGCATTTGAAGACCGAATCTCGTTTTACGCTGCTGGAGCAGAATGTAAGCGACCATATTGATTATTCAGGACCCGTGGATTACGTGCTTCATTTCGCGTCTCCTGCGAGTCCTGTCGATTACCTCCAGTATCCCATTCCGACATTGAAAGTAGGCGCCTTAGGTACTCATAACGCCTTAGGCCTTGCCAAAGCAAAGCAGGCCACTTTTCTTATAGCTTCCACTTCTGAAGTTTATGGTGATCCCTTGGTGCATCCTCAGAAGGAAACCTACTGGGGAAATGTCAATCCCGTTGGGCCGCGCGGCGTTTACGATGAGGCCAAGCGTTTTGCGGAAGCTATGACCATGGCTTACCATACCTACCATGGGCTGAATACAAAAATCATTCGTATCTTCAACACCTACGGGCCGCGCATGCGCCTTCGTGACGGACGCGCTATCCCTGAATTTATTTCTGCGGCTTTAAAAAATGAATCCATTCCAGTGTTTGGAACCGGCAGCCAAACCCGAAGCTTTTGCTATGTTTCGGATCTTGTCGAAGGTCTGACCCATGTGCTTTTTTCCGACATCAATGATCCCGTCAATTTAGGAAATCCAAACGAAATGACCATTTTGCGGCTCGCGGAAACCATTATCCGCATGACAGGGAGTCAGAGTCGTATTGATTATAAACCTCTGCCTGTCGATGACCCCAAAATCCGTCAGCCCGATATAACCAAGGCCCGCAAGGCTTTTGGCTGGGAACCCAAAGTGACTTTGGAAGAGGGCCTGAAATCAACAATCGAGTATTTCCGTCAAAAAACAGCCGTCAAATCCGGCTCGGTTTAAACCTTCTAACCCTATCAGGCTCCGCCGGTGCCAGAACTCGATCTCTCGGTAGTCATCCCTGCATACAATGAAGAAAAGCGTATTGAAAAGACGCTTCGGGAAATCATCCACTTCCTGAGCCATCAGAACCTTCAATATGAAATCATCGTTTCCGACGACGGCAGTTCAGATAAGACGGTTGAAGCTGCGCGCCACTGCCTTCAAGATGTTGAACACAAAATCATCGAGACTAAACCCAACCGAGGAAAAGGGCATGCTGTCCGAGCGGGTATGCTGGCAGGGCGGGGAAACTACATTTTATTTTCGGACGCTGACCTGTCGACACCCATTGAAGAACTTCCGGCTTTTCTTGAGCTTCTGAAAAAAGATCAAGATATCGTCATCGGCTCACGAGCGCTTGACCGTTCCAAAATTGAAGTACGTCAGGAATTTTTTCGAGAATGGATGGGAAAAGTTTTCAACCGTCTTGCCCGTTTTTTAACGTTTAAAGGGATTGAAGATTCGCAATGCGGCTTCAAATGTTTCCGCCGTGAAGCCGCTCACAAATTGTTTGCGATGCAGAAACTTGACGGTTTCAGCTTCGACGTTGAAGTTATCTATTTAGCGCAAAAATGCGGGTACAAGGTTTTCGAAAAATCTGTAGTATGGCGTCACTCACCGCAGACGCGTGTCAGGCTTCTGCTCGACCCCATGCTTATGTTTCTCGATATTTTGAAGATCCGCCTTATGCATCTTCGTTAATGAACCTCCTCCGGCCCTCGGACAAAGACACTTTTTTTTTGACGCTGATTCTTCTTTTGGCTTTCTCGCTGCGCATCTGGGGAATAACATTCGGCCTTCCACATCTTTACCACGCAGATGAGCCGATCGTCGTGAATCATGCCCTTGCCTACGGCTCGGGCGATCTGCATCCGCATTTTTTCAGAATCCCGCCGCTTACTAGCTACCTGCTTTTTCTTTCTTATGGTGCGTTTTATGTTTTTGGTACATTTATGGGCGGTTTTCATTCAACACTTGATTTCGAGCGCCTCTTTTACACGGATCCGTCTGCTTTTTATCTGATTGGGCGGGTTTTGTTTGGAGTTATCCCCGGGGTTCTTGGCGTTTTTTTTCTTTATAGATCGACGTTTAAGGTTTTCGGACGCGGACGAGCCCTCGCGGCATCCTTGCTGCTAGCTGCGACGTTCATTCACGTACGGGATTCACATTACATTTATGCGGACATGCCACTTCTGATGGTTTTGACAGCGGCCTTTGGATCTTTCTTTGGCCTTCTTCGTCCGGATGGGGGGACTCTTCTTTTAAAAAGGCATGCGGCTGCCGGTTTTTGGATAGGCCTCGCGGCAGCGTTCAAATACAACGGAGCCTTTCTTGTGCTTCCTTATCTCGCCGCCTGTTTTTTTCAAACCACTGACAGGAAAGGAATCCCTTTGGGAGCAATTGTGATTGCAGGCGTGGTTTCAGCCGTCACATTTGCTGTTCTGAATCCCTTTGCACTACTGGATTTTCCATTTTTTCTCAAAGAATTGTCGGCGGAAGGGGCTGCTCATTCAGGGGGCACCAGTTGGAAACATCCATTGCTTTATTCCGCGCTCGAAGGAGCAGGACCGCTTATGCTGGGGTTTGCACTTGCGGGACTTGTTTCATTGCTGCGGCCGCAGGGTTCGCTCGTTTCCGTTCGCGCACGCATCGTCATGGCAGTCTTTTTCATCGGGTATTATGCTGTTCTTGTTGCCGGGGGACAGTCCTATGACCGCTACATTCTTCCTTTAATTCCATTGATTGCCTTTTTTGCTTCAGATGCTATTTTCAGCCTGACAGAGTCCATTCAAAAGCCAATTTTGCGCAACTTGATGATTGCGGGCCTTGTATCTGCAGCTCTTTTTCAACCGCTTCACAAGTCGATTCTGTTAGGAAAGCTTTTGACCGCGGGCGATACCCGAACTGAAGCAAAAAGCTGGATCGAAAAGCATATCCCTGAGGGCGAAGGGATTGCGCTCAGCGTCCCTTTTTACTCACCGCGCCTTTCGCTCTCCGCCGATGTATTAAAGAGTAAACTTCAGCAGATTGAAGACTCCGGCATTTTTTCCGAAGTCCAGAAAAGACGCCTTCAATTTTTTCTCGAAAGGGAAAGCCAGCACCGGGGATACCGGCTTTATCAACTAACGCATGATCAAAACCCGACCCGAGCCACTTTTCTCTCGCCTGAACCCGTACCTTACGATGCGGAGAGACTCAGGAGCTTGGGGGTTTCCTACATCATTCTAGAACGTGGACATGATGAAGTCCGTGTTTTAGAATTTCTTCGATCTCTTCCCGGAAATATTGAACCCGTCGCACGATTCACACCGTTTCACAGCAAATCGATTGCCGCGGGCTTTGATCCTTTTGCTATGACCGGAGCGCCTTTTCTAAGTAAAGAATTATATGCCCGGCAGCTTGCCGGCCCTCTGCTTGAGATTTATAAACTTACGCCTTCAGAAAAGAAGGAGCCTTCATGAAAAATGCGTCTGTCACTCCAACCCCAAAGACATCCCGGCGCGATTCAACGCTCGCGGGAGGCATTCTCCTTGCAGGATTGCTTTTGTTGTTCATCAGCCCTGCGATAACCCGCTGGGAGATTCTATTGGGCCGACACACGTTCCTGACCCCTGCAGCATCTTTTCTAACAGGCCTTTCATTGCTGAGTGCCGCTGCAGGCTATTTTTTTTCCGGATTTTTAAAAAATGTAACTTGGGCTATACCACGGTTACCCAAGAGCTTTTTTACAATCATTTCCTTCAGCCTTGCGCCTGCCGCTGTTTTTCTTCTTTATTGCGTCAACAGGGATGTTTTGCATAGTTTCATGAGTTCCGCAGACGAGCACTCCTGTTATTTTTTAGCTGAATGCCTGCGCAAAGGGAAGCTATGGGTCGCACCGCACCCGCTGTCGGAGTTTTTCAATGTCACCCATGTGGGCAACAAAGCCGGAAAGTGGTTCAGCGTCTATCCGCCGGGGTGGCCGCTCCTCTGGGCTGCAGGAATTTCTGCTGGTTTACAGGACCTTGTCAACCCGCTCCTGACAGCGCTCAGTCTTCCATTTTTTCTTGCGTCGGCGCGCCGAGTTTTTAATACGACTTCGGCACTCCTTGGCACTCTGCTATGCGTGACAGCCCCTTTTTTTCTTTTTACGGGTGCTGCCTATTTTTCCCATCCCACCGCTCTCTTGAGCAGCTGTCTTTTTCTTTATGCTTTTCTGCGCTGGAACGATGCACCCGAACAGCAAAAAACAGGATGGGGAATTCTGTTTGCTTCTGCAATCGGCTACGGTCTTATGACCCGTTATCTGACCACCGCAGCCTTGGCCATTCCTTTCCTGTTGCCGCCTCTGATCACGCTTTTAAAACGCCGCCGTCTGAACCGCGATGAAATTTGGATTGCGGTCATTTTGGCGGTTTTCTTCGTGCTGATCCTTTGGCAGAATTTCAGCATCTCCGGCAAACCTTTCAAAGCACCTAACCAATTTGACAAATCCTGGGAACGTCTTGGCTTTCGCAGCGACTACACACCCTTTGATGGACTATGGTTTATAGGGGCCCGGGTTTTTTACCTCATGGACTGGTCAGCTCCAGCACTTGTGATTTTCTACTTCCTGTCTTTTTTTAACAGGCATAAATGGACACCGCTTCAAAACGGATTTCGTCTCGCACCCGCGGCGTTGGCTTCTGCCTATTTTTTATATTTTTCATGGGGCGGCAATCAGTGGGGACCGAGATATTATTATGAAGCCTTTCCGTTTCTTTGTGCCACGGCCGTTTATACCGGTGTTCGGCTTTGGGATAATTTTCCAGCATGGCGCGGGAGCCTTGCGGTGGTACTGGCGGTGTCTCTCGCTTCTCAAGGAATCCTCTTTCAAAAGCAGGCTGCTTTTCACGGTAAAGCAGCCGCTGAACGCAAAGCCCTATACGTGCTTGCCGAAAAAACCCTCCAAACGCCTTCCTTGGTCTTTCTTCACGGGTTTATTGGAAATACACTTGTGATGGGGGAAGAAGATGCCGTCAGAAATGGTCCGTTTCTTGATGGGAGGATTCTTTACGCCCATGATTTGGGTCAGGAAAAAAATAAGCTTTTACTCGCCGCAATGCCGGGACGCCGGGGCGTTCGTGGTTTTTACGACCGCGGCACAAACCGTCCTGTGATTGAACCTTATGATCCTGTTGTGAGCACATCATGAACAAACGCAAGGGTTCAAAGAATTTCTCTCTTAACTTCTTGGACGCCCCCTGGTTCTTTCCTATCGCTTTTGCCGTGCTGCTTTTCGGATTTTATCCGGAACTTTTTTTGGCCCGTTCCGCACCTCTTGTGGGAGATCATTGGGAGCAGCATTACCCCTGGGCCGCAATTCTCGCCCTTTCCCTCAAACAGGGCATACTCCCGCTTTGGACCCCATATATCCAATGTGGTTTTCCCATCGCAGCCGAAAGCCAGATCGGAATTTTCTACCTTCCGAACTTGGTACTTTTCAGATTATTCACGCTTAACCAGGCTTTTGCCTGGCAGCTTCCGCTTCACTTCTGGATTGGGGGGTGGAGCACCTTTGCTTACCTTCGGGAAATGGATATGAAAAAACGCTCCGCCTTTTTAGGCGCCTGCCTTTTTGTCTTTGGCACTGCTTATGGCGGGGCTTACTACAACGTCACTTCCCTCAAAACGCTGTGCTGGTTTCCCTTTATGCTGTTTCAGCTCGAGCGTTACTTGCAGCGGGGGACATGGAATGCGCTGGCCGGTCTGGCTTCAGCTGCCGCACTTTCAATTGTCGCCGGGTATCTTCATGTTGCCGTCCTAGGCGGAATGATGGCTTCTTTTTACACCCTGCTCAGGCTCACTTTTCTCCGGGATGAGGCCCCGTATCTCAGAAATCACCCCTATCAAGCTCTGGGGGGCTTATTTTTATCCTCGCTGGCAATCATTCTCCTCATACTGCCGCAGCTCATCCTGACGTACCCGCTGGCTATGGCTTCTAACCGCTCCGGCGCAGCAGAAGGTTATGCTTACGCAGGGTCCCTTTCGCCACTCGTGTTTTCAACCTGGATTTTCCCTCATTTCCAGGGACTATTCCGCGGGCATTGCCTTTACAACGGTATTCTTCCTATCTTTTTTGCCGCCATCGCTTTTTCCCGCGCAGAGATCCGCAAAGGCCTTTTCTTGAAATTGTGGGCAGCCATGGGACTTTTCGCGCTTCTCATGGCTCTTGGGCGCTGGAGTCCGCTTTATGTAGGACTCATTAAGCTGACGGGTTTTCATGCCTTTCGCACCCCTGCCAAATTTCTTGTTTTTATCAACTTTGCCTTCGCCATGATCTCATCCGCAGGGCTTGAAGCCTATCTCAGAATCGATGAAGTGCGGCGTGCGCGTAAAACGCAGGGGACAACTGCAGTCTTCTCGTGTTTCCTTTTTTGCGCAACGGGGGCCCTGTTTGCGGCTGGATTAGCGGTTCATTATTACCGCACAGCTTTTGAGATTGCCGGCCGGAAGCTCATTGATAAATTTATTCTTGGCCAGCCTGGTCATCCCCACGATCTTTCGTTTTATATGGAGAAATTAAAACCTTGAACTAAGGTAAAGATTTTAAAGAATCAAAGATGACATGCTCTTAAAGTATGAAGTATATATTATATTAGTGAGTTTGATTATTATGATTATGATAATAAAGAAAATATATATAATATAGGATG
>CAYRBY010000021.1:10322-26835 GCA_964422635.1 uncultured bacterium
CTCCACTCTCCAGCTGGATCCTATAGTGTTTTGCGATCATCACAGCGTCGCTCCATCTTGTTATTTTTTTCCGCTGGCGCCGTTTTTTTATTCCAGCGGCAGGCTTTCTCATTCTTCTGGATCTGTATGTTTTTTCTTACGGTGATTTGCGGACTGATTTTCTGCCAATGGGGCGTATTAAAGCGAACCTCCATCATCCCGCTATTCAAGTGCTTCAGAGAGAACAGGCGGCCGGTCTTTTAAACAGGCTGTACGGATTCCGGAAGCCTGAAGAATCTCTGCCTTTAGTTCCGAGCGTCAATATGCTTCTTGGAATTGAGGACATCGGGGCTTATTCACCGCTGATTTCGGGACGCTACTATGAAGCCATGGGGTTATTCGGAAACATCAATGATTCCAATCAAGCCTTAACGCCAACGCCTGGCTTTGTTGCGGAGAGAATTCCGTTTCTATCTGCTTTAGGCGTTTCCCACATTCTTTCCACATGCGAAATAAGCAGCCCCAAGCTGGACCTTCTTTCCAAGGGACCGGATTATTTTCTTTACCGCAATCTCCAGGCGTTTCCGCCCTATTTTTTTACATCGCGTTACCTGAGCGGACTCACCTGGCAGAGTATTAAAGACCGTCTGCTGAGTGCGGAATACGATCCTCGGGATGCTGTGCTTTTTGAAGAACTTTTTCCGGGCATCTTACAGGGGCAGGAATCCGCTTCGCGGACACGGCCTGTCATTCAGCATTTTATTCCCAGCTCGCCCTTGAATGACGCGTGGCAAGTTGAGATATCCGAACCTGGTTTCTTTGTGTGGATGCAGACTTGGGATCCAGGATGGAACGTCACTGTGAATGGCACAAAACAACGGATTGAAAAAGCCTACGGCCTTTTTCAGGCGGTTTATCTCGACCATCCCGGAACCTATTATATGAATTTTCAGTACACACCCGCTTCAGTCCTTGATCTCAAAAGGGAAAGGCGCTAATGCCCGCATTTCTCTTTCCTCTATTTTTTTTCTCTTTTTTGGCTGCTGGACGCCCCTTCACTCGAGGCATGGAAGTTTTATCGCCCGTCTCACGGGGGTGTGTTTCCTGGGCGATAGGCTGCGGCCTTTTTGTTCTTTTCACTGTGTGTTTGGGGCATGCCGGTCTTTTAACTCCAGCCTTGATTTTAAGTTTTCCTGCCGTGGTTTTGGCAGGCGCCTTGGGCATGCGGACGCATCCCGCGGCTGAAATCCGGACCTTTTTTTCCCCATTGATTCACGGAAATGGCCTGATTGAAAAAGCTGCTCTCTGCCTGATCTTTTTCGTTCTCACTCTTCAGCTTGTCCTCTGCATGGTACCAGAAACAGCCAACGACTCTCTTTGTTATCAGCTGAATATTCCAAAGTTTTTTGCATGGCGCTCTTCCATGCGGCCCGAACCTTATGATTTGAACTCTTTTTTTCCGGTTTTCCTTAACACACTCTACACAGCCGCACTTGTCTTTAAGAGCGTGCCTTTAGCCAAACTCTTTCATTGGGGCACAGGGCTTGTCCTGTGCCTCTTGGTCATTGACAGCACCGCCCGCTTCTCTGCCAGCAAAAAAACAGGCTTAATCCTCGGCCTGATTTTTCTTTTAACGCCTGCGGTCTACAATGAAATGTCCACAACATATGTGGATGTCGGCACTTCGCTTTTTCTTTTTCTATCCGTGCTGATGACCGTCCAGAGCCTCAAGGATGATCAAAATTGCTGCGGCCGGATTTTGTTTTTTGGAGGCTTGTTCTGGGGGTTCGCGGTGGGCTGCAAGATCCTGATTTTGATTGCGGCCCCGGCTTATGCGGGCCTGCTGCTGTGGAAGAATCTCATGCCTTTCCGCTTGGGGAGGACCTTGAAAAACGGCCTTTGGTTATCGTTGGGTTTCGTTGCGGGATGCGGGTTCTGGTTTGTCCGCAACTGGATACTCACGGGGAACCCGTTTTTCCCATTCCTTGGGCAATTGTTCGGAACCCAGGAATTCAGCTTTGTGAAACACTTTCAGGAAATGGGTCCGCCTAAAGATTTGCTTCATTATTTACTTCTCCCTTTTTTTATGACATTCAACCCGGGCGGTTATGACCGCGGGTACTGGGCTGGGCCTTTTTACTTACTGGCATTACCTTTTGTTTTGAGCGCTATCCGCAAGCATCCGGACGCCCGGCCTTTCGCTTTTTTTGTCTGGGCTTACACCACCGTCTGGTTTTACTTCTTTCACAACACGAGATTCCTGCTTCCAGTATTCCCCGTAATCGTCATGCTGGCCGGGAGGGGAATCCGGGATTTCCTTCTTTCCGGAAAAGCCGTTAAGCTGCGTCCGCTTTTTCTGACTGTTGCTGCGGGCCTTGTTTCGCTATTGCTGCTTGCGGGGTTTTATCACGACCGCTTTGCTTTTCACTACCTCCGAAGCCGCGATAAAGAAGCGTATCTGTTCATGCGTGAGCGCTCCTGGTCCGCCGCGTCCTGGGTGAACCGCAATCTCCCGAAGACCGCTAAAATTTATAACGCAGAAGAAATAAGACAGTTTTATTTTGAACGGGAAATGATACGGAATATCTGGTTTGTCAAACGGCACCCGGAAATTCAAAAGTCGTCCGCGGAGGAAATCAGTCTGTTTTTGAAGGGTAAAGGCTTTACGCATCTTCTTAAGGCGGGTCCATCGGTTGATGCGCCTGCGGCGCAGAAACGTCCCGAAGACCGGGAAAGGACCGAGGCTGTAGACCGGCTTCTTCAGGACGGCCGTTATACGCGGCTTGTACACTCTCTAACTTCCGTCAATAAAGTGGAGCAAACTTTTTCTTACGAGATTTATGAACTGCTTTAAAAGACCCTTTTACAGATTTATGAAAACCCGTAAGATGCCTTCATGATTACGGCTCTCCAGAAACTGAAGCTGACCCGTGTTGGACACTGCCCAGCCTGTAAAAGCACGGCGGCGAAGAATCCACGCTTTCAACTCCGGCATTTTTCGGTTTACCTCTGCCCTGGATGCGGGCTCCGCTATGTGGACCCGTCGCTTGATGGAGCTTCACAAATGCTTCTTTATAACGATCCGGAACTGCTCAAAGAAATTAATCCCGCACTTGAAAATTATTATGACTATGAAACCCTGAACCCCAAAAGCCGTACCTATGCGGACTACTCAAAGGCCTTGGCCGAGGCTTCAAGATTTGCCCCGGGAAGAAGGCTTTTGGAAGCCGGCTGCGGCACGGGCTCTTTTTTAAAGTTCGCGGCCTCTCAAGGCTGGGATGCAACGGGGGTTGATTCCGGCAGCTCAAACATTCAGGCGGTCCGCGAAGCGGGACTGAAGGGTATCTGCAGCGGATTTCTTGAAATGGCGGAAAGCGATGTTTACGACTGCGTTGTTTTATGGGATTTAATCGAACACCCTCAAGACCCCGTGTTGTTTGTGGAAAAAGCAAAGAAACTCCTAGCCCCTGGCGGACTTTTGTTGATTGCAACCCCTCAATACCCGAATCTTTTGACAGTGATAGGGGAAACGGCGTGCAAAATCAGCGGCGGAAAAATCACGGCCCCTCTTGAAAAGCTCTATATTCTTGAGCATGTGACCTATTTTGGAACCGAATCCCTGGATAAGCTGGTTCGGCAATCTGGACTGCAAACCGCGAAGGTATGGAAAACCGAAACCGATCTCAAGCGCTATCTCTTCAATCCGCTGACCTCTTTGATTTTGCGCGCTCTGTTTTTTGCGGCACGTCTTCTCGGGCTCCAAAACAGGGTCATCCTGATTGCCCGGAAGGCCTAAACCCATGCCGCAGCTTTGGATTTTTGCTATTCTCAGCGGTTTCCTTGTTAAAATTCCATTTCTATCCGCCCCCCTGATCGGTCATTTCGGAAGCTACCAAATCGTCAATGCCATGATGGCACGAGCCATGACCGAAGGAGGCTGGCAGGCCTGGCTTGCGCCGCAGACTCAAATACTGATGCATGGAAAACCTGCGCTTCATCTCATCTACTACCCCTTCGGAAGTTTCGCTGCAGCACTTTTAGAGCGGCTCATCCCTGCGGTTTCGCTTGAGTTCTGGGGACGTCTGCAGGCATCACTCTGGATGGCTGGATCGGGTGTGCTTTTGCACAAGATCGCCCGAAAGTTTTTCTCCGAGCAGCAATCTTTTCTTTCCGTTCTTTTTTTTACTTTTTCTCCCATGACACTCATTTATGGTGTCGCGCTTCAAAATGAGGCGGCGGCCCTTTTTTTCCTTTTGGCCGGATTTGGCCTGGTTCTGCGTTCAGGGCTTTTTGCATCCTTTGGCGCGGGGCTGTGCTTTTCACTCGCGCTTCTGGCCCGCCTGCATTTCTTTTTTTTGATTCCAGTGATGCTTCTTCCTCTCGCTGCGACACATGACAGGTGGAAAAAGTTTTTTCTTTTTATTTTGGGGGTTCTGCTGCCAGCTGGAACATGGTTCGGATACACGGCCTTGATTCAAAATGCGTATCCGGATTCAGTGATGACCAGTTTATTTATGCAGGCGGGCGAGGGCCGGGTCATGAGCCGGAATCTCCTATTTTCAAAGGATTTTTCCCAAAGGCTGCTGAAGATTGTTTTCACGCTGTGGCTCACCCCTGTACTTTTTCCTTTTGCAGTAACGGGAGCTTTTCGGAAGATCAATGGTCCCATTCTTTTGGCTCTGGCCGCATGCGTTTTCCCGCTGTTAACTGCGCTGCTTCTGCCGCAGAAGGTTTATGACCATCCGTTTTACCTTATTGCCGCAGTGCCGGGCGCCGCTGTTCTGGCCGCGGCAGGACTCAGCGATTTTCTGGCGCCGCGTCGTAAATCCTGGGGCATCCTAATTTTAGGGGTTTTTTTTCTGGCCTGCTTTCGCTATTATATCCCACCTGTAATCGCCTCTTTCAGCACCGAGGCCAGACATCTTGTAGCCGTGGGCCAGGCAGTTCAACAGAAAACACAACCTGAAGACCGGGTCATTGCACAGAGCGGCACCTCGCCGGAACTTTTGTACTACACACGGCGGAGCGGCTGGCCCTTTGATCTTGCCATGGCGCCTGAAAACATGACGGAGCAGGCGCGTCATCAGCGGATGAAGTCCGCAGGGTATGGCGACCCGCAGGCATGGCTTGAGCATCTGCGCACCGAAGGGGCTTCGAAATTCGTGGTCTCCGACAGAAAGGCTTTAGCAAAAAAGGCTGATTTTGAAGCATACTTGAATCAGCATTATGCTTTTGAAGACTCAGAAGGTATTAATTTCCGCATCTATCACCTAAAGGAAAAAAATTGAAGCCCCTGATTGTCATTCCGACCTACAATGAATGTGAAAACATTCCCAAACTTGTGGGCCGCCTCATGAATTTGAACCCTGACTTGCATGTTCTGGTGGTCGACGATAATTCTCCAGACGGCACGGGAACCTTGGTTGAGTCCTGGACACGAGAAAACAAGAGGATTCATCTCCTGAAGCGGCCCGGGAAAATGGGGCTTGGCCCCGCCTACATCGCGGGTTTTAAATGGGCCTTGAAAGGGGACTATGACGTTATTGTGGAAATGGATGCCGACCTCTCTCACCGCCCTCGCTATCTGTCCGCTTTTTTTGAATCTTTAAAGGCGTATGATGTTGCCGCAGGTTCCCGCTGGATGAGGGGCGGGAGAATCGCAAACTGGCCCATGCGGCGTGTGATGCTTAGCCGGCTTGCCAACATCTACGCTCGGATCATCCTTGGTGTTCCTATTCACGATCTGACAGGCGGATATACCGCTTACCGCAGGGAAGTTCTGGAAGCATTGGATCTTGATGCCATCCGTTCCGATGGGTATTCCTTTCAAATTGAGATGAAATTTCAATCCCTGATGAAAGGATTCAGTGTTTTTGAAATTCCCATAACCTTCACCGACAGGACTGCGGGAAACTCAAAAATCTCAAGGCGTATTGTCCGGGAGGCTTTGTGGATGGTCTGGAAACTCCGGTTTTCTGCACATAAATTCAAATCAAAACCGGTCAAAGTCTAACGGCTTATGGAGATCGGGATCGTCATCCAAGCGCGTTTAGGATCCACCCGGCTACCCGCCAAGATTCTTAAACCCCTGGCAGGGAAAACGGTTTTGGAACACGGCGTCGATAATATGCGCCGGGTGCGAGGCATCCAGGCAGTGGTCGTGGCCACGACTACTTCCCCCAAAGACGAACCGCTTGCCGCCTTTTGCAGGGAAAAGGGAATTGATGTTTTTCGAGGAAGTGAAGAGAATGTTCTGGAGCGCTATACGGACGCAGCTCAGGCCTTTGGACTCGACGCCATGGTGCGCATCACATCCGACTGCCCGTTCAGTGATCCCTTTGTAGTTGAGAAAGTCCTGCAGGCCTTTCTCTCGCAGCCCTGTGACGTTGCTTCCAACGTAATTGAGAGGACTTATCCCCGGGGGCTTGATACGGAAATTATGCGTACCGCCTGTCTCACCGAACTTCTCGCCATGAACCCGGAATCTTTCTATCTGGAACACGTAACGCCTTATTTTTACGAACATCCCGAAAAATACAAACTAGTTTCCGTGACTGCGGAAGAAAAACTCCGCCACCCGGAATACCGGATCTGCATTGATACCCCGGAAGATTACGAACTGCTCAACAAACTTGCGGAAAACCTGCCTGCAGGCGAAGCGTACCGAGCTGAACAAATCATCGACCTTTTTGAAATGAATCCAGCCTGGAAGGACATCAATTCCCATGTGTTTCATTTGAAACATAAGGGCAAGACCTGATGTTCCCGAACCTGCTTTTTTTAACCGCCGGGGGAAAGCACCCGGAATACAATTTTGGACATCTGTCCCGCTGTGTGATGAGCGCAGAGAGAATTAAACGCGACGCTCCGCAAACAGCGTGTCATTTTCTCATTCCCAGAGACTCCGCAGGGATTGATTTCCTGGTTCATTCCGGCCACAGGCCGCGAATCTTAAAAGGAAGAACATTCACCTTCAACGAAACAAAGATAGCCGCAGCTTCAGTCAAAGCCGACATTCTGGTTTTGGACCGTCTCGACTGGCCCGCAGAGTTTGTGCGCCAACTGAAGACATTAAACAAGGTCGTCATTCTGCTGGATGACGGCGGTGCTGCGACCGCGCTCGCAGATGCGTCCCTTAACCCCTTGATCGAAAACCCGCGTTCGGATTTTAGCGGCTTCCGTTATTTACTTTTATCGGAAAACCACAAGAGGGCAAAATGCCCCCCGTCCGCAAAAAGAATTGTCTTATCTTTTGGAGGCAATGAACCCCGAGGGCTGACCAACCGGTGCCTTGAGCAGCTCCGAAAGATCCCCGGAGCGAACGATTTCGACCTTCAGATTTTCCGCCCCGGGACAGGGCAAAAGGCGCCTCTATCCGAGGCTCATCTTCAAGGCTTTGCCAAAAGTTCCCGCATTCATGATTTTGGACGGGGGTTCTTTAAAATTTTGGATTCCGCTGACACGCTTCTTACGGGCGGCGGATTGACTCTGTTTGAAGGCGTCAAGAGGGGCCTCGTGAGCGGCGTCGTGGAATTGCGAGCTCATCAGAAGGGGAACATCCGGAAACTGAGCCAGGCAGGGGCCGTTGAACGCCTTGGGGATTTTACGAATTTGGAATCACCGGGGTTTTCAGCCCGGCTGAAGGCGGTTCTGCTCCATAAAAAGAAGAGATCGACACTTCATAAAAAATCGATACAATATTGGGATTCTTTGGAGTTTTCAGCCCCTGTGGAGAAGATTCTTCAAATTATCACGCAGGACACCAAAAGCAAGAATGCTTCCCTTTGGGTAAAGCGCTTAACACCACAGATTCGGCAATTTACAAAGCTGTACTGTAACCGGAAGAAAATTCAAGCCATACATTACCGATTGCCTCACAAAAGGATTCATGTCTAAGTTAATTCAGATCGGCAAGAAACAGGCAGGGGACGGACACCCAGTTTATATCATCGCTGAAATCGGCATCAACCACGAGGGTGATCTCAAGAAGGCGATCCGGCTTGTTGAAGCGGCGGCCAAGGCTGGTGCCGATGCCGTCAAGTTTCAAACCTATATCACGGAAAAGCGTGCTCCAGAGCCGTCTCCCTTGTACGGAATCCTTAAAAAATGTGAACTTCCCTTTAAGGCTTTTCAGGAAATCAAGGCCTGCGCAGATTCACTGGGCGTTGAATTCTTCAGCACGCCGTTTGACATTGAAAGCTTGGAATACCTCGAATCCATTGACTGTCCCTTTTATAAGATCGCCTCTTTTTATCTCACGGACAGCGAACTTGTACCGAAGATTGCCGCCACTGGCAAGGCATCCATTCTTTCTGTGGGTATGTCCAGCCTCGAGGAAATTCAAAAGGCTTACAATATCCTGACTTCCCGCGGAGCGGAAACGATCCTGCTTCATTGTATTACGGCATATCCTATGCCCGAAACCGAGGCCCATCTGAGCGCAATTTATACACTCCGTTCACATTTTGACACCGTGATCGGTCAGTCGGATCATACCGCTGACATTCAGGTTCCTCTCTATGCGGTTGCTGCCGGGGCAAGGGTTCTGGAAAAACATTTTCGTTTGAAAGACGACACGGGCTGCGTTGACGCGCCGGTTTCAATTGATCCCGATCAAATGGCACGCCTGGTACGTGAGTGCAGAAGGCTTGAAGCCATTCTGGGGTCTCCGGATGTTAAGATGAGAAAAATTGAATCTCAATACGAATGGCTCAGAAGAAAATAATTATTCATCCAGAACCGGTTTCAAAACACTCTCTTCAAGGCCTGTCAAAACCATGGAAATCCAATCTGTGAGCAAATCCTTAAAAATTCCAGCTATTGAAGGCGGACCCCCCGTACGAGACAAGTACCTGGTTTTCGGCCAGCCCCTGATCGGCGAAGAAGAAATCGAAGAGGTCGTAGCCACGCTTCGCTCCGGATGGATCAGCACAGGACCCCGTTCTGTTCAATTCGCGAAAGAGTTCCGGGAATATGTCGGTTCTAAACATTCTATCGCCACCAATTCCTGCACAGCGTCGCTTCACTTGTGTCTCAAGGCCTGTGATATTGGCCCGGGCGATGAAGTCATTACGACACCTATGACTTTTGCCGCAACCGTAAACACGATTGTGCATTCGGGCGCAAAGCCTGTTTTCGCGGACATTCAAAATAAATGGTTCAATATCGACCCGAAAGAAATCGAAAAGAAGATCACCCCTCGCACGAAGGCTATTATTCCGGTTCACTTTGCAGGGCTGACCTGTGATCTTGATCCCATCCATGAAATAGCAGCTAAACACGGCATTCCCGTCATTCAAGATGCTGCTCACGCCGTGGGAAGTGAATATAAAGGCCGAAAAATCGGCGGCATCGGGAATTTTACCTGTTTCAGCTTTTACGTCACGAAGAACATGACCACCGCGGAAGGCGGTATGGTGACAACCGACGATCCGGACATGGCCAAAAAAATTGAAGTAATGTCCCTGCACGGCCTGGACCAGGATGCCTGGCAGCGGTACTCAAGCAAAGGCTTTAAACACTATGAAATCATCTATCCGGGATTTAAATACAACATGACGGACATTGCCGCGGCGCTTGGCCTGGTGCAGCTGCGCAAACTCGATTCTTTTATTGAAACACGCGCCCGTTATGCGGCCCGTTTTAAAGAAGCTCTCGGCCATTTGGACTCCCTGATCATTCCCGATTTTCATGATTTAGGCAAACACGCCTGGCATCTTTACCCGATCCTGATTAACCCTGATGCACTCAAAATTTCACGCGACCAATTCATCGAAGCCATGCACCGCGAAAGCATCGGGGTGGGGGTTCATTACCGAGCCATTCACTTTCAAAAGTACTACCGCGAAACATTTGGTTACAAGCGCGGGGATTACCCTAGTGCAGAATTTGTTTCCGACCGAGTTGTCTCACTTCCGCTTTCAGCCAAAATGACGCCTGAGGATGTTGAAGACGCCATTGAAGCTGTCGTCAAAGTGCTCGAATACTACAAACGTTAAACCTATGCAGACCGATACCTCACTCTTGACCCCTCAGTTTCTTGAAACCATTCCTTGCAACCTCTGCGGATCTGAAGACACAAGCCTTTGGGGGGAATCCGAGGGTTTTAAAATCGTGCAGTGCCGTCATTGCGGGCTGGTTTATGTAAACCCCCGCCTGAACCGTGCCGGCCTGCAAAAAGTCTACGGAGTGGATTATTACCAGATGCACGGCGAAGACAAAGCACGGGCGCTTCGCATTAAGATG
This sequence comes from uncultured bacterium, assembly GCA_964422635.1. Taxonomy (GTDB): domain Bacteria; phylum Omnitrophota; class Omnitrophia; order Omnitrophales; family Aquincolibacteriaceae; genus ZLKRG04. The sequence goes on from CAYRBY010000021.1 coordinate 20,547, forward strand.
TATGACATTGAAGTCAAAGAACTCCAGAAGCTCGTCAAGCCAGGAAAAATTCTCGATGTCGGATGCGGAGGAGGTTTCTTTCTCTCAAGACTGGGGCCGGGATGGGAGAAATATGGAACGGAGTTTAACCCCGCCGCCGCGGAAGATGCCCGTGTCCGTTTCGGACTTGAAGTAAAACTGGGGCCGCTTCCGGAACTCGATTACGATGATAACTCCTTTGACGTAGTCAACATGCGCGGCGTGATTGAACATTTTCAGGATCCCTTTTCTTACCTGACCACCGCTTACCGGATTCTCAAGCCCGGAGGCATGCTGGCCATCAACACGCCTAACATCGGAAGCCTTTGTGCGCGGCTTTACAAAGAAAAATTCAATCTCGTCACACCCAAATACCACATTTATTATTTCTCTACGCGCACCATGACCGAAATGCTAATCAAGGCGGGATTCAAGATTGTGTGCAAAAAGTATTTCTACATCGGCACGCCGTACGCGAAGTGGTCCGATCCGTTCAGGATCCCGCTCGACATGATCCGCCTTCGTCTGAATCCATCTGCCCGTCTTCTTTCGCCCGCATTTTTCGACAATGTCCTCCACATCTATGCCGCGAAGTGATGGCGGTGTCTTGACTGAAATCGCCTTACTGGTTCTCATCTCCCGCCGGGATTCCTCAAATCCTGCGGAGCGTCTTCTCGCCCTAAAGCAAATCTCGCAGGATCTGTCTCCCCGGAACAGAGCCGTAGTTATCGGCCTGCCAGATTCTGAAAAGATCCCCCTTCGTGAAACCGGCCTTTTTTTGTTTGAAGAAAATTTTGAACAAGAACCCTTCATGCAAAAAGTTAATGATGACGCCTTTAAAACGGCGGGGGACTGGTACCTGCAGCCGGAACTCTCCGGGATTCTGGAAACCGAAGGGCTTCAGACAGCCTCTCTGATTCAGCACCCTTTTACTTACTTTTTGCTGGCCTATTTCAGGGACACGGCGCTCCTGAGCGGTCTTCTGAACCAGCATTCAGTCATGAGCATCCGCCTTTTACATCAGGACGGATGCCTGGAGCCACCCGATAGAACCTTGGAAAAAGCACTGTCCTTTTTATGGCCTCCGGAGCGAACCGAACGGGCCGCCAAACCGCTTTACGAATCAGGGTCCGGCCTTAAAGACAAAAGCCTTCAGGCGCTTTGGAAGTCTGCCAACATTTTTTTTAACTTTCTGCTATTCCGAAAAAAACTTTCCGTCTTAATCTGCTCAGATCTTAAGCATTGTGACACTGTAATTCCACACCTTGCCAAAAACACCTCTGTGCGCTTAACACTGCTGAGACAGAAAGCGGGGATCCGTTTCTGGAAATTCGCACTGCGGCATTTCATAAGCATGAAGTTCCTTCCTTTTTCAGCCTTGGAACACGAGGACACAGATCTTTGGAATCGGCTGGACCGAGCATTGTCGCATTCAGACGTTTTTAAACGCAGCGGGGTAAATCTGTGGCCTTTGATGAAGCCCTCGTTCCGGTCACGCCTGTTTTCACGGCTCCACCCGCTCGGAGCTCTTTATCAAGAGGCTTTGAATTTTTTAAAAAAGGAAAAAATTTCGGCGATTTTGTTTGACGAAGATGTAACACCATACAACAAGACTTTGGCTACGGCAGCACGAAAATTAAAAATTCCTTCCCTCGTTATTCAACACGGTGCACCCTTTCGTACAGTCCCGATCGCGCTTGCGCCTGTCACGGCTTCCAAGATTGCCGCCTGGGGACCTTATTCCCGGGAGCTCCTGCTCAGCTGGGGAGTTCCGGACCATCAGATTTCACTAACTGGGGTACCGCGCTATGACCGTTTTGACGAGGCTTTGAACAGGCAGGCTGAGGCACGTAAAAAAGTATTACGCGACATAGGCGGGAAATCGGAACAAAAAATTGTCGTGCTGGCCACGGATCCTTTCCATGAAGACGGCCGGGCTGATTTTGTTGGCCACTATTTGTCCCGGGAAAACACCCAGCGGTTACTGGATACGGTATTCCGGGCGCTGGCCCCTTTTAACGATGTCTGCCTCGTCGTAAAACTGCACCCAAGAGACCCTCATGAGGCCTATACCCAGGAAAGGATTTTGAACTCCGGACTTAAAGACAGGGTCAAACTCCTTAGGCTTTATTCAACCCCCAGTCTCCTTTTGGCCTGTGATATCCTGATGACACCCTGTTCCACCGTAGCGATTGAAGCGATGATGCTGCGTAAGCCCGTGATTACGATCAACCTGGAAGGCGGACGAGATCTTCAGCCGCATGCGGAAACGGGTGCCGCAGTGGGCGCCAAAGACCTTGAGTCCCTGAGCGCTGCGCTTCACAAAATTCTGCATGACGACCGTTTTAGAAACGGACAAATTGAAAGGTCGTTAAATGTGATTCCGAAATACTTGGCACGTCCCGAAGGCGGTGCATCTTACGCTGCGGCCCGCGTGCTTCTAGAACTCATTGAAACGAATTGCGGGGGGAAATCCCAATGAGAACCTTCCTTTTTACCGGCTGCGGATCGATCGGCCGACGTCACATCAAAAACCTCAAGCAGCTGACCCCTTGCCGAATTTTGGCCTGGCGCGTTCGTAATGAATCTCTCGGTGATTTTGAAAAGGAGACAGCCCTTGAGAGTTTTACGTCTTACGAGGACGCTTTGGATCAAAAACCAGACGCGGTTTTTGTCACTAATCCGACCAGCCTGCACCTTGAAACGGCCCGGAAAGCAGCCTTGCGGGGTATTCCATTGTTCATTGAGAAGCCGATTTCCCACACACTTGAAGGCGTTCAAGATTTTATCCAGCTCTGCACTGAAAAAAACATTCCTGTCCTTCTCGGGTACAAAATGCGTTTTCACCCTTCGGTAAGGCTTATGAAGAAGCTGATTCGAGAAGGTGCCATCGGCCGCCCGCTCGACATTCGCGCGCATTACGGGGGCTGTTTGAAAGAATGGCACCCCTGGGAAGATTACCGCCGCATGTACAGCGCTCGAAAAGATCTGGGCGGCGGCGTGATCCTCGATGCGATCCATGAATTGGATTATGTTTATTGGCTGATGGGAGATGTAGACCAGGTGGAGTCGGTGACCGGCCGATTCAGCGACCTGGAAATTGAAACGGAGGATTTGGCCGAAATCCTTTTGAAATTTCAATCCCGCGCCGCAGGTAGTGTCAGTTTGAACTATTTTCAGTATCCTGAAACGAGATATTGCGTGATCGCGGGCACAGAAGGAACGCTTCTTTGGAATCCCAATCACAAACGGGTAGAGTGCTTCCAAAAATCCAAAGGCGCGTGGACATACTACGAAGAGCCCGCCGGCTTTCAAACCAATGACATGTTTCTGGATCTCATGCGGCATTTTCTCGCCGTCCTAGACCATAAAGAACCGCCTATCCACACGCTGGAAGACGCGCGCAGGGTTCTGGAAGTTGCCTTATGCGCCCGTGACGGCAAACCGGTTTCTACAGGAGTTCGAGCTTGAAATTAAAACCCCTCGCCTGGGACTCCAGGTTTTTTAAAATCAAAATCGCATCCCTTTCACTTCAGAGGAAGGAAGACCTTGAACACCTGTCTGAAATGTCGGTTAAAGCCAAAGGGCGGGGCTTTCGGCTTCTTTACGTTTTTTCGCCGTTTGCGCTTTCAGGAACTGGCATATTTCTGCCGGCAGGCGGACGGAAGGTAGATGAAAAGGTTGTCTACCGGATGCCGCTTCAACGCGGGCACAAAACCGAACTCCCCCTGATTTCTGTCCTGCCGTATAAAAAAACGGCGGCGGATAAGATGCTCGTGGGATTGGCACTGCAAAGCGGCGTCTATTCGCGTTTTAAGTGTGACCGGGGATTCCGGACCTCGGATTACAAACGTCTTTACACTTTGTGGATCCAGAAATCCGTACGCAAGGAAATCGCCGACGCGGTTCTTGTTTCAATTTCGCCCGCGGGTAGACTCACCGGCTTTGTCACCCTCAAGAAAAAGAAAGACGAAGCTGTGATTGACCTTATCGGGGTCGATAAAAAAAGCAGAGGGAAAGGACTTGGGGCGGCGCTCGTCAGGGAAGCGAAGGCTTGGGCTCTCTCCAAGAAAGCCCGTTTTCTTTCCGTAGCGACACAAAAAGAGAATGAACCCGCCTGCGGCCTTTATGAAAAAATGGGCTTCACCAGACACTCTTCGACTTTTGTTTATCATTTCTGGCTCTAAGAGCCGGCACGAAAGATCCATCAGGAGGCTTTATGAGTAAAAAATCAGATTGGAATTTATCGGGGAAAACCGCAATTGTGACCGGGGGTGCGGGACTCCTGGGACCGCACATTGGCATGGCTTTGGCCGAGGCGGGTGCGGCGGTATACCTTTGTGACATTAATCCCGCCAGCGGCAAAAAAGTACTATCTGAACTCCCCAAAGCTTTGAAAACTTCCATGCATTACCAGCCGCTCGATGTGACAAGCGAAAGCAATATCAAGAAACTGGTCTCAACCATTGAAAAAAAATCCGGCGGCATCGACATTCTCATTAACGCGGCGATTGCCTCCGGCACCACACACTTTACGAGCGTTGAAAAATACGACATGGCGCATTGGGACCGTGTGATGAAAGTCAATGTGAATGGGACTTTTCTGATGACAAGGCATGCAGCGGCTTCCATGATCCGCAAGGATATCCGCGGAAGCATTATCAATATCGCATCCATTTACGGTGTCGTCGGCGCCGATCAGCGAATTTACGGTAACTCGGGAATTAACTCGCCCGCGGTGTATGCTGCGAGCAAGGGAGCGATCGTAAACCTCACACGATACTTCGCTGCTTACTGGGCGAAGCATGGGCTCCGCGTCAACTGCATTTCTCCCGGCGGAGTTTTTAACAATCAGCCCGAAGAGTTCTTAGAACGTTACTCCGCCAAAACTCCTCTAGGCAGGATGATGAACCGGCAGGAAATCAAGGGCGCTGTGCTCTACCTAGCCTCCGATGCCTCCTCTTTTGTGACAGGGCATAATTTAATGGTCGACGGCGGCTGGACGGCCTGGTAAAAGCCCATGTCGAAAAAAAAAGAGATCCTCAAAGACGCGGGTATTTACTCGATCAGTTCCTATGCTGCGCAATTCTTTGATGTGCTCACCGGGATCCTGCTGCGGCGCTTTTTGGGCCCCGCGCAAATGGGGGTTTGGGCATTTTTGCAGGTCATAATCAACTACGCCAAACACGCCAGTCTTGGAATCACCACCGCGACAACGCGCGACGTTCCGTATTATTTAAAAAAAGGGGAGTCCGAAAAGGCCGAGGAAACCAAAAACCTGGTTTTCAGCTTCACGATTTTAACTGCGGGGTTAACGTCCCTGGGGGTGGTTCTTTTCGCAATGCTCAAGCGGAACACCTACTCCCATGAACTTTTCATAGGTCTCTGGGTCGTTGCCGGCATTATCCTTCTTCAACGGATCTACAACCTTTACGTGGTTCTTCTCCGGGCGCACAAGGCCTTTGTGTTTGCGGGAATCCTGAATTTTTTCTCAAGCGTTTTGGGGTTACTTCTTGCTCTTGGCATGGCCTGGCCATTCAAGCTCTTTGGTTTTTTTGCTTCCGTGCTTTTGAACTATGTGCTGTGCCTGGCCATTCTCCATTGGAAGACCCCGTACCGTTTCTCTTTCCTTTTTTCCTGGAGAAAAATCCTGCCGCTTTTTGATCTGGGCTTTGCCATGCTGGTCTCCGATGTGTTAAGGACTTTCCTGACCTCGGCGGACAGAATCATGATTGCCAAATTTCTCAGCTTTGAACAGCTTGGTATCTACAGCGTTGCTCTTATGGCCAACAATTATCTTTATTCTTTACCCAATATGTTCGGCGTCATCCTGTTTCCGCACTTTCAGGAGCTTTACGCGCAGCGGGACAACCCGCAGGACCTGGTGAAATACCTGGTCAAGCCGGCGCTCGGCCTGGCCTTTCTCTTTCCCGTGCCCGTAGCCCTGGTTTGGATCTTTTCGCATTGGCTCGTACCGGCCTTTCTTCCGGCCTATCGCGACGGCCTCGGTTCGCTTCAAATGGTCATTCTCGGATCCTTTTTCATGGCCCTGACCCATCCGTTTTCGAATTTTCTGATCACGGTCCGGAAACACTGGCACCTGATTCCATTGCAGCTCGTACTGATTGCTTCGACCTACGGCTTTTCCGGCTGGTTTCTGCACGCAGGATGGGGGATTGCTGGCGTGGCCCTGGCTTCGTTGATCACCGCGTTTTTGAATTTTCTTTTTTTTTCCGCTGCCTGTTTCAAAATCCTCAAACTCAAACAGGGG
>CAYRBY010000022.1:0-13846 GCA_964422635.1 uncultured bacterium
GGATTCATGCCCGCGGTTACGGCATCGCCATCATTGTCCCAATCTACAGGAATTTGAAAGCACACAACGCTGTTGCCGTTTCCGTCTGTGGTAATCGTTAAGTGGCTGGGCGTAACATTCGGACTCGTCTGGCCGATTTCACGGCTTATGTGGCGAAGAGTCTGCATGGAACCCTGCGTTAACTGCGCGTATGTTCCGTTGTCCGTAAAAATCTGCTGACTCATGATGGTTACAGATAACACCGAGAGCATGACGATGGTTAAGAGCGCGGCGGCAAGAGTAAGTTCAAGCAGGGTAAAGCCTTTTTCCCCGGAGCAGCCTTCTCTTATAAGTTGCATGATTATCTTCATAAAAACCGGCTCCTCATCGTCGATACTTCAAGACGACCCTGAAGATTTTTGGGATTGACCCAGGTCACGCGCACCGTGACCGTTGCAATAGACACTCCCGCAAGATTCGCAGGATTTGTCACAATGGTAATGGCGCCGCCGGGAAGCCCTTGCGGAACAAAAGCCGCTGTCCCGATGGCGGGCACTTGTGTTAACGGAGTATCCTTAATAGTTTCCAGAACAGACCGGGCCGCATTGACAGCCAAAAGACGATACCGGGCTTGCTGAGTCATCTGCTGGGCTTCCATAAGAACCTTAACGGAGGTCAACAGCACAAACGTCATGATGCTGATGCTGACAAGCAGTTCAACAAGTGTAAAACCTCTTTCGCGAATCTTCATGAGCCTCTCTCCTTACACCTTTCCGATCTACTCAAAGGCTAACATGGAAACTATCAAGTCTCAATAGACTCACATAGCTAACAGGGGTGTTTTCGGAGCCGGACAGAAAATGGCCCGGGAGGTCAGTGTTTTACGTTGCGGAATAAGGGGTTGGAGATATTTAAAGGGTGAAAATAAGACGGATCAGATCAGGCGGGAAGTTTTTCGATTTTTTTACGGATTTTCCGGGCATCCTTGTCCCGGCCTTGTGCCGCAAGGCAATTGGCATGGTTGGTCAAAACCGTCTTTAACTGCCTGCTGCCCGAACCCTTTTCTGGAGAAAGCAGCGCTTCGGCCTTTTCAAAGGCCTGACAGGCTTTATCGTGCTGGGTTTGGCGGGCATAAAAAAGCCCCATGTTATTTAAAAGAACAACCACAGCGTCCCGTAGTTCCTCTTGCGGCGGATCACCGGCAAGCTTCAAGGCTTCATTATAAACAGACTCCGCATCGTCGGTCTTCGCCTGGCTTGTCTCAATCTCTGCAAGCTGATTCATAGCCGCAAGAAGCTCCGGGGTGGGCTTCGCGGAACTCTTGAGACGAATTTGAAAAGCCCGGTCCGCAAAAGCTTCCGCCTCTTCCCATTTGGCCTGTGCGCGGCTGACGCCGGCGAGAACAGACAGGGCTTCTGCCATCAGCGGATGGTCAGGCCCCAAAGCCGTCTGCCAGATTTTCATGGCATCTTTTTCATAGTCTTCCGCTTTCTGATATTCTTTGCCGGCAGCTTCAATGACGGCCAGATTGTGATAAAGCGCAGCGGTTTCAGGATGAAGATCCCCCAGCGTTTTTTTTCGGATCTCAAGCGCATGTTCATAATACTCCCGCGCTTTCGCTGTGTTTCCCAGGGTGTCCTCAAGCTGTCCAAGATTTGCAAGCGACTGTGCTGTCATGGGGTGCTCCTCACCAAAGAGCTCACGCCGCATGGCCAGCGCCTTTTCATGATACTGACGCGATTCTTCAGGTTTTCCTAATGCAAGCACGGACACACCCAGATTATTGAGAGACTGGGCAACCGCGGGATGCTTTTCACCGAAAAGCTTTTTCCGCATCGCGAGCGCTTCCTGATTGAGTTTTTCAGACTCGGCAGCATGCCCTTCGGCGTCGTGAACAAGGGCCAGGTTGTTGAGATCGCGTGCCACATCCGGGTGATCGCCCGGATGGGCCTTGCGGTCAATCTCAAGCGCCTTTTCAATCATAGGCTGTGCTTTTTCATAATCATCAAAGAGCCTGTAAATTTCACCGAGTGTATTGAGCGATACAGCCACGTCGGGGTGATCAGCCCCGAAGTTTTTCTCGCGGATGGCAAGAGCCTTCAGAGCAAGTTCCTGAGCCTCATGAAACCGGCCCTGGGCAATGTACAGCCGCGCGAGATTGTCCATATCGGCAGCTGTATTAGGGTGGTCTTCCCCAAGCGCATGAGAATCCACGAGCAGGGCATGCTCAAAAAGCGGTCCTGCCTTGTCGTACTTTCCCTGCACAAGAAAAAGCTGCGCCAGATTCGTGATGGAAGTCGCGAGGTTGGGGTGCTGGGGGTCGAGATTCTTTTCCTCAATTTCAAGCGTCCGCTGATAGTACTCTTCCGCCTTGGCATAATCCCCCCGGGAAGCATAAAGAAGGGCAAGGTTGTTTAAAGACTGCGCCACCTGCGGGTGCGTGGGACCAAGGGCTTGTTCACGGATTTTAAGGGCGCGCTGATTTAAAGGCTCTGCTTCCGCGTAACTTCCCTGCGCGTAATAAATCATGGCCAGCTGGTTCAGCACGACTGCGACATTAGGGTGGTCGGCTCCAAAAGTTTCTTCCGCGGCCCCTAGTGCCTCTGACGCGGCTGCCGCAGCGTCCGCATACGCTCCCTTTTGATAGAACTGCACGACCTGATCTTCAAGCTGAGACCAGCGTGTGGCATCGGCCGCTTGTGAAAGCGGGCAAAAGAGAAGCAGGGCGAGAAAACTCTGGACGGAAACAGCCTTAAACTTGTGCTTTGCGGAGGTCATAAAAATTCCAATGCGTGATCAAGCACTTCAATATCATGGATTTCCTTCACGAAGGATAGAATAGCCTGAAGGGACTGGTCAAGATGTGTTTTATCCGAGCTGATCGCAGAAAATCCAAGTACGGAGCGCTGCCATTTGTCCTGGGCTCCAATCTCAGCCACACACACATTAAAACGCGAACGGACGCGGTCTTTGAGACTTTTCAAAACGCTTCGCTTCGACTTAAGCGACCCGGAAAGAGGAATAAAGATTTCGACATAGAGCGCGCCCAAATGAACCGTTGTGTCTTCCATTAGCGCATTCCCTTTTCTGCCGGATTGACGAACTCACCCGCCAAAAAATCAGCCATAACCCGATGCCCTTCCGGGGACAAGTGCCAAATGTCCCGGGGGTGGTAACGGTGACTGCCAAGAAAAAGTTTTTTCCCTCCATTGCGCTTGAAGGTCTCAAGCGGATCAAGACAGTCCAGCCCTTCAGCAGCGCATTTTTCCATCAGGTTTTTCTGCGGTGAAAAAGGATAGCCCTGCTCCATTTGATAGGCGAGCGGAACAAACAAAATATGCAGGCGTGCACCGTTTTCGGCCGCGCTTTTCTGGAGCTCCCGGAAAAGGCCAAACAACCACCTGGTTTCAGGAGAATCAGGATCTTGCAGAGTCCGGATTGTCACGGGATCCTCATCCGAAACATACACCGGCCAGTTCTGGCCGTCCCTTTTCTCATAACGGACACTGCGCAAATTCCAGAGTCTTTGCATTCTCCGGAAAAGACGATACAGCGCCGAGCGGCGGAGAGCATTTTCTATGGGTGAAACTTCTCCGTAGACGACGGGCATCACGCTCCGGACGTGTTCTTCGTAACGAGGAAAAGCTGCGGCGGGGAGATTCTTGAAAAAGCCTTCATCGTCTCCCCAATGAAGCACCGGATTGACAATATCATTCATGCAGAAGACGAGCACAACGTCCTCCGCCTCAAACTTTTTTCCTTCGGCTTTGAAGAATTCGACTTCATTATAGGTTGTGTATCCGTTCACCCCTGTATTCACGACTTCAACGGTCTTCCCTTCCCTGTTCAGATTTTTTTCAAGCTTCTTTGAAAAAGTCTGCTCGGCCGCGACAAAAAGACCGTACGCAATTGAATCGCCAAGAACCAGGATGCGTTTCACCCCAGAAGGCTTGGGAAGTTTAAACTCGCGGTCGCGAAGCCCCTGGGAACTAATTTCAGAATGTTCAGGGTTTAATGCAAAGACGTACGGCGCTTCACGGTCGACAAGAATCAGGGGCGTTCCGCTGGGAGGTTCAAAGTAGAAACGGACGAAACCTTCCATGAGAACAAGAGCCAGGAGAAAGGATCCGGTCCAGACTGCCGCGAGAGCTATTTTCCGGCGCATGCGGGGCTCCGGAGCCGGCAGCTAATAGGAAGACGGTTTAGGGGAAAGAGGGGCCGGACTTTGCCAGCGCACCCGCCCTGTAAAAAAAGGGCCAAGGGATTCAATGTAGCGGGCCGTTTGCTGGGTCTTGCGCATTTCTTCGACCACATGAGAAAGCGGAAAAAGCTCCCGGCCGATAAGTCCGATCAAAAACTCATTGTCGTCACGGTCTATGCCATAGCAAGCCAGACGGATATCATGGGCGAGGTCCGCGCGGCCATAACTCATGCCGATCTTGGCGTGTTCATAAAGAATTTTTCCCTGTTCTTCTTTGGAAAGAAGCTCAAATTCCGGTTTACGCCGCAGGGGGTACCAAATGGCCCACGGCCACGCGGGATTCAGCGCCGTGCGGCGGGGCTTCTGCAAAAGCCAGTCTTCCAGATCCAGCTCCCGGCCTAAAGAATACGAACGGCCTGCCATAGTCATGTCGCGAAGATAGGTGAGAGACGAGAACGGCTGCTTCTGTAAAAAGGCCCGCGCTTCCCGAACAAAAAAATCAGGATTTTCGTGCATCAAAAGAAGGGCAAATCCCCGGGCATCGTGAAAATCTTCATACAAAACCGCTTCGAACCCCGAGGCTTTCACAGCTTTTTCAACCGCATCCAAATCGAGACAGCCCGTAAAAACAGAAAGCTGAAAATACAGCCGCTTGTCACTCGTTTGGGGGGTGCCGTCTTTTCCAGGAGCGCCTTTTTCCCGTACGTCAGGTGCTTCAGCAGAGTGGGAGGGATTCATCAGCTTAGACAATTCCTTGCTGGCTTTTTGCAAAGGCCTGCATGGCCTCCATCATCTGAGGGTCTTTCATGAGGCCTGCGAATTTCGGATAGGCCATCATTTTGGCAAAATTTTGGGACCGCGCAATTTTTTGAAACTCCGGGTCGGCCATCAATTCCTGCATCTTGGGATTGGCCATTAAAGCACGGAAGTTTTCATTTTTCATCAGCTGGTTGGCCATCTTGAGCTGATCAGCCATTGATTTAAATTTTCCAAACATCGGTTAAGACTCCTTGCCTTGAATTTTCAGCCGTCAGATGAAAACTACTCTTTGGGCTGTTTAAAATAAGTTTTACGGTAAAAACGAAGTTCTTCAACGGAAGCCTGAACATCGCCAAGCGCACGGTGATTGTCATTTTTCTTCGGGCGGTCTTTGGGCTTAGGGTACCAGCGGTCAACAAGCCCCTTCACCGTGCTCACGTCGAGAATGCGGTAATGAAGATAGGCGCTGAGTTTCGGCATATAGCGAAGAAGAAACCGTTTGTCGTGATGGATGGAGTTCCCGCAAAGCGGTGATTTCCCCTCAACACAGTATTCCTTGATGAACTTCAGGGTTTCGCGTTCAGCTTTGGCAACCGTCACTTTTGATTTGCGGACAAGATCAAGAAGGCCCGACTTGGAGTGCTGATTCTGGTTCCAGTCATCCATTTTTTTTAGAAGTCTTTCCGGCTGGCGGATCGCCAGGTTCGGCCCCTCGGCAAGAATGTTCAAATCACTGTCGGTAATCAGTGTGGCAATCTCGATAATGCCCTCCTTTTGAGGGTCAAGACCGGTCATCTCAAGATCCATCCATACGAGGTTGTTTTTATTCTGCTTTTTCATTTAGCTGTCCTGGGTTGGTGGAAAGATTGACGGCGACTTTATCACAATTCCGGGCTTGAGTGAAGCCTGCTTTTCTCAGGCCGCTTTCGGGGACAGCGCTGTGACTGAGGGCTCTGATTTGCCTTGAGAGTACGCCTTGGGCATGCCCGATAGGCGTCCTTCCTCGTAAGAAAATTCAGCCCAAAGGCTCCCGTCTTCATAATAAATAAGCGCGGGGCCGCTTTTACGACCTGCCGCATAGGAGGTCTCTCTTTGAAGCGCTCCGCCCGGATAGTAAGTCGTAACTTTCCCGGAAAGAACCCCGTTCTCTAAAACAATTTCCCGCCACAATGAACCGCCTGGATAAAAAAAACGGGCGGACCCATGCGGTTTTCCATCCTTAACAGGCCATTCAGAGCTTGGCTTGCCATCGTCAAAAAACGTCCTGACAACCGAAGCACCCTCCTGCCCCGCGCCGTTCCATTCAGCTTTGGGAGCACCGCTTTCCGTCAAGACCCGGAACACTCCCTGCGCGGCACCGGGACTGGCACCGCTGCCCTGGAAAAGGGATTGTCCCTCCCCATTCTCCGAAAACAGGTCCGGAACATTGTCAAAAGAACCACGGGAGACCACAGCGCGCATCCAGAGTTTTCCATTTGGATAATACTGTTTGATTTCACCCTGCGGCGCACCGGCCATCATGGATTTTTCAAAAAGCAGCGGCCCGTTTGCCGCATACTCTTTTTCCATACCGGTTTCCTGCCCGCCTTGAAACGGGTACTCCATCCAGACTGCACCATTAGGATGAAAGAAAACAACTGTGCCGTCCAACACGCCTTCCTTGAAGGTCCACGAAGAGCTGACCCGCCCGTCCGAATAAAAAGTTTGAAAGTTTTTTGTTCCGGAAGACGCAACAACTTTAACTGTGGCCGAACCGATTGTTTTAACGGGTCCTGAATTTTCACGGTCTGAAAAACCCTTGCCGGAATCTTTGGGCGGCATGTCTTTTTTTGCTTCCGCCTGCCGGGTCTGCTCAGCGGGCTTCGACTTCCCGTGAGGATCTTTATGCCCCGCTTGTCCCATCAGAAAAATCACGGCGGTTAATAGCAGGTACCCGGCTGCAAGAGTGATCAGAAATTTTTTCATACCACTATCCCCTGCGTTGAAAATAAATCCGGTGTCTGTAAAGTCCGTATTTCACGCGCATCGCGAAGGCCCGATATTCCAAGACCGATAAGCCGTATTGCTTTTTTGCCTGCGCGGGTTTTCTTTTCAAGCAGTTCGCAGGCAATACGATAAATCTCTTCCGGACCAGAAGGCTCATGCTGGAGGGTTTGTGAGCGCGTAATCTGTTCAAAATCGAAATATTTTACTTTCAAAACAACCGTCAGCCCCATGCGGCCGCTTTCCTTAAGCCCTGCATAAACTTCCTGAGCAAAGGCCTTGAGGCGCATCTTCAGAACCTTCACATCACGTGTGTCCCGGTCAAACGTTTCTTCCGTGCTGGACTGTTTGGGTTCGGTCCAAGGCTCGACCTCACGCTCATCCAAGCCCCGCGCAGCAAAAGACAGGTGCAGCCCGGTTTTTCCCATTTCAGCTTGAAGCCTCTTGACTGAGGCCTCGGCCAGCTCTCCGCACGTCGTATACCCAAGGGCCAGCAGGGATTTTTCAGTTACGGGGCCCACCCCTGGAATTTTTCTCACCGGAAGGGGCTTTAAAAAAGCCTCTTCTTCTCCCGGCAGAACAACGGTCAGTCCATCCGGCTTCTTGAAATCGGAAGCGATCTTGGCCAGAAACATATTCGCGGCAACACCCGCAGAAGCCGTAAGACGGGTCGTTGCCGCAATGTTCTGCTTAATCAGGGAGGCAATCATGACGGGGTCGTCCATTCCAAAACGGTGCTCAGAAACGTCCAGATAAGCTTCATCCACGGAAACGGCTTCGACGAGTTCCGTGTGCTGGCGCAGGATGCTCATCACACGGTCTGAAGCTTCGCGGTAGGCCTGAAAACGCGGCTTTACGAAGACAGCCTGCGGACAGAGCCGGTAGGCCTGTGCAAGCGGCATGGCGGAGCGAATTCCAAACTTCCGGGCTTCATAGGAGGCTGTGCTCACAACCCCTCGGCTCCTTGGATCTCCGCCGACAACCACAGGCTTTCCTCTTAATTCAGGGTTGTCGCGCTGCTCGACCGCAGCGAAAAAGGCATCCATATCGACATGAATAATCTTTCGCGGCCAAAGAATCTTTTCACGTTTCTTTTTTGAACCCGGGCTTATTTTTTTCATGCGGAAAAATAGCGGAGGAAAACCAGGCCGGCCAGAACTAGGTTAATCAGGTGACTGGCAAAACAAAGCACGCACGGCGTTCGCGTCACAAAAAGAAGGCTGTAAGCCAGGTAAAGCGACCGGAGCACGGCCGTAACAATGAGCGCCAAGGCTGGCTCTTGCGGTAAAAACCACAGACTTAAAATAAGATAGCTGTAGAGGCCGAGACCAAAAACGGAATTAGGGATCCCGAAAAGTTTGGCCCTTGGGGTATCCACCACACTGGCACATTCGCCGGTGCCAATACGGCATACTTTGGGAACCCAGGGAACGTCCGGGCTGAACCAGCGGTAATAAAGTCCGCAAAAATAGATGGACAGCCAAAGCCCGGCCGCCGACAATATCGCAATACTGATCTCAATCATGATTGACCTCTGGCCCCCCTAGCATAGCCGGATATGATCAGTGTGGCAAGTCTGGATCAGCGGTTGATCTGGCGAAAAGCCATCAGTAAAATAACTCCGGTGTGTTATGAGAAAAATTGCTTCCATACTTTTACTAACGCTGTTTGGATTTTCTTTTCAGGGCTGCGGCAAACCCGACTTCGCTTACGATGAAGAAGCCCGCGCAAAGCTGATGCGTGATTCCAAATACGTCATTGTCGCTTCCTTCAGCAAGAAAACAAACAAACTCAACGCAAAAAGTCTCCTGGATTTTGTAGACGGCAGACCCGGTTTCAGCAACAAACTGGAAGAGGCTGTTTTTTTCAAAGTGAAGAGTTTCCTGAAGGGTGCTTACGCCAAAACTGAATTCTCAGTAGGCGTTAATATGGCAAGTATTGCCTTCGGCATCAAACCCGGGGAGTACACGGGGCAAAAAAAATACACGCTTTACTTTGCGTATGACGAGAAAATGCGGCGGGATCTTTTGATTGGGGCTGAGTGGGAAGAAGTTAAATACTGACCTTTGCCCTAAGACCTCAGGAAACCGCAGTAAAGTTTTCCTTTTTGGAAAAAAGGCTTTTCGGATCAAACCCTTCCAGGTTTACCAGCTCTGAAGCTCCGCTGGCACGATACTTGACCTCCAGCTTTCCTTCGGCCAAATTGCGCTCACCCAGAATAATATGGACAGGAATTCCGATCAGATCCGCGTCCTTGAACTTCACGCCTGCCCGTTCATCACGGTTGTCATAGAAAACATCATATCCGGCTTCACGGATTTTTTCATACAGGCTTTCGGCAACCTTGGTGATCTTCTCTTCGCTCTGATTGAGCGTAATAATCTCGACTTGGTAAGGCGCCAGAGCCAAAGGCCACCGGATTCCCTTTTCGTCGTGATGTTCTTCAATAGCCGCAGCCAAAATGCGGTTCACACCGATCCCGTAACAGCCCATGATCACAGTCTGACGCTGGCCTTTTTCATCAAGATAAAACGTGGAGAGCGCTTCTGTGTAACGCGTTCCCAGCTTAAAGATATGTCCAATTTCCATCGTTGTGGCGATGGATAATGTTCCGCGGCCATCCTGGGCAGGGTCACCCTGCTTGACGTTCCGGATGTCCCCAACAGCAGTCGCCTTAAAGTCCCGCCCCATGTGAACATTTTTCAAATGGCGGTCTTTCTGGTTGGCGCCGCAAGTAAATCCTGAGAGACCTTCAACATCCCAGTCCGCATAGATGGGGAGATTCAATCCTACGGGGCCGGCGAATCCTACTGGAGCGCCAGTGGCCTGCTCGACTTCTTTATTCTCTGCCTGCCGCAGATTTTTTGTTCCGATAAGACGGCGAAGCTTGTTCTCATTGACTTCGCTGTCGCCTGTCACCAGAACGGCCACAGGCTTTCCATCCGCCATGTAAATAAGCGTCTTAACAATTTCAGAGGGTTGGATTTTAAAACGGTTTTTGATTTCATCAATAGTGCGGAGATTCGGAGTGTCAAAACCCTCAGGTGCCGAAGCGCAAGGCTGGGCCGCGGGTTTTGAAGGCTTTCCCCTAACAGCGATTTCAAGACTGGCTACGTAGCCATTTTCGGAACGGGCTACACGGTCTTCCCCATAAGGACAGACCACCATAAACTCCTGGCTCATTTTTCCGCCCATAAGCCCGGTATCGGCTTCGACAATCTGAAAGGTCAGACCGCAGCGCGTAAATATCCGGCGGTAGGCTTCGGCCATTTTCTGGTAATTGACGTCGAGGCCTTTCTCGTCTTTATCGAAGCTATAGGCATCCTTCATGATAAATTCCTTGGTGCGGATCACGCCAAAACGCGGACGGGCCTCATCCCGGAATTTAGTCTGGATCTGATAAAGCGTAAAAGGAAGATCGCGGAAAGATTTGATGCAGCTCGTCGCAAGGTCCGTGACCACTTCTTCGTGCGTGGGCCCTAAAACAAATTCATGACCAGCTCGGTTTTTAAAAGCGATCTTGTCGTCACCCAGCGTTTCATAACGGCCTGTTTTTTTCCAGAGTTCTGCGGGATGAAGGGCAGGCATGAGAAGTTCTTCAGCGCCCGCACGGTTCATTTCCTCACGGATGATGGCCATAATTTTATAGAGAACACGGAACCCCAAAGGCAGATAGGTGTAGACCCCGGAAGCGAGCTGGCGCACAAGACCCGCTCGCAGGGCGAGCTTGTGGCTTGCGGCTTCAGCGTCCTTGGGAACATCACGGAGAGTGGGAAGAAGTGTTTCTGTCCAGCGCATGCTCAAAATCCTTTCTTATACCGCAATCCGTCAGGATCCGAACAAACCGCGGATGCGGGCAAACACGTTGAGATTATTCAAATCGTTGAAAACAAGAAATGCCATAAGAACCAGCAGTACTGCAAATCCCGCCTGAGTAACGCGTTCCTGAAAAACGAGGCTGACGCGCTTGCGCCGGACCGCTTCAATAAGCAGAAACAAAAGGTGCCCGCCATCCAGCGCCGGAACCGGCAAAAGGTTGATGACAGCAAGCGAGATGCTAAGCGTGGCCATCAGCTGAAGAACATAGGTAACGCCCATGCGGGCTGCGTCTCCGGCCATGGAAACAATTCCAACCGGACCCGAAACGGCCTTGAGCGACATTCTGCCGGTTGCCATGAAAAAGATCGCCTTATGCGTCATGACCGTCATATAAACGGTTGTGTTGGCGGCATGAACAATGGATTCTTTAAATCCATAGCGCTCAAAAATGGCAGCTTCCGGACTGGGGGTAATGCCAAGCTTGCGCACCGACATCTTTTTCCCAAAAACATCCGGGGCTTCTTCAACTTTTGGTGTAACACTCAAAGAAAAGGTCGACGCAAGACCTGCCAGATTTTTTCTTTCCACTTCAAGCACGAGCGGGCCAGCGCCTGATGTTTCAATCGCGCTCGTCATGTCGCTCCAGGTCTTGACGGTTTTATCGCCTATCTTCAAAACCTTGTCCCCCTTGGCAAGACCGCTCGATTCGGCCGGATACCCGGAAACGAATGTCCCAATGGTTGTTCCTGGAACGGGCCGGCCCATCATATAAATACCGGCAAAAAGAACAAAGGCGAGAAAGTAATTCATCAGAACACCCGCACAGACGATAAAAATCCGCGAAAGCAGCGGTGCTGCGAGGTATTCACCCGGCTTGGGCTCCTCTCCGTTCGGAAGCTCACTGTAAGACTCTCCTGCAGGCTTCACAAAACCGCCTAAAGGAAAAAGGGAAATAGCGTAGCGGGTTTCATTGCCCTGCCAATGAAGAATTTCGGGCCCAAATCCAATTGAAAACTTTTCCACTTTGACACGCGTCAAACGGCAAGCAAGGAAATGTCCGAATTCATGAATGGTAATGAGAACACCAAGAACAATGAGCGTCGGGCCTACAGACATAAGAAAGTTCACAGCGCTGCCTCCGCTTGCTTCCGGGCCCACTGATCCGCTTCAAGCAGATCCTGAAGCCCGGGATTTTTAACAACAGAATGTTTCTTCATGACTCTCCGGAGTTTCGCCGGAATATCCAGAAAACCTATTTTCTTTTCAAGAAAAGCTTCCACCACAATTTCGTTGGCTGCGTTAAGCACTGCCGGCATCGTTCCCCCTGCAGCGCTTGCTTCATAGCCCAAAGCAAGGCAGGGAAAACGCTTTAAGTCAGGCTTTTCAAAATGAAAAGTCTTGTGCTCGGCAAAGTCCAGCTCGGGCAGATGATTCACGAGTCTCTCAGGATAACTAAGCGCATACTGAATCGGAAGACGCATATCCGTAATTCCCATCTGTGCCAAATGCGAACCGTCTACAAACTCAACCATCGCATGAATAATGGCCTCGGGGTGGATAAGGACTTCCACTTTTTCCGCGGGCATTTCAAAGAGGTTTGCCGCTTCTATCACCTCGAGTCCCTTGTTCATGAGCGTCGCTGAATCAATCGTGATTTTGGGGCCCATTTTCCACTTGGGATGGCAAAGCGCCTGCGCGGGCGTAACATTCGCCAAAGAACCTTTGCGTGTCCTGAACGGACCGCCGGAAGACGTCAGAATCATCTTCTTGATCGATGCCCGTTCACGGCCTTCGAGGCACTGCCATAATCCGGAGTGCTCGCTGTCGACAGGAAAAACGGGAACACCAAGGCGTCTGGCTTCCCCCATCAAAAGCTGCCCGGCCATCACCAGCGGTTCCTTGTTGGCAATCGCAAGCATTTTACGCGATTGAAGGGCTGCAAAAATTGGTATAAGCCCCACAGCACCCACCATTGCAAAAAGAACTTCATCAACGCTGTTCAGCGAGGCTGCGGCCCTCAAGCCTTCCACACCTGTCACAACGCGGATTCGGTGCCGTTTTAATTTACGTTCGACATCCAGGGCTTTATTTTCATCATAGATACAAACCAGTTCCGGTCTGAATTCAAGCGCCTGCTCAATAAGAAGTGCTGCATTCCGGCGCGCAGTCAAAGCCTTGATAATAAATTTATCCGGGTGCGTCCGCACAATGCGAAGCGTGCTTTCACCGATAGACCCCGTCGAACCCATAATCGAAAGCGTTTTGGGGAACGTCCCGGACCTGGGCCGGGAGACCGGCTTTTCTTTGTCCAAAGGGGCTTGAACGCGCGTGCGGGAAAACACCGAACGGGAACGGTTTGCCCCGCTGCGGATTTCATCCATCGCTGCAATCATCTTTGACATCTCACAGCCTCTCTTGAACTCAGATAAACCGGATTACGTAGAAATAAACAAACGGGATGGTAAGAACCAAACTGTCGAGGACATCGAGAATACCGCCGAGGCCGGGAACGACCCCTGAATCTTTGATTCCTGCATCGCGTTTGATGAGGCTTTCCGAAAGATCGCCAAGCTGGGAAATCACGCCGGCTAGAATTCCCAGAAAAAGAAAATGATGCAGCGCCGGATCAGGAATGTAGGCCTTGGAAAGAAGCGAGAGAACAACGCTCGTCAGAAAGCCGCCAACAGCCCCCTCCACAGACTTGTTCGGACTCACATGCTCCAGAAGTTTGGTCTTGCCGAGTTTACGTCCTGTGAAATAAGCTCCCGCGTCACCGCCTTTCACAATCAGCGCCACATAAAAAACCCACTCGGCTCCATACGGAACCTGTCTGAGATAGATCAGCTGTGAAAAAAACCAGGCGACATAAATTACGCCAAAAAAGGTGATCGCCGTACCCACCAGCGCCTGATGGAGTCTTTCCTTTTTGAAATTGAAAAGAAAAAGGCCAAGACATGCTGCAAACAGCGCGAACAAATCAGCATGAAACAGAAAGGCCAGCGGCATCAGGGCGCCAAAGATGAGCCCCGGGACACGATTGACCGCGAGGCCCTTTTTTTCCGCGAGCGAATAAAATTCATTCAGGGCGGCAAGAACAAGCACTTC
>CAYRBY010000022.1:13946-22743 GCA_964422635.1 uncultured bacterium
GACCGCTTGCTGCCGACCGAAATCATGCAGATGGGAGTTTCCATCAGCTGCTCAAGACGTTTGAGGTATTTTTTTGCATTCGGCGGAAGGTCCTTCCAACGCTTCACGTGGGTCAGGTCTTCCTTCCAGCCTTTCATGGTTTCATAAATGGGCTTTACCCGTGAAAAATCACAGGAGGACGGCGGGAAATCTTCATACCGCTTACCATCGAGTTCATAAGCAATGGCGATCTTGATTTCAGGCAATCCTGAAAGCACATCGAGCTTCATCAGCGCCATTTCATCGAGACCGTTGATTCTCACCGAGTGGCGGACAATCAAAGCATCAAACCAGCCGCAGCGGCGCGGACGGCCTGTGGTTGCGCCAAACTCTTCGCCCTTTTTCTGGATCTGTTTCATTAGATCCGGAGGAAACTGCGAGGGAAAAGGCCCTTCTCCAACACGGGTTGTGTAGGCCTTGACCACGCCGATAACCCGGTCAATCAGAGTCGGGCTCACGCCGGAACCTGTGATCGCTCCGCCGACAGAGGCGTTCGAAGAAGTCACAAAGGGATAGGTGCCATGATCCACATCAAGCAGCGTTCCCTGCGCACCTTCGAACAAAAGGCTCTTGCCCTTGCGGGACGCCCTGAAAAGATAGCTCGGCGTATCCGTCGCAAACTCAAGAAGACGTTTGCGGTATTTCAAACATTCCGCAAGAACACTTTTAAATGAAAGACCGGGGTGCTTGTAAATCTTGCGCAAAATTTCATTGCGCTCGCTCAGCACAGCTTCGAGGCGTTCCTTGAAATAGGAAAGATTCCGAAGGTCACCGACGCGTACACCCACGCGGGCCATCTTGTCAGCATAGCAGGGACCAATCCCTCGCTTGGTGGTTCCAATCATGCCGCCTTTTTTCTTGTCATCTTCACGGAGGCAGTCGAGAAGCTTGTGGTGCGGCAGAATCAAATGAGCCTGTTCAGAAACAAAAAGACGCCCCTTCACATCAATGCCTTTTTTCTCCAGGACATCCACTTCTTCAAAAAACGCCTCAGGATCAATGACAACACCGTTGCCAATCACACAGATCTTGTCTTTGTGGAGAATGCCCGACGGAATCAGATGCAGGATATGCGTCTGATCGTCAAACTTCACGGTATGTCCGGCATTGTTACCGCCCTGGTAGCGGACGATAATATCGCTCTTGCGCGACAAAATATCGATAATCTTTCCTTTTCCTTCATCGCCCCACTGGGCGCCGATCAAAATCCGGTTCATGCTTCCTTCTTTCTGCTCAATAAGTTTTAGAAACGTACGACTTTCGCGTCAAGAATAGGCGGAAATTTCTTGAGCTGTGTCAGCACTTTTGCCGGAACGTCGGAATCCGTGCTGATCACCGTCATGGCAAAAACTTTTTTACCTTGCGCCACGCGGCCGAGAGTCATTTCGGCAATGTTAATCTTGTTGTTCCCGAGGATGGTGCCGACTTTTCCCACAACACCGGGCTGATCTTCATTCTTGATGAAGATCACATAATTCGAAGGATTCAGATCAATTGTGAACTCATCAATTCTTACGATGCGTGCATTATCCTGATTGTAGATAGTCCCAAGGATTCGGTGCGTTTCATTGTTCTGAAGTGCTTCCACCTCGATGAAATTGATGAAGTCCTGAGACTCTGTGCTGCGGCTTTCATTCACAACAATCCCGCGTTCCTTCGCAATCGACGGTGCGTTGACAAAGTTGACGGTATCACCGCAGATCGGCGTCAAAATTCCCTTTAACACCGCGATGGTGATCGGCGCAGAGCCAAAACGAGTCGGGTCACCACCCAGGCGGATCGTAACATTCTTCAGGCTGCCGCCGTAAAGCTGGGCCTGCAGTGTTCCAAGTTTCTCCGCAAGCGTAAGCCAGGGTTTTGCTGCCTTCAACGTTTCAGGATCAAGATTCGGAAGATTGACGGCATTTTTGATCGCGCGGCCATGAAGAGCATCCAGAACCTGATACGCCACATCCACAGCCACATTTTCCTGAGCTTCCTGGGTTGCTGCGCCAAGATGGGGCGTTGCAATCACCTGCGGAAGCTTGAGGAGCGGATGATCCTGCGGGGGTTCCTGCTCAAATACGTCAAGTGCCACCCCGGCCACTTTTTCTGCGACAAGAGCCCGGTAAAGGGCAGCTTCATCGATAATGCCGCCGCGCGCGCAATTCACAATACGTACGCCTTTTTTGCAAAGCTTCAGAGTCTCGTCATTGAGAATGTACTTCGTCTCAGGCGTCAACGGCGTGTGCACGGTAATGAAATCCGCGATCTTAAGAAGGGATTTCAGTTCCATGAATTCCACGGGATATTCTTTCACACTGGCTTTGGAAATAAACGGATCAAAGGTTACGATTTTCATACCGAAAGCCGCAGCACGCTTTGCCACTTCACGGCCGATTCTTCCAAAACCCATCACGCCGAGAACCTTTCCGTTCAACTCTGTGCCGAGAAACTTCTGACGCTTCCATTCACCTTTGCTTACAGACACATAGGCCTGGGGAATATTGCGCGCCAGAGCCATCAGCATGGAGAAGGTATGCTCAGCGGTGGAAATGGTATTACCTTCCGGAGTATTCATCACGATAATGCCGCGTTTAGTAGCAGCTCCGAGATCCACATTATCAACACCAACGCCTGCACGGCCGATGACGCGGAGCTTTGAGGCGGCCTGAATGATGTCCTCTGTCAAACGTGTTCCGCTGCGCACAATAATCGCATCATACTGGGCAATAATCTTTTTAAGTTCATCCGGCTTAAGGCCCGGACGTTCATCAACCTGCACACTTTTATCTTTAGAAAGAACTGCCATGCCGCCTTGGCCAAGGGGATCTGCAACTAGAATTTTATAATTCGTATCTGATTTCGACATCGTCTTATCCTCGCGTTAAAAATTCAAACCTGTATTTGTGTGCTCAAGCAACCTGTGATTCAAGGTTTTCTTTTGTGGTCATCAATTCTTTGATGGCCCGAAAACCTTCCTGTAAGTCTTTTTTGCGTATGGACCCCATGTGCGCCACGCGCATCATGCGGCCTTTCAGGGCGCCTTGTCCGCCTGCGACTGTAATGCCTTTCTCATCGCGGAGCTTTCGCAGAAATTCTCTTCCATCAACTTCTTCAGGGAAAACAGCGGCCGTAAGCGCCGCAGAAGGGGCCTCTGAGAAAATTTTAAAGCCGAGCGCGGAAAGTTCCTGACGCGTAAATTCCCCAAGTTCGCGGCAGCGTTTCCAGATGTTCTCCAACCCTTCATCAAGAACAAGATCAAGCGCAACGTCAGCGGCCGCCACAAGTGTTGTGGCCGGCGTAAACGGTGTATCTCCCAAAACCAGATTCTTTTCATACTTCCGGAGATCGAAGTAATAGCGCGGAAGCGAGGCTTTCTCCATGCGCTGAAAGGCCTTTGGACTAACGCTGACAAATGCAAGCCCCGGGGGAAGCATCAGCGCTTTTTGAGACCCCCCGACCACCACGTCAGCACCCCACGCATCCGTTTCCAAGGGGTCTGCGGCCAGCCCGGCAATCGCATCGACAATCAACAAGGCTCCGTGACGGGCCGTAATCTCCCCCAGAGCACGAATATCATTTAAAACAGCCGTTGAAGTTTCACAAAGCTGAACAAAAACGGAACGAATGCGCGGATTTTTCTGAAGGGCTTCTTCTGCCAGAGCAGGCTCAACGGCCTGGCCCCAGCGCACCGCAATCACCTGCGGCTGAAGTTGATAAGCACGGGAGAGCTCTGTAAAACGGGTTCCAAACTTTCCAGTATCAAGAACGAGTACTTCATCCTGAGGAGAGTGAAAATTGACGACGGCCGCTTCCATACCTGAAGAACCCGAGCCTGCAAGGGTATAGACAGGGTACGACGTCCGGAACACGCGCTGCAGTTTGCCAGAGACCCGGGCAAAGAGTTCACGGAATCGAGGAGTTCGGTGGTGGAAGATGGGTTCTGCCATGACTTCCCGGACCGGTTCAGGAATCTGAACCGGACCCGGCGTCAGGAGAATCGTCGGCTGGGTCATTTCTGCTGACTGGCTCCCGGCTTGAGCACAATGACGTCATCGACAAGCCCAAAAGCTTTGGACTCTTCGGCAGACATGAAATTATCACGGTCCGTCGCCTTCTCAATAGCTTCGACGGTCTGACCCGTGTGATGCGCCATGATACGGTTGAGCTGATCTTTCAATTTCAGGATTTCTTTTGCCTGAATGTGAATGTCGGAAGCCGTTCCCTGCGCTCCCCCCCACGGCTGATGGATCATAACGCGGGAATTCGGGAGACAATGACGCTTGCCCTTGGTTCCTGCACAAAGAAGGAGCGAACCCATGCTTGCAGCCTGGCCAAGACAGTATGTAGAAACATCGCACTTCACAAACTGCATGGTGTCGTAAATCGCAAGGCCGGCCGTCACAGAACCGCCGGGTGAGTGGATGTACAAATTGATGTCTTTGCTGGGGTCTTCCATTTGAAGGAAAAGCATCTGGGCGATAACCAGGTTTGCGATCGTATCGTCAATCGGTGTGCCGATAAAAACGATGCGGTCTTTCAGAAGGCGTGAATAAATGTCATAGGCGCGCTCGCCTCTTCCCGTTTGTTCAACCACCATCGGAACAAGATACCCGCTCATAATGCTCTCCTCTGCGTTTAGGCTTTGGCGTTTTGTTTAATGAATTCCACTGTTTTTTCGCTGCGAATCTGGTCCTTCAAAGACTCAAGAGCTTCTTCACGGCCCTGGTAATACTTTTCAACTGTTTCTACGGGCTGACGAAAACGCTCTGCAATTTTTGCAAAGTGCTTTTTCACATCTTCATCTGCGACAGTAATGTTTTCTTTGGCCGCGATTTCTTCCAGAAGAAATGCCACATGAACCTGACGTTCAGCTTCCGGACGAAAACCTTCCTTCATTTTATCCTTCTGTTTCTCAAATTCATCACCCGCGCCGCCCTGCTGCTCAAGGTGCTGCCGGGCCTGGTCCAGCATGTACGATACGCGCCGTTCCACGATTCTCGGAGGAAGATCAATTTTATTGGCCTTCACCAGTTCATCGAGCAGTGCTTTTTCGTACGCAGACTCGGCCGCTTTTTCTTTCTCGGCCGTCAATTCTTTTTCAATCTTCTCTTTGAGTTCGGCAAGCGTGTTATGTTCGCCTGCTTCGCGCGCAAGATCATCATTGAGTTCAGGAAGGACCTTTGCCTTGATTTCCTTGACCTTGATCCTGAAAACAGCTTCTTTTCCTGCAAGTTCCTGGCGGTTCATATCTGCAGGAAAGGTCACGCGGACTTCGCGCTCTTCACCGGGCTTGCTTCCTGCAAGCTGTTTGGAAAACCCTTTGAGAAACTCATCTTCCTTGAGTTCAAACCAGTCATCAGGGCGCTTCTCTACTTCCTTGCCTTCAACTTCGCAGACATAATCTGCGATCACGAAATCACCCAGTTGAGAGGCCCGGTCTTCTACGGCCTTGTACTGCGCCAGGGATTCCTGAATACGCTTCAGGCTTTCCTCAACCTCGGCGGGCTTCACAGAAACAGGCTCTTTCTTGGCAGAAAGCCCTTTGACCTTAGAAAGCTTAATTTTGGGGCGCACCTCGACCGAAGCCTCGAAGGAAAGCTTCTCTTCATCAAACTTGATATCCCGAACTTCGGGATATCCGAGCGGCTCCAGAGATTCTTCTTCAACCGCCTGCTGGTAGGAATCACTGAGCAAATCTTTCAGCACCTGCTCTTTAGCCTCGCCGCGGTAATGCATGGCGACGACATGAAGAGGTGCTTTTCCGGGACGGAACCCCGGGATCTTGGCATTCGGCGCAACGGCCTTGTAAAACGCATCATAGGCTTCCTGAATACGGTCGGAACCCACTTCAATTTTTAAAGTCTTTTCACAGTTTTTGGTGTCTTTAACGGAAACCTTCAAGGTCGCGATCTCCTTTGCGAAACTTAGATTTGAAAGCCCTTTCAGGGCAAAAAAAGTACCTTCGATCCCAACGCCCAAGGATTTCAGGTTTCAGGGGAAAGGTCAGATGTGCGGCGTGCCATTAAAAGAATGGAGCGAGTGGAGGGAATCGAACCCTCGTAGTAGCCTTGGCAAGGCTATGCATTACCACTATGCTACACTCGCCGGTAGGTATTAAGGGGTGCCTTCGGTCCACGCTGATCCAGCTAACGTTTTCCGGTCACTCTCATACTGAAGCCGTAACCGCCGCAAACCCGGTATATTAGAGAAAGCCGCCGGATTTGTCAACGCAAGGCTTATCCTGCAGAAATCGAATATTAAAAAAATTATAAGTACTTCAAAACAAACGCGTTAGAACAACGAAACCGATCCGGTCAAAAACGCCCCCCAGAGCGGCGCCTCAGAACAGTCTAACCTTATCCCTATAAGGTCTAAGTGCGGCGAGAGGGACTTGAACCCCCACTCCTTTCGGAACAGGATCCTAAGTCCTGCGCGTCTGCCATTTCGCCACCGCCGCATACATGCTTAGGACTAAAAAATTTGCGCCCTGAAGGACTTGAACCTTCGACCTACTGATTAAGAGTCAGCTGCTCTACCAACTGAGCTAAGGGCGCTAAATAAGGAATTTCGTTCCAACTGCGCGGAGATGAAAACTATGCAAACCGGCAGAAATGTCAACAATCCATGAGGACGTGGATGCGGATTCTACTCAAAGCGGGCTTGCTTGACAAGGTTTGATTAAGGCTTTTTCAGTTGGCGTACATTTCTCTGACGCCATGCGTCATCTCCAGAAACTCTTTACGGCGCATGACCAAATCGCGGTTTGCCACCGGCAGGCTCGCGAAACTCTGGTTCAAACGGGTGAAACGCTCCTCTGTAATGGGATGCGACTGATAATAATCATAAAAAAACGGGAGCGTGGCTTTGTCTGCTTTCAAAAAACGGTAAAGGACATCCAGGAAACCCTGCGGATCATAGCCTGCGTGAATCATATAGTGGAGAGCCATGGTATCTGCTTTTATAAGCCGGTCATCCTTTGAGATTTCCCCTGGTGAAGCGGCATTATTCAGAAGAACAATACCGAGAGCCGCAAGAGCCCCAATCTGCCCGAAGGCCGGACCCACCATGGAAACAGCCTGGGTCACACCATCCATCCTTTTTTTGGTTTGTGACATTTTCAAATCATTGAACTGCAGAGCTGCGACTTCAAGAGCCAGTACTGCGGCAAGCTCAGCCTCGTTATCGAGAAAATTAATCAGCCCCGTGGTGACATAAATATGCCCGCCCGGAGCCGCCGTGGCATACATTTTGTCATTGTAGAGAATGACAAATTCATAGGGTCTCTCAGGGCCAAGGTTGCTGCCCGTCAGAGACTCTCCAACCTGTGAGACGTACTTTTTTACTCCGGGCTCTGTGTACAAATAAAAGGTGGAGAGTATCTGCTGATGGATTTGCTGCCCTTCCTGGATTTCCTGAGGAGAAAAACTTCGAACGGAAGTTTTTTCAACGCGTGCGGACTTTCCTGATGAAGCACAGCCCGAAAAAGCTTCGCAGGATGCCAGAAGTATACAGAGGAGAAACTTCAAAGGCTTTTTCTTTGTCATGGGCTCTCGCGGAAAAATTTTCATTATCTTAACAGGAAGCCTGTTCCCCCTGCAAGACCGCCGCCAGCCCCCTTGATCAAATGGAGTAGTCGGCAAAAAAGCCGCGCTCCTGCTTGGGAGCCACAAAAACTTCTTCTTCCCTCTTAAGCCCGAGAGAGCGGTACCGGTCCTGGGAAATCTCCACATGAACAAGCTCTCCCCAGTCGCTTTTCAGCTCAACCTTAACCACGGAGCCTGCAGGATTAATACGTTTGATTCGGGCTTTAAAGCAGTTCTTTCCCGTCGAGGTTCTGTGAATTTCAAAAAGGTGCGGACGGATATAAATCGTAGCTGTCTGCCCTTCTGCGGGCTTGTCCTGATGCGATAAATCCATGGTCATGCCGCCGACATGTGCCTTGCCGTCTTCCACCCGGCCGTGAAAGAGATTCACATCTCCCAGAAAGTGATACACAAAAGCGTTTGCGGGAAGGTGATAAACCTCTTCAGGAGTTCCCATCTGCTCAATGCGCCCTTCATTCATCACCACGATACGGTCCGCGACCTCAAGGGCTTCTTCCTGATCATGCGTTACAAAAATACTGGTGACATGAATCTGATCATGAAGCTCGCGAAGCCAGACGCGCAGCTCTTTGCGAACTTTGGCATCCAAGGCTCCAAAAGGTTCATCCAGCAAAAGAACTTTCGGCTCTACCGCCAGGGCCCGGGCAAGAGCAATGCGCTGACGCTGCCCTCCCGAAAGCTGAGACGGATAACGCTTTGCGAGGTTATCAAGCTGGACCAGTTTCAAAAGCTGGTGCACCTTCTCTTGAATGACCTCTTCGCTGGGTCTTGTCTTGCGGGGACGAACGCGGAGTCCAAAGGCAATATTTTCAAACACCGTCATATGGCGGAAAAGCGCATAATGCTGGAACACGAATCCGACCTGCCGGGAAGACGCTTTGCTGTCGCGGGCATCTTCTCCTTCGAAAAGAACTTCTCCCGCGTCAGGAAACTCAAGGCCAGCAACAATCCTAAGCAGCGTGGTCTTTCCGGATCCCGAAGGCCCCAAAAGAGCCACAAGCTCTCCCGAGGGAATGTCCAAAGTGACATTGTTAAGCGCCGTAAACTGCCCGAACTTTTTTGTAATGCCGCGAACCGCGATACTCATAACTTTTTCACCTTTTCGGCCGTCAGGCGGCCTCTTGAATTTGATGTCCGTATTTCCACTCCACAAGACTTTTCAGGGCCAG
>CAYRBY010000022.1:22843-26737 GCA_964422635.1 uncultured bacterium
AGAGTGATGGCCGCTTCTTCTTCCTCGTTGCCCTGAGATTGCATGAGCGGAATGAGCTCGCGTGCCACAAAAGGAAACGTTACAAAAATTGTCGCCAAAACAATTCCCGGGACTGCAAAAATAATCTTGATGTTGTGCTCGATCAGCCAGGGCCCTAGAAGTCCCTGGGCTCCAAAAAGCAAAACGTACACAAGTCCCGAAATGACGGGAGAAACACTGAAGGGAAGATCGATGAGTGTCAGGAGAATATTTTTTCCCCAGAACTCAAACTTCGCAATGGCCCAGGAGGCCGCAACACCAAACACCATATTCAGCGGCACGGAAAACGCGGCCGTGAGCAGCGTCAGGCGGATCGAGGCCCAGGCATCCGGCTCCGCTAATGAATGCAAATAAAATGAAAATCCTTTGTGAAGAGCATTCACAAAAACAACCACCACCGGAACCAGCAGAAAAAGAGCCAGATAAGCAAGGGCCAGCCCTATCAAAAACCAACGGACAAGGCGGGGCTCTCCTATCACATGCGCTGAAGCGCCCTTCCGTTTCAAAGCCAGTCTTGATGTCACTCCACCCGCCATAACTTTTAAGCCCTTTTTAGTTCATACCTCTGCGGCGGTACCACCACTGCAGCAGGTTTATCAAAAGAAGCAGTGCAAACGAAACCAAAAGCATGGCAACCGCAATTGCAACAGCTCCCGCATAATCGTATTGTTCGAGTTTTGTCATAATCAAAAGCGATGTAATCTCGGTCTTCATCGGCATATTTCCCGAGATAAAAACCACGGATCCGTACTCCCCCACGGCTCGGGCAAACGCAAGAGCAAAACCGGTCAAGAGTGCCGGGAAAATGGCCGGAAAAATCACCCGGGTGAATGTCTGCCACCGGTTTGCGCCCAGACTCGCCGCGGCTTCCTCAACCTCAGCCTCAAGATCCTGCAGCACGGGCTCAACGGTTCGAACCACAAACGGAAGTCCAATAAACGTCAACGCAATGACAACGCCGATCGGAGAGAACGCCGTTTTAACACCGATCGCTGCAAAGTATTTTCCCAGCAGTCCGTTCGGAGCATAAGCCGCCGTCAGCGCAATACCTGCAACCGATGTCGGAAGAGCAAAGGGGAGATCCACAAAGGAATCGATCATTTTCTTTCCCGGGAAATCATAGCGGACCAAGACCCAGGCAATGAGAAGACCGAAAATGAGGTTCACGCCTGCCCCGGTCAACGCGGCGCCGAAAGTCAGACGGAAAGACGCCAGGGTACGGGGCGCAAAAATAATTTTGCAGAATTCCGCAGGCGACAAAACCGAGGCCTTAAGAAACAAGGCCGCAAGCGGGATCAGGATGATCAAACTGAGATACGCAACCGTATAGCCCAGACTGATATTAAATCCCGGAAGTATTGTTTTTTGTTTCAGCAGCATGATGGTCCTGAATGTAAATCAAATTTGGTAATTCAAATTTTCGCGGCTTTGATTCTTTGCGCTTTCTGCCTGTTCCAGCGCATCCCGGAGGGTCCGGTGGTCGAGGATTTTTGCAGTCGCATCGCGCACTTCTTTCATCACAAGCCTTACTTCGCAAAGCTGCTCATCCACACATTCCTGGCAGCGCTTATATGCGGTTTGGCTGACGCAGGGAAGCGGTGCCAAAGGTCCTTCCATAACGCGGACGACTTCCCCCAAACTGATGTTTTCAGGCGGACGGCTTAGCATATACCCACCGCCCTTTCCCTTTTTGCTGTCGAGAATTCGTTTGTTTTTGAGCTCCAGCAGAATCAGTTCTAGAAATTTCTTGGGAAGGTGTTCATTGCGGGCTAGTTCCGAGATAAGGACAGGCCCCTTGCCATAATCACGAGCCAATGCCACGACCGCTTTCAGAGCATATTTTGTTTTATTCGATAACATAGCTTAGCCTATAAGATTGATAGAGTACGTGGATTTTACCCGCAGAGGCTAAAAAGTCAAGGAAACAGTCGGGGATTGGCACTTAGAAGCTTTTTACTTGGATATGGGACGGAGTTTCTCAAAAACAAGGGCCAGAGCACCCAAATCTCCGACACTGCCTTTGAGCTTCGACTTTTTAATGCGGACTTTTTTTAGGGCTTCCGGCCAGGCGTGTGTGCGGCAGCTCTTGACCATGGCTTTCTGGAATTCGGGCGGAGCCGATTTCCAAACTCCACCGCCAAGCAGGATCATTTCCGGATTCAGAATGTTCAGAAGATTGGCAATTCCAATTCCGAGGTAGTAGCCTGCTTTTTCATAAGCCTTAAGTGCAACAGCATCGCCCCGGCTGGCCGCATCGCCCACATCTTTTGCGCTGAACCGGCCTTCAAGTTCGAGATTTTTCATAAGCATTGAGCGCTTGCCCGAAAGAATCTGCGCCTTGGCTTCTTTAGCAATTGCAGTCCCTGAGGCGTAGGCTTCGAGACAGCCTGCGTTCCCGCATTTGCAGGGATTGCCCTCGGGCACAAGCGTCATATGTCCGATCTCACCGGCCACAAAAGTTGCTCCTTCCAGAAGCTTGCCGTCCACGACAATCCCGCCGCCAATTCCTGTGCTTACGGTCATATAAATAAAATCCCGGCATTTTCGGGCCTGGCCAAAAATCTTTTCCGCGACAGCTGCGGCGTTAGCATCATTGGCAAGAAAAACAGGAACCCGGAACTTCTTTTTCAAAATCTCGGCAAGCTTCAGGCCCTTCCAGCCTTTCAGATGCGGAGAACGCGGAACAACCCCCTTGACGGAATCGACAGCTCCAGGGATCCCGACCCCCACGCCTAACACCCTCAACTTCCGGGCGGCAGCAAACGTCATCAGGCTCGCAATACTTTCGATCAACTCCTGAATACAAAGCGAGGTCTCATCCCCCGTTCGCGTTGCAATGCGGCGGCGGGCAAGGATGCGCCCTTCGGGAGTCCCGAGGACCATCGAAATTTTTGTTCCGCCTATATCAATGCCAATGGCTGTTTTCATTTTTTAATCGCGGAATAATGGTGGGTTTTCAAGATTCTCTGTCGCGGTGTGAAAAACTGGGCAGGGAGGGAATTGAACCCCCGACACAGGGATTTTCAGTCCCTTGCTCTACCGACTGAGCTACCTGCCCGGAAAAATGGATTATTTCCTGATATTGCCCTGGTATGGGTCGAAAGAGTACGAGCATTATAGAGACGGTCGAAGGAAAGTCAATTAAAGAAAAAGGCCGGTAACCCTGGAGTTACCGGCCTCTATGTCTGCGACGAATCAACAGTCTAATGGTTACTTTTTCATGAAAGAGAACACCCGTTCGTCATAATGCTTTTTCCATGCTGCATGAGCTTCGCGCAGCTTCACAACCAGCGAGCGAAGTCTTTCGGAAACGGTATTACGTCCATAGGAAACGAGCGACTCTTTTGCCGGAGGCGGATTGCCGAATCGAACCACAAAACTTCCCTTCTCGTGGCCCGCCATGAGGCGCGTTGTCCGTATGAATAACTGCTTGATTCCTGTGCCAAGATCATAGTTCATGAAGTCTTTACTTAAAACCACGGTTTTGGTGACCGTGTCACCGTTGTCCCGGATCATCACAAGTTCAACAGCCTTTCCATCTCCCTTGAGCGCGATTTCTGTTTTGCTATTTGCGGCGCCATTGCTGCCGAGCGTCACTTCATACCCGGCCATCGCATCATTGGATCCCACAAAATAGCTCACTTTTTTCCCGTCAGTTCCATCTAAAAGGCTGGCAAAAGCAGCCTGCCCCTTCCCTTCTTCAATTGTGGTTCCAAAAACTTCTCCCTGCACACCTTGGGGCAGAACACTTAGGCGCGACGCGTCAAAGCTCTTACCCGGAAGCTCAAAGCTTTCTTCCGGCAGCGGGTCAACAATCGATTTTTGATCCTTAATAACGGCAAAGCTCACTTTGAG
>CAYRBY010000023.1:0-15611 GCA_964422635.1 uncultured bacterium
GGAATGGATAAGCGCTGAAAGCATCTAAGCGCCAAGCCGACTCCAAGATAAGGTTTCCCAACCGGTTTTCGGTTTAGAAGACCCCTCGAAGATCACGAGGTTGATAGGCAGGATGTGTAAGCACTGTAAGGTGTTCAGCTAACCTGTACTAATCGGTCGTTCGGCTTAACATTATTTTCGAAAAATCTGTCGAGACTTATTACGTTGTAATATCTGCCGCCCTTCGGGGCGACAAAAGCTTCTCGGTGATAATAGGAGAAGGGCAACACCCGTTCCCATCCCGAATACGGAAGTTAAGCCTTCTACCGGCGATGGTACTAGCGGAGCAGTTCGCTGGGAGAGTAGCTAATCGCCGAGATTAATTATAGGAGCTCAATAAATTGAGCGTCCAAAAAGTATACAAGCCGGAGACGACCTCTCCGGCTTGTTTGCTGTTTGGGTCATTTATGCAGTAAAGGATTGATTCTTCTCGCAAAGCTTATTAGGATACAAATCATGATTCGCTTTTTTGTTTATCTTCTTTTATTCGCAACAGTACTCTACCTTCTTTCGGCCTGGGGGCGACGGCAGCAGCAGGGGACGCCCGGGGTGCCTCAATCGTCTTCGCCCAAGCCCCGCAATTTACTCAAGGCTAAATCTAATCCCCGTGAAGTTTGGATGCAGGTCTATGAAACGGCTACGATCGACGAGGCCCGTCTTTTCCAGGCAAGAATTCAAGAGCAGGATATCGAGTGTATTGTTTACGAACAGGGTAAAAAAGATATCCACGGGAATCTTTTAAAGGGTATTGGTATTGCTGTTCCTAAAACTGCGGCAGGTGTGGCGCAAGGGATTATTAGCAGGACGTCCGACTAGGGCAGTTCAGTTCCAATTCAGGAGTAAAAATGCCAATTCAAAAACAGCTCTCCGTTTTTCTTCCGAATCGCCCCGGCGTCTTGGCTCGGACCTGTTCCATATTGTCAGATTCTGGCGTTAATATTATGGCGATGGCGATACACGACACTGTCGACAACGCTGTGGTTCGCTTTCTTGTGGATCATCCAACAAAAGCCCTGCTTTTGTTGGAGCAGGAAGAGCTTTATGTTTTGGAGCAAGAGGTTGTTGTCGTTGAGCTCGATAATAAGGCCGGTGCACTTGCCCGGATTTGCCAAGCATTGGCCGAAGCGGATATTAATATATCGTATGCCTACTGCACCGCGAACCGGCAGCAGGATTGCGGCTGCCTCGTCCTTAAGACAGATCAGCCTGAACGAGCTCTTGAAATACTTTCCCGTTAGCCTGATAGAAAAACCTACCGCAAATAAAGTGAAATAAAATTCCGGACCGTGTCATGAAAATCCTGACTTGGAATGTTAATGGAATTCGTGCAGCCCAGAGAAAAGGTTTTCTTGAGTGGCTTGGCCGGGAATCCCCCGACATTCTTTGTGTTCAGGAAACGAAAGCTCACCTCGATCAACTTGACCTTGAACTTGTAAATCCACCCGCCTATCACACCCTTTGGAATTCTGCAGAAAAAAAAGGTTATAGCGGTGTGGCTGTTTTTTGCAAAGAAAAACCAGTGCGGGTGGAAAAAGGATTTGGGGTTTCTCGGTTTGACTGCGAGGGAAGGGTGCTCGTGGCAGAGTTCAGCGATTTTATACTTTTGAATATCTATTTCCCCAACGGCCAGCGCAGCGCTGAACGCCTGCAGTACAAGCTCGATTTTTACAGCGAAACGCTCCGGTATGTAAACCGTCTCAAGAAGTCGGGCAAGGAAATCATCACGTCCGGAGACTACAACACGGCCCACAAACCCATTGATCTTGCGCGGCCGAAAGAAAATGAAAAGACATCGGGCTTTCTTCCTGTGGAGCGGGCCTGGCTGGATGAGTGGATTCAGTCCGGTCAGGTAGACGTTTTCCGTGAGTTCAATCAGGAACCCGGCCATTACACCTGGTGGGATCAAATTTCAGCAGCCCGAGAGCGCAATGTCGGATGGCGTATCGATTATCACTTTATAACAGAAGGCCTTCTTCGGCGTGTAAAAGGAGCCTCCATTTTACCGGATGTTTTTGGCTCAGATCATTGTCCAGCATCTCTAGAATTGAAAGATTGAGTTTGTCCTATGAGTGAGCATAAAACCAGGTTGCTGATTAAAGCCCCCTTGCAAAGAGTTTGGGATATTTGGGTTGATGTCGAGAAAACGCCTGAATGGGTGCACGGGGTTCAAAGCAGTGAAATTACAGCGGGCGGACCGGGTCAGGGCTTGTGCTGGAAAGAGACCGGAGTGGTAGACGGAATGCCCATTCCCATGGAGCACAGCTTTTTGGTTTGGGAACCCTTGCATAAGACCGAAATACACACCGTTCTTCCCCTTGGCGGAACCATGAACCGTGTTGTGGAATTCTCTGAGAATGAGGAAGGAACCCTTGTAGACGTTACCATGACCTGGGAGCTTGGCATGATTGCAATGATGATCAGCCCCGAAAAGATCCAAACGCAAATCGAAGAGAGCTTTGAAATCACGGCTAAAAACTGGAAGACAAAAGCGGAAAGTTAAGCCGATTTGAAGAATTGAGAGGCCCCACCGATTTCCTCCAGTAGACCTTGGAGAAGATCCAGAAAATCGTCCTGCCCGACGAGATCCCTAAGCTCCGGCTTTGAAAGAAAAAGACGATAAAGAAGCGAGACCGGATGCTGTTTAAGAGCAAGCATTCTTGAGTCCGGCGCTTTAGCCCCATCAGGAAGAATCACGGCAAAGAGATTTTGGTCCAAGGCCGCCTGAAAACGGCCTTTGAATTTAGGTGTCGCCGCCACTTCGGACAGCGAACGCCCCTGAAGCTTTTCGAGTTTAAATTTTCCGCCGATTAAATCCGAAGTAATATCTGCAAGATTCTCAAGCGACACAACAACCGTGTTGTTCCGGTCTTCTTGAACAACTTCCCAAATTTTTTGAGCCGCAGGATCTTTTAAGAGAATTGCAAGAGTGCTGTTTTCTGCGAGAAGATAAAGGCGTAGGTTTTTTTCAAAGGTTTCTTTAAGAGCCGCGCGAAGCCACTCTTTTTGCTGATCCCGAGGCAATGCTTTGAATGTTTCCCAGCTGAAACGAGAATCCCCGGCCCCAGCCGAAGCCGGGCCCGCTTCGAGCGCTGTCCCGGACGCTGAGAAGCCATCTGCGATGTGCTTGACGGCCGCAGGAATATTTTTATCCGTTTTCAGAAAAAGAACACCGTCAGCAAATGCAGTGTCGAAAGAGGGAGTAAAAAAACGATTTTGAACCTCTGAAAGAGTCTGGGTTTGCGAAACATTGTCTTGAAGACGTTTGAAATAAAGCTTTTCATTGGGGGTGCCGTCACCAAGCTCCGGAGTGATTACCACATAAGAAATTCCGGCATCTCTAAGCAAAGAGCTTAAACCTTCCGTGTGAAAACCGCCGGTCACCAGAATGATGTTTTGCGAAGCGAGCGCCGGATTTTCTGTAATACTTTTGAAAAAGACCCGATCACGTTTTTCAGCAAGGGCATAAAAATCAAGAGCTGTTTTTAAGTCTTCAGCCAGATTCTCGGAAGCCATATCCGAGGTTATTTCTTTTGAAAGAGCCGAGAAAACCGCGAGCACTTTTGGTGTGGCTTCAAAGGAGAGCAGGCTTTGCGCTGTTAGAAAGCGGTTCCAGCGGTCATCAAGTGAGCGCTCTTCGTCAGAAGTCCAGAGCTTCTGCTTAAGACGAGCAACCGTTTCCTCCAACTCTTCAAAAAAAACACGGAAAGAAATTTGATCCTGCATTTGAAGCAAATCAAGATATGCGGATGCCGCGGGGTAATGCGCGAACTGATCGGCGGGGATGATGCCGCTCTTGAGGAGCTCTTCGAAACTCAGTCTTTTTCGTTTATAAGCTTCCATAAGACGTTTTGCCTCGGCCTGGAGCTTAACTTTATCAAGGGCTTTTTCCTTGTCAAAAGCCTGTTTGAAAAGCACCATTTGGGGCAGGTCGGAGAAGGAAACACCTTTTGATCCAGTTTCGGAAAGGAGAAGAGGAAAAAACTTATCTGCTTTCTTACCTTCTTGAAAACTCATCAGGGCAGCGTCAAAACGTTTGAGATCGGGGTTGTAAAGAGCGTCTTTTTCTGCGAGCAGTTTTTTCTTGAGGGTATCCAGTTTTGCAAGAGCTGCCGCGCGCCCTTCCAGATGTTTTAAATAGACCGCCCTGTTTTCTTCGTAAAGTTTTTTTTCTTCGAGACCAATCAGTGAAAGAGGTGTTTGGGAGAAGAGGGCGGCATAGGCCGGCCCGGTGATGAAATCCTCTTCTAGAAGTCCCTGCGCGAGCATTTGCTTTTCCCGGGAAGATGGCAGCCCCCAGCTTTTCTCGAAAGAAGTTTTTGACCATCCCCCCTCAAGCGCCAGCGTGTTAAGACCATAAACCGCATTGAGATGATCCACGAGAGCAGTAATATTTTCCTGAGCCGTAAGGTGTGCGTGGACGTCTTGAATCTGGATTACCCAGCGAGATCCGCTGCCTTGAAAGCGGTCGTCTATTTTTCCGAGGCCCTTCGGAATAGCAAGGGTTTCAATGGCAAGGGTTTCTGCGGGCTCGGAAAAAAGAGGCGCCGAGGGCAACGGAAAGGATAAGGATAAGGCGAGCAGGAAAGAAACGGTTTTGCTTCGCATAAGCTTTATTATACTGGAGAGGGAGGTTTATTTCTATGCCGGTTACGCATTGCCGATTGACAGTTTCGGCTCTTTCGGTATATTTGACCCCATGCCAACCCAGACCCAAACGCGTATCCGCTTAGGCCATAGCCCTGACCCGGATGATGCTTTCATGTTTTACGCCCTTGCTGAAAACAAAATCCCCTCAGAAGGTTTTGAGGTGGAGCATGTTATCGAGGACATCGAGTCGTTAAACCAGCGCGCCCTCAAAGGCGAGCTTGAGGTTACGGCCGTTTCCTGTCATGCCTATGCACATCTTGCGGACAAGTACGTGGTGATGCGCTCGGGATCGAGCATTGGGGATCAGTATGGCCCTATTCTTGTAGCGCCGGGTAAAAATGTACGAGACCGTGAACTTGAAGCCGAAGACTTCCGAGGCAAAAGAATTGCTGTTCCTGGAAAACTCACAACCGCATTTCTTGTGTTACAGCTTTTTCAAAAGGACATCCGGCCTGTTTTTATTGCCTTCGATCAAATTTTTGATGCGGTCAAAGCAGGTAAAGCGGACTACGGACTTATTATTCATGAAGGCCAAATCACCTTTGAAAAACAGGGGTTCTGGAAAGCCGTTGATCTTGGAAAGTGGTGGCATGAGAAGACCTCTTTGCCTCTGCCTCTGGGGGTCGATGTGGTCAGGCGTGACCTGGGTGAGGACCGCGTGCGCAGCTTTGCGAAACTTTTTAAGGCGAGCATTGAATACGCGCTAGCCCATCGCGGACCCGCACTCAAGTTTGCCCAAAAATACGGCCGGGGAATCTCCGACGAGCTCAACGATCGTTTTGTAGGAATGTACGTCAATCACTACACGGTTGAAATGGGTGAGAAGGGGGCTGCGGGATTTCAAAAGCTGCTCGACTGGGGCTATGAAGCAGGCCTTCTCCCCAACCGTATTAAGCTTGATTTTGTTTCAGGGTAAGTATTAGCCCTAAGGAATTTCCAAAAACTTCGGAGCCTTGGTGAGGTTCCGGCAGCCGGTTTTTGTGATCACGACCACATCCTCAAGCCGAACCCCGCCCGCATCTTCATAATAAAGCCCCGGTTCCACCGTGACCACATGTCCAGCTTTCATGATTTCTTTGATAGCGCTCACACGCGGCATTTCATGAATATCAAGACCCAACCCGTGACCCGTGCCGTGAAAAAATCCCTGCATACGGCCGTTCATCACACCGGTTTTGAATCCCAAATTCTCAAAGCTTTTATGAATGGCGCTGTGGGCAGCTCCAGCGTCGGCGCCCTCCTTAAGCATACGAAAAGCAATGCTCTGCCCTTCTTTAACGGCCGCATACATTTTTTTTAATTTCGGGGAAGCCTTGCCTTTGACCACGGTGCGTGTGAAATCTGCAAAGTAGCGGCTGTGGGAATCCCTCGGGAAAATATCCATAATGATGGACTGATTCGCATAGATGGGGCCGCTGCCCTGGTCATGCGGATCCACGGCATGCTTTCCGCAGGAGATGATGGTGTGGGAAGCAATGCAGTCATTTTCCATGAGGCTTACGTTCACCACCTTTTTAAGAAGTTCCGAAGTTACAAGTGCTCCGTGGTAATAAACTTTCCCGTTTTTGATAACGGACTTTTTGAGGACCGCGACGGCAGCGGCGAAAGCGGTTTCCACGTGCCGTATGGCTTTCTCAATGGCCCGGACCTCTTCAGGTGTTTTGACGGTGCGCTCAGGGAAGAAAGGGTCGCCCTGGAAGGTGAGCTTGAAACCCTGCGCCCGAAGCGGATCCGCATATTCGATCGAGAAGTTGCCAGGCACTGTGAGGTGTTTGATTTTTCGGGCCTTGAGGAAGTCGACAACAAGATCGACATAAGAGGGTCTTCGGCCGTATTTGTCGCGAAATTTTTTTGCGAGTGCCGAAGTTGAAATAACTTCATGGACCGAAGATTGTTTTTTCGCACGATCCACTTCAAGGTCACTCATCAGCAGCGTTTTTCTGCCGCCGATTTGAAAAAAAATAAATGGATCAGGGGCCGTAAACCGCGTGGCGTAATAAAGATTCGCGTCCTGCTCGCTTGCTGCGATCATTAAAATATTGCGTTTATCAGAAGGCTTTTTCATTGCGGGATCCTTTGGTTTGGGTATCATTGTATCGGCACGTTCCCCCGAAACAAGAACTATCCGGAATTCTACACGCGTCTTCACGGGTAAGGAAAGACCCCAGGAGCAAAAGGGTATGCCTGAATTTGTCAAAGTTGCTAAAAAAAATGAGATCCCCGAAGATTCTGGATTATGTGTGGAAGTCGGCAAGCGCGAGATCGGGCTTTTTAAGGTTGACGGTAAGGTTTATGCGATCGACCCCATTTGCCCGCATGCCGGCGGACCATTAACAGAAGGCGCTTTAAACGGCGACAAGGTGATGTGTCCTTGGCACGGGTGGGAATTCAGTGTGACAACAGGTGTTTGTGATTTCAATGATTCCATAAAGCAAAAAAGCTACAAAGTCAAAGAGGTCGGGGACGATATTTACGTCCAAGTCTGATCTCCGTTTAAAAGGGTCTAAATACGGCCGCCGCACGGGAAACCCTTAAAAAACCTTGAAAAAACGGCCGATTGCCTTATCTTTGGCATTGACGCTGGAAATGAAAAAGGCTAAACTCCTCGCTCCATGTCCACAGAACTCAAGACCGTGAAAAAACTTTCTATCGAAGAACTTAAAGCCAGAGCCAAGCAAGTCCGCCGTGACATTGTTGAAATGACGGGGCTTGCTGAATCCGGTCATCCGGGCGGTTCTCTTTCGGCCGTTGAGATTTTGACCACTCTTTATTTCTCGGTCATGCATTACGATCCGCAGAACCCAAAGCTTGCCGATCGCGATCGGTTGATTTTGAGCAAGGGGCACGCCTCGCCGCTTCTTTACTCTGTTCTTGCGGAAGCAGGTTTTTTTGACCGCGCACTTCTCCCCACATTTCGTAAATTGGGCAGCCCTTTGCAGGGGCATCCGGACCGCCGCCGTCTTCCCGGCGTTGAAGCTTCTACGGGTTCTTTGGGGCAAGGTCTTTCGATCGGTATTGGGCACGCCTTGGCGCGAAAGCTTGATAAAAAGGATTACTACACCTACGTTGTCATGAGTGACGGCGAAATGGACGAAGGCCAGACCTGGGAAGCGGCTGCGATGGCAGCACATCACAAGACAGATCATTTGATTATGATCCTTGATGCCAACAAATTTCAGCTCGATGATTCCACAAAGATGATCTGCGACATGGAACCGCTTGTGGATAAATGGAAATCCTTCCGCTGGCACGTTCAGCGTATCGACGGGCACGACTTCAAACAGGTTTATGATGCGATTCTGAAAGCCCAGCAAGTGAAAGATCAGCCTGCGGTGATTATTGCGGATACGATCAAAGGTAAAGGCGTCAGCTTCATGGAAAACAACAATCACTTCCATGGTGTCGCACCCACCAAAGAAGAAGTTCAAAAAGCGTTGAAAGAACTGGCCTAATGCAAAAGAAACTTGGAAAAGCCACCCGTGATGCGTACGGGGAAGTGATTATTGAAATGGGCAGAGAGAACCCGAACATCGTGGTGCTCGATGCGGACCTTTCAAAGTCCACAAAGACTGCAAAATTTGGCGAGACTTTTCCTGACCGGTTTTTCAATGTCGGTATTATGGAAGCCAACCTTGTGGGCGTTGCATCCGGCCTTGCTGCCTGCGGGAAAATCCCCTACATTTCGAGTTTTGCGACGTTTCTGATCAGTAAGGGTTACGATCAGCTCCGCATGGGAGTGTCGTATTCTGAGCTGGGCGTAAAAGTCGTGGCATCGCATGGCGGTATTTCGATCGGGGAAGACGGAGCCTCGCAGATGTCCATTGAAGATCTGGCTTTGACTTCCACGCTTCCAGGAATGACCGTGATGGTTCCCGCGGATGAATTTTCAGCCCGTGCCCTTATTCGCCAGAGCGCCGACATTCCGGGTGCGGTTTATATCCGCACAGGACGGCCTAAAGCCCCGGTCGTTTATGATGGATCGGCAAAGTTTGAAATCGGTAAAGCAAACCGCCTTCGCAGCGGCAAGGATGTCTCGATTATCGCCAATGGCCTTCTTGTTTACGAAGCGCTCGCAGCCGCCGAAGAGCTGGAGAAGCGGGGAATCCAGGCAAGTGTTATTGACATGCACACCGTCAAGCCGCTTGATGAGGAGATGCTCCTTGATGAAGCCCGTAAAACAGGCCGCCTGGTTGTTGCTGAAGAACATCAGATTTGGGGCGGCCTTGGCAGTGCGGTGGCCCGGTTCCTTTCCCAGAATCATCCGTGCAAGATGGAGTTTGTCGCCATCCAGGACACTTATGCAGAGTCCGGACTCCCGGATGAGGTTATGGAAAAGTACGGTTTAACAGCGCCGTATGTTGTCAAAGCCGTTCAACGTGTTTTGAAAAAAGGCTGAGTCTTCTCCGGTAACCGGAGATTCTTGAGTCGTGTTTCTTCCCTTCCCGAAATTCAAAATGACCTCTCATAAAGCCGCATGGATTTTTCTTTTTTCTGTATTCCTCATGAATAGTCCGGCTTTTGCCCAAACCTCTGAACTTCCACGAAAGGCCATGGCCGCAACAGCAGATCCACACGCCACAGAGGCTGCGCTCTCGGTTTTAAAGAAAGGCGGCAACGCCGTAGACGCCGCCATAGCCGCGCAATGGGTTTTGAATGTCGTGGAGCCGCAGTCCTCAGGAATCGGCGGCGGGGGCTTCTTCGTTTATTACGAAGCCGCAACCGGAAAGGTTTTCGCTTTTGACGGACGGGAAACGGCACCGGCTAAAGCTTTCCCTGAAATGTTCCTCGATAAGAGCGGTAACCCTTATCCCTTCTGGCCCGAGCGCATTACAGGAGGCCTTCCCGTGGGTGTTCCCGGTCTTCTTAAGCTTTTAAAAACTGTTCATGCGAGATTTGGAAGCAATAAAGTTTCTTTCGATAAGCTCTTTGCGCCCGCTATTGAAATTGCGGAGCAGGGGTTTCCTCTTCCTGAAAGAGTCGCGAAGACGATCGTAAAAGAAGAAGCCCGGCTCAGGCTTTTTCCCGATACGCGGAAGCTGCTATTTGATAAAAACGGAAAACCGCTGAAAGCGGGGGACCGTCTTGTGCAAAAGGATCTGGCTAAAACGTTTCGTACGATTGCCGCCGAAGGAATAGATGTTTTTTATGAGGGTGCGATTGGCAAAGATCTTGTCAGGGCTGTTCGCAAGTCCCCCTTTCATCCCGGTCTCATGACCCTTGAAGATCTTTCCAGGTATGAGGTTATCGAACGTGAGCCCGTCCACGGAAGCTATCGAGG
This sequence comes from uncultured bacterium, assembly GCA_964422635.1. Classification (GTDB taxonomy): domain Bacteria; phylum Omnitrophota; class Omnitrophia; order Omnitrophales; family Aquincolibacteriaceae; genus ZLKRG04. Next base: position 9,965 of record CAYRBY010000023.1, read on the forward strand.
GTACGAAATCTGGGGTATGAGCCCGCCCTCTTCAGGAGGGCCAACGGTTCAGGCCACACTCAATATCCTGGAAAACTTTGACTGGAAAACACTTTCGGCAGAAGACCGAATCTCCCTTTTTGCGCAGGCACAGAGACTCGCCTTTATTGACAGAAACCGTTACCTTGGAGACCCTGCCGCGATGCATTTTCAACTTTCGGAATTCATTTCGAAAGAGCGGGCAAAAAAACTGGCCGCCCGGATCGATCTCAAAGACTCAAGGAAGGCATTGAGCGAAGAAGACAGCCCTGTTGCCGAAGGGACCCACACATCGCACCTTTCTGTGACGGACGAGGCAGGCAACATGGTGGCATTCACAACGACCATTGAGCATCTTTTTGGATCAGGGATTGTGGTGCCGGGAAGAGGGTTTTTTTTAAACAATGAGCTGACCGACTTTGATGCAGAACCGCGCAATAAAAAAGGGGACCTTATGCCAAATGCTCCCGGCGCAGGGAAGCGTCCTCGCAGCAGCATGAGCCCGACCTTTGTGTTTAAAGACGGAAAGCCTTTTCTCGTCGCCGGTTCCCCGGGAGGCTCCAAAATCATCGGCACCGTGCTCAACGTTCTTGTGAATGTCATAGATGAGGGGCTGCCGCTTCAAAAGGCCATGGAAAAACCCCGGATGATAGATCGGGACGGGCCTGCTGAACTGGAAGAGTTTTCTCTTTCGGAGGAGCCCCACGTTTCCGAAACTTTGAAGGCGCGGGGTTTTGAAGTTACCACGCAGGAAGCAATTGGAAACGCACAGGCTATTTTATTTCGTGAAGACGGTGTTCTTGAGGGGGCAAGTGACCCTAGGGGCATTGGAGAAGCAGCGGGGTATTGAGATGTCTGAAAAGCCCAAAATTTTATTCGAAGGAAAATACATAAGGCTGGTGTCTTTTAAAAATTGGGAGTATGCGGAGCGCAAAGATTGCACCGGTGTTGTTTTTATTGTTGCAGTTACGGAGGATCGGAAAATTGTCCTGTGCGAGCAATTCCGGATCCCCGTTGGGCAAACCATCATTGAAATTCCGGCAGGCCTTGTGGAGGATCAGCCTGAATTTGCCAACGAGAGCCTGGAGCAGGCTGCAAGCCGGGAGCTTTTCGAAGAAACCGGATACGAAGCCGGGAGCATGAAGCTTCTTTTTAAGGGGCCGGCAGCCCCCGGGTCATCTTCTGCTATCATTCATTTTTACAGAGCCATCGATATCCGCAAGACAGGCCCCGGCGGAGGAGATGAAACGGAAAATATTGTTGTGCATGAAGTGCCGCTGGAAACTGCCGATAAATGGTTACAGCAGATGGAAGCCAAAGGAAAGCTGATAGATCCCAAAGTCTTTTCGGCGCTTCATTTGGTTCAAAGCCAGACGTTTAACCAGTTCTAAAATGGATGCTCTTGTGAAAATCCCAAACCCTGGAAAATACAGCCCTTGGATTTTTGGTATTTTAAGCCTGACACTTACGTCCTGCACAACAGCCAAACCTCCCATAGAGCCGCCGCCGGGTTACTATAAAGAATACGATCAGAAAGTGAACGAGCTGCGTGATGCTGTGGATCGGGGAGAGCTGACCGTTGCTGAAGCCGAAGACATGCGGCAGAAAGCTTTTCGCGACTATGTTAAAGAAGTTGAAGAAAAGCAGGTCCGAATGGAATACCGAAACTATTAGGATTTTCCCGCATCGAATTTCTCCCGCAGTTTCTTGTATACCGCAGGCCTCTTCTTTTCAAGATAAGACAAAAAATCCCGCTCATTTTTAAAAAGATATTTTTCTGCCGCTGTCTCGACATAGCGCACGCAGTCGCTCGGTGAATAATCGCGGCAAATCAGCGGCCTGTCAGGATAATAAGAGCACCGCCGGGTTTCTAGCTTTTCGCAGGGCGTATTAAATTGGATATACCAGTCCCCGGCGTCATCGACATAGACCCAGACGTCCTTATGCAGCACATACCAGAGAACATGGTCAAAATCACGCAGTGTTTTAGGTCTGTCGATTTCAAGGGCAATGTATTCACAGCAATTGCTGCAGCCCGAACACGGATTACTGTCCTTGGCGTCAAAGGCCTTGGAGGCCAGGGGTAGTTCTGGATCGGGCATGGGACTTGTTTCCTCAAAAGCAACGTCGTGATAGTATAGAGAACAGTTTTAAAGAAAAGGTTGTTTATCACAGGATGTGATTTTTCGCAACCGAGTCGTTTGCTTTGAGTTCTACAAGGAGGTCAGTGATGAACGGTTCTAATGCTTATTCCCCGCAGGCGGTGGCGCAGAGTTATATGCAGCGTGTTTATCAATGGATGGCTGCCGGCTTGGCTATTACAGGATTTGTTGCTTACTGGGCATCGGGCAATATGCCCTTGATGCGCGCTCTTAACAGCGGGCTTTTTCTTTTGCTTTTGCTTGTGGAATTCGGTGTGGTCCTCTGGCTTTCGAGTCAGGCTCTTAAACTGTCACCCCGCGCTGCGACCGCAGGATTTCTGGTTTACTCCGGACTCAACGGACTAACGCTGTCGTATATTTTTCTGGTGTATACCCAAGCCTCCATTGCATCAACGTTTTTCATTGCCGCCGGATCTTTTGCCGCAGTCAGCCTTTTCGGTTGGGTGACCAAAACAGACATGACATCCCTGAGAGGCTTTCTGTTTATGGCACTCATTGGGTTTGTTATTGCGAGTCTAGTGAACATTTTTTTTCAGTCACCCGCGTTTTACTGGATCCTCACTTATGCCGGTCTCGCTCTTTTTATCGGGCTCACGGCCTACGACACGCAGAAGCTCAAGCAAATTCATATGCGGGCCGAAGGCGCGCCGGAGCAGCTCGCAATCCTTGGCGCGCTGACGCTGTATCTGGATTTTATTAATATGTTTCTTTTGCTTTTGAGACTCTTCGGAAGACGCCGCTCGTAAAACACGCAGCGATCATTCCTGCTCCCAGTAATAATGCAGAATGGGGTTCAGGAACAGAAGGTGCCGGTGCAGCCGGAAGTTTGTTCTTTGCCTGGTATTCTACGGACAACTCCGAGCGGATAAGATCCAGTCTTTCTGAATTAAAAGAGGTTCGTTCGGAAAGAAAAAGGCTTAAGCGCCAAGGGTTTCCTGAAGTCAGGGCCGCAAGAACAGTTTCCGGAAGCTGCCAAGAGTCTGTTTTTTTAAGGCCTTCGCTGGAACCAAGAGTTCCGATCAGGGTTGGCCCGCTAAAGATTGACCAAATTTCCTGCGTGGGTCCCGTGTTCGAGTTTCCGGTGTGCGTAAGCTCAAGTTTTCCGCTAAGCGCTGTGAAATTAGCGGAGGACCACCCGGAAAGAAGATGCTCGTAAGTGAAGTCGGCATTGTTTCCTGAGGTCTGATCCACGATTGCCCTGGGCGGATCGAAGTTGATGGTTTGGGTTAGCACGGCAGCGTGGGACAGCGAAGCGCCTGAGCCCAGAAACAGTGCAGCCCATGCAAAAATAAGTGTTCTTGGTTTCATACATGTTGCTCCTTGCATCTTATTTCCCAGTGAGATGGGTGATGAAAGGTAACAAAATATTAATTTAAAATCAATATTTTATTTAATATAAATAATATATCGATTGGATCATTTATCGTAACCCATTCATTTAAAATGAGTAATGGCCTATGCTGAATTTTCAATATCAAGAGACCTTTCCCCTTCAACGCGACGAAACTCAGTACCGTCTTTTGACATCCCAGTACGTCACTCTGGAAAAACAGGGAGATCGAGACGTTCTAAAAGTAGACCCTCAGGCTCTCGTATTTCTCACCAAGGAAGCGCTGCGAGACGTTTCTTTTTTGCTGCGCGCAAGTCATTTGAAAAAACTTGCAGCCATTCTCGAAGACCCTGAAGCTTCTGAAAACGACCGCTTTGTAGCCATGACGCTTCTTAAGAACGCTGCGATTGCAGCAAAGGGAGAACTTCCGAGCTGTCAGGACACGGGCACAGCTGTCGTTTTTGCAAAAAAAGGCGAAGATGTCCGCACGGGTGTGAAAGATGAAAAGTATCTTTCACAGGGAATTTTTGAATGTTTTCAGGAACGCAATCTCCGTTATTCACAACTCGCGCCGCTTTCCATGTTCGAAGAAAAAAACACGGGAACTAATCTTCCTGCGCAGATCGAGATTCACAGCGTTCCAGGCGGTGAATACCAGTTTCTTTTTTTGGCAAAAGGTGGAGGTTCAGCAAACAAATTCTTTCTCTATCAAGAAACAAAATCACTTCTGAATGAAAAATCGCTCGAAGCCTTTCTCCGTGAAAAACTTTTTACACTCGGAACCTCAGCTTGTCCGCCTTACCATATTGCTTTGGTTATCGGAGGCACGAGTGCCGAAGCGACCCTGAAGGCCGTGAAGCTCGCCTCGACCGGCTATTACGACGAACTGCCCACAAAAGGCAATGAGCTTGGTCAGGCTTTCCGCGATCTGGAGTGGGAAAAGAGAATTCACCAAATGGCGCAGGAAACAGGAATTGGCGCGCAGTTTGGGGGAAAATACCTTGCACACGATGTGCGCGTGATCCGCATGACACGCCATGCGGCGTCTTGTCCTGTGGGGCTCGGTGTGAGCTGCAGCGCTGACCGGAACATCAAAGCCAAAATCACATCAGAAGGTTTGTTTCTCGAACAGCTTGAACAAAATCCGGCGCGGTTTATCCCGGACGAAAAAACCGTTGCCTTGTCGGCACCTGTGGCTGTAGATCTCGACAGGCCCATGCCCGAAATTCTCAAGGAGCTGTCAAAATACCCTATCAAAACAAGGCTTTTGCTTTCAGGCACCGTAATCGTCGCGCGCGACGTCGCTCATGCGAGGATTAAAAAAATGCTCGATGACGGCAAACCCATGCCGGAATATTTTAAAAAGTATCCGGTTTATTATGCGGGACCCGCGAAAACGCCCCAGGGCATGGTTACCGGAAGCTTTGGTCCCACCACCGCAGGGAGAATGGACGTCTATGTGGATGAATTTATGGCACATGGCGGATCTCTGATTATGCTGGCCAAAGGAAACCGCTCAAAGCAGGTTTCGGAAGCCTGCAGAAAATATGGGGGATTCTATCTCGGCTCTATCGGCGGACCTGCTGCGATTCTGGCCAAAGAAAATATCCTGGCCGTTGAGATCCTTGATTTCGAAGACCTCGGTATGGAAGCTGTCCGAAAAATTAAAGTGAAGGATTTCCCGGCATTTATTGTCTGCGATGACAAAGGGAATGATTTTTTTTCAAGCCTGAAAAAACAGGGCTCCTGACCCTCTCGGGCCAGCTTGACCCCGGTGCTAAAATCTAACCTCTAACCAGGGAGCTCTGGACATGATACAAGTGCAATCCCTTACCATGCATTACGGTGCGTTCAAGGCACTGGACAATGTTTCCTTCGAAGTCCGCGAAAAAGAAATTCTAGGTCTTCTCGGTCCCAACGGTGCGGGCAAAACAACCGCGATGCGTATTTTAACGACCTATCTTTACCCTACAGCCGGAACGGTGACAGTAGAAGGTCTTGATGTTCAGAAAGATGCCGAAAGGGTGCGGCGCCTGATGGGATATCTGCCAGAAACAGCGCCCTTATATCCTGACATGCAGGTGGAAGAATATCTGCGCTTTGTCGGTGAAGCGCGAGGCCTTAAAGGAAAAAAACT
>CAYRBY010000023.1:15711-26335 GCA_964422635.1 uncultured bacterium
GAAGCCATGGCCGACCGCATTGTCATCTTGAATGAAGGCCGAGTGGTGGCGCAGGGTTCACAAAAAGAACTGGCCGCAGAGGTCCGCGCGAAGGGCGAAATAAAACTAAACCCTACGCTGGAAGACATTTTCATCGGCTTTCTCCGTCCGGCCGCAAGGAGGGAAGTCCATGTCTAATCTCTTGACGATATTCCGCCGGGAACTGGCCGCGTATTTTAACTCCGCTGTAGCCTATATTTTCATTATTGTTTTTGTGCTGATGAACGGCGGCTTGTTTATGAGTCAGTTTTTTCTTGTCGGACAAGCCGATATGCGTCCGCTGTTTCTAACCCTGCCTTTTCTTCTTGCTGTTTTTTTGCCCGCCGTCACTATGCGTCTTTGGGCTGAGGAAAAGCGCGGCAACACCTTGGAACTTCTTTTGACATTCCCCATGGCCACCCATGAGCTCGTGCTTGGGAAATTTTTCGCCAGCCTCGTTTTCTATGGAACCGCGCTCGCCGCGACATTTCCTGTGCCCGTTATGCTGAAAGCTCTCGCGATGCCCGATATGGGCGTTATTTGGGGCGGCTACACGGGAGCCCTTTTTCTGGGAGCTTTCTTTCTGTCAGCCGGCATTTTTGTTTCGGGCTTGGTTCAGGACCAGATCGTGGCATTTATTACGGCCATGATGATTTGTTTTGCCCTTTACTTTCTTGGAATGGATTTTTTCAGTATTCCCATTGACGGCTGGGCGCCGGGGCTTGGCACCTTCCTTTCAAAATTTGTCGGAGCCGCCGGCCACTATGAATCCTTTGCCAAAGGAGTGATTGATTTTCGGGACCTTCTTTATTTTGTTATTGGAACCGCGCTTTTTCTTCTTTTGAACGGTCTTTGGCTGGAAGGCCGCATGCGCCCGAAGGCCAAGACCTTTTTTGTCTCAGCCGCACTTCTCAGCGCCGGAATTTTCCTTTTCTCGAACTGGGCTATGGGCGATGCTGCCTTGGGACGCTTCGACTGGACGGACGCCCGTCTTTACACGGTTTCCAGCGCAACAAAAAAAACACTTTCCAGTCTTAAAGCACCGGTCACGGCAAAGCTTTATATTTCTTCTGTGGATAAAATGCCGGCTGGCATGAAAACCCTTGAGCAGGACATCACGGGAAAACTGGATGAGTTCAAGATCGCGTCTCAGGGAAAATTCCAATACAAGGTGTATCACCTTGAGGCGGACAATGCGCTCGATGAAAACGCGCCGGCGGAAGGCGCAGACACCCTTGAGAAGCAGGTGCAAGCCAAAGGCATTCATCCCTTTCAGGTTCAATCCATCGAATCTGATGAAGTTGGCGTGAAGCTGATTTATGCGTCCCTCAGCCTTTCCTACAAGGAAAAGCCTGAAGACATTTTGCCCAGACTGATGCCCGAGAGCCTTTCAAATCTCGAATACATGGTCGTTTCAAAAATCTTCCGCATGACGCTTCCGGAAATGAAACCGATCGCGGTGGTCGCTCCGTATGAAGAAGCCGCTGTCGATCCAGGAATGGCGGCGCTTCTCGCTCAAATCGGCGGCGGGCAGCTGCCGGACAAATACCGAAATGACCGTTATGAGCTTATTGCTCCGGCGCTTGAGTCCGAAGGCTACAAAACGGAACGTATCGCTCTTGATCATGACGGTGCAATTCCCGAGGGGACAAAAACGCTTCTGGTTTTTGAACCGCAGAATTTCAACGAACGCCAGAAATATGAAATTGCGCGGTTTCTTTCCTCCGGCGGTTCTGTTCTGATGGCCGTCCAGAATTATGAATTCGATTATGACCCTTCGGACGGCAGGCTTCGGATTACCGGCCGTGAGAAAAAGCCTGAGATCAACGACCTTCTCAGCCGCTGGGGACTCGAGGTGGACACGGATGTTCTTGCTGATGAACAAAATGAAGTGGTGAGCATTCCGGGCGGGGCACAGTTTGGGCCCTTTGCAGTCTCGGTGCCTGTCAAGGCGCCCATTCAAATTGTGGTGGGATCGCAGCAAATGAATCAGAGCCTTTCGATCAGCTCGCGTCTTCCCGCTATGTTTTACCTCTGGGGCAGTGCGCTGAAATTAGATGCAGAAAAAATCAAAGCTTCCGGACTTTCCGTGACCGAGCTCTTTCATTCAAGTCCGGAATCCTGGACCGTTCCCTTTTTGCCGGGCGGTTTTAATTTGCATAGTTTTGACTCAAGCAAAGCGGTTCGCAAAGGGCCGCTGCCCCTTGCTGTGATGGCTCAGGGTATTTTCCCGGATGTCACGGCAGGCAAGCCTGTTCCCGCCTGGCCCTCGACGCCGGGGCCTGAAAATGCTGAAGCCAAAAAAGAGGAAACCTTGGCCGCGCCCGTTGCATCAGCCCCTGGAAAACTGGTGCTTGTGGGTGCCGCCTCCCTTTTTCAAAGGCAGCTGCTTCAGGCCGGCGGACACGGAGCCTTTTTTCTGAACAGCGTGGATGTGCTGACGCTGGGCGATGAACTTGTTGAAATCCGCTCCAAACAGTCTTCGGATACAACACTCGGAAAAATTTCATCAGAAGAAAAATTAGGCTGGCGTCTTTTTGTTACCTTGTTTATGCCCGCAGTGCTTGTCGCGGCCGGTTCGGTAAGAATCTGGCTTCGAAACCGTGCCAAACAAAACTATCTTAAAACCCTGACCGTCTAGGATCCGGAGCTTTCCTCATGCAGCCGAAAAAACTTATTTTTCTTGCTGTCCTCCTTGCGCTTCTTGCAGGGGTCATTGTTTACAAAAAAACTCAGCAGCCCAAGAACCTTGCGTTTGAGATTACGAGGCCCCTGGAGCTTTCTTTTGATAAGACGCAGGTGGAGACTGTTCGTTTTAAAAGGGGCGAAGAAATAGAAGAAATGCAGAAGAAAGACAATGTTTGGGTTCTTGCATCGCAGTGGGGATCGCATGCCAACGGGGACCGCGTCGAAGCGCTGCTGGAACAGCTTGGAGGGCTTCGCGGCGAAATGCGCTCCTCTGATCCCGCTCTGCTCACGGACTATGGCCTTCAGGATGAAGCCGCTATCCGCGTGGAGCTCCTGGATAAAGAAGGGAAACCTGTTTTTGAAATGCTCGTAGGAACAGGTTCGCCCGAAGGCCGTGTTTCCTTTGTTCGAAAAGCTGGATCTTCGGAGGTCTATGTGATTGACCGGCCCCTTCTGGAAGCATTGGGTGCAAAAGCGGTTCAGGGACAGCCCTTCTCCTGGGAAGCCGGCTTCTGGAATGATCTCAGACTCCTCAAAAAGGGCACTGTGGAATCTGTTCAGGGTGTTCAGTTCGCGCGTGACGGCAGCAGCAAAGGGGCATCTTTTGGGCTTGTAAAAAAAGAAACCGGAACAGATCAGGAAAAGAAAACTTTCTGGGCTTTTGAGCAGGAAGGCCCAGCCTTTGAGCCAGACTCGCAGAAAGTTGAAGATCTTCTTCAGATGATTGCGGGGACGCAGGCTCTTCGTGCGCTTGATCCTGCCGGGTCATACGGGATGGATAAGCCTCTTCTTGAAGTGACCTTGATTCTTCAAGGGGGAGACACCGTGAAGTACAAAATAAGCGAGGCGGGCGGCGAGACAAAAAACTATTATCTCCAGACCTCGGAAGACCCTGCAGTTTTTGAAATCGCACTCTATCATGTCAAACGGCTAGACGTGTGGCAGAGGCATTTTTTTAAAGACAATCCTCTCGGCTTTGAAAGCGAAGATGTTCAGGAGGCGCTGATCCGGCATGAGGGTCAGGAGCGCTTTCTTGGACAGACCGAAGATAAAAAAGAAAGCCTCCAAAAAATCGCAGCAGTGCTTAAAGACATGGACTACGATGCAGCGGTTGCAAAAGACGGTGCCCTTCCCGATCCCGCACCGTATCAGATAGAAATTCATGGTAAGGATGAAAAAAAATGGATTTTAGAATTTTCAGAAAGTTCAGCCGGGGACAAAAGGCTTTTTCGCGTGAAGGGAGATCCCCGAATTTTCAGTCTGCCTGAAACATCTTTCAAGGCCTTGTTTTCGGCGCTTGAAGAACCTGGGAAAGCCCCCGCCCCGCAAGCTCCGGCAGATGCCGTGCCAGTGCCCGCGGAACCTGCTCCCGCGGTCTAAAAAACCTTCGACTTTGCGGTAGTGGCGGCCCGCAAAGCGGGGTATAATACCTTCCGTTTTTAAATCCCTCTGGAGTGATCATGAAACAGTATCAAGACCTTCTTCGACATATTCTTAAGTATGGAAGCGAGAAAAAAGACCGCACCGGCACTGGTACCATCAGCACGTTTGGGTATCAGACACGATATGATCTAACGCAAGGATTTCCTCTTGTAACCACAAAGAAGGTCCACACGAAATCAGTGATCCACGAACTTTTATGGTTTTTGACAGGCGATACGAACATCCGCTATCTCAAAGAAAACGGCGTTTCAATATGGGATGAATGGGCGGATGCGGAGGGGAATCTTGGACCTGTGTATGGCAAACAATGGCGCTCGTGGGAAACCGCCGATGGCCGTGTTGTGGATCAGATTGCCCAAGTCGTGGAAACACTCCGGAAAAACCCCGACAGCCGCAGGCTGATTGTCAGCGCTTGGAATCCTGGAGATGTGGACAAAATGGCGCTTCCGCCCTGCCACTGCCTTTTCCAATTTTACGTTTTAGATGGAAAGCTTTCCTGTCAGCTCTATCAGCGCAGTGCCGATGCCTTTTTGGGTGTGCCGTTCAATATTGCTTCCTATGCGCTGCTGGTTCTTATGCTTGCCCAGGTGACAGGCCTGAAACCCGGAGAATTTGTACACACCTTCGGAGATCTGCATATTTATCTCAATCATCTCGAGCAGGTCAATTTGCAGCTTTCACGGGAACCGAAACCGCTTCCGCTGATGCGTCTTAATCCGGCGGTGAAGAATCTTTTTGATTTCAAATACGAGGACTTCACGCTTGAGGGCTACGATCCGCACCCTGCGATCAAAGCCCAGGTTGCCGTATGAGCGTTCCGGAAGTCTATCATGTGGTGGCCATGTCGCGGAACCGCGTGATCGGCAAGAACAATAAACTTCCCTGGCATTTTCCCGAAGACCTCAAGCATTTCAAACAGCTGACAACCGGAAGCACCGTGATTATGGGTCGCAAAACCTTTGACAGTATTGGCCGTGCGCTCCCCAACCGTGCCAACTTTATTCTCAGCCGTCAGCTGCTTACGAGCGGCCGTCCAGCTGAGCTCCTGCCCTCTTTTAGCGCCGAAACAGTTAAATCGATGCTGGAGGATCGAAGCGGAAATGTAAGGTTCTTTGAAACACTTGAAGCCGCGCTTGAGGAAGTGAAAACTCCGGAAGCTTATATCATAGGAGGCGCGGAGATTTACCGGGAAACACTGGGTGCCGTGCAGGGGCTTTATGTAACGCGAATCGATGCGGATTATGAGGGCGATGCTTTTTACCCGGAAATTCCGGCAGACTTTGAAGAGGTTGAAATTCAAAATCTCCGTGAGGCTAACCCAAGGATCGATGCGATTTTCTATGAACGCACCTAAACTTTATCTGCGCCAGCTGGAAGTCGGCCCCATGCAGAATTTTATTTATCTCATTGGCGACTCTGAGAAAAAAGAATGCCTGATGGTCGATCCTGCCTGGGATGTGGAGGGCGTCCTTCAGGTTGCGGCAGAAGATGAGATGAAAGTTACCGGTGCTCTTGTGACGCACGGCCACGGAGACCACTCGAATGGCGTGCCTGATTTTTTGGCCAGGACCCGGGGACGGGTCTACGTGAACAAAAACGAAATTCCGTATTTCAAGGGCTTGCAGAAAGAACTGACAGCAGTCGACGCAGGGGACAAAATCCGCATCGGCGATTTCACGATTACCTTTCTGCACACACCTGGACACACGCCCGGATCGCAGTGTTTTATGGTTGAAAACCACCTGATATCCGGCGACACGCTTTTTATCAATGCCTGCGGACGCTGCGATCTCCCCGGTGGTAACGCCGAACAAATGTATGAAAGCCTGCAGACGCTCTCCAAAGTGGGCGATGATGTCATCCTTCTTCCGGGCCATAATTATTCCGACGATGGCAGTACGGTTTCCACGATCGGGAAAGAAAAGAAGCATAACCCTTATTACCAGGTTTCAAGTCTCCAGGAATTTCTGCACGACAGGATGGGCTAATCCATGCTGACCCGGTTTCCCCTCACACCTTCCCAGGAAGCCGGCATGCGCTTGCTGCTTGGCAGCGACGAAAATATTTTTCTCACTGGCGGACCCGGTACAGGCAAAAGTTACCTCATTTCCGAATACCTCAAATTTATGCCTGAAAAAATTCCCGTTATCGCCAGTACAGGAGCTGCTGCAATCCTGGTCGGCGGGCGGACCTTTCACAGTTTTTTCGGTTTGGGCATTATGCAGGGCGGCCTGCACATGGTGGTAGACCGCGCGATCCGTAATGGCCGTCTGCGCAAGCGCATCAAGGACACCCGAACACTTGTCATCGATGAAATTTCGATGCTTTCCCGGGAGGCCGTGGATACAGCGGAATGCATTGCCCGGCAGGTGCGCGACAGCGAGAAACCCTGGGGAGGCATCCGGATTATTGCGGTCGGTGACTTTGCCCAGCTCCCTCCGATCAGTAAAAATGCGGAGAAGGAATGGTGCTTCCTTGGTAATGCCTGGATCCGGTCTGCGTTCAAGCGTGTGACGCTGAACGAAGTGAAGAGGACAGATGATGCGGAATTTCTCGATATTCTGGAAGACATCCGATGGGGGCGCGTCACAGAACGCGTGCATGCTTTTTTAAATGACAAGCTTGCGCAGCCCGAGGAAATTGAAAGTGATGTGCCGCATCTTTTTCCCCGCCGCGCAGAAACCGATGCGTTTAACAAGGCCCGTCTTGATGAAATCCGGGAACCGTTGATTAAACTTGAGACCGAGTACGGAGGCGATGAGCGTTATATTGAACGTTTGATGCGTGATGCGCCCATTCCGCCTTCGCTGGAATTGAAAAAGGGTGCGCTCGTCATGCTCCGCGTCAATGACCCCAAACAGCGGTACGTGAATGGAACCGTAGGGCGAGTGGAAGAAATCGCGGAAAATACCATGACCATTGACCTCGGACACCGGACGGTTGAAATTGAACCCTTTGCGTTTACGGTTCTGGATGACGAAGGTGACGAGGCGGCCTACGCGCGTAATTTTCCCGTCAACCTTGCTTATGCAAGCACGATCCACAAGATTCAGGGAACAACGCTGGAGAGGCTGCACGTAAGTCTGAAGCAGCTTTGGGAGCCGGGGCAGGCCTATGTGGCTTTAAGCCGTGCCCGTTCTGCCAAAGGCATTACCCTGATGGGCTGGGATGTGCATTCCATCCGAGCAGACCATCAGGTAAAAGCCTTCTATGAAAAAGTCGACGAGGAAGTGCCTTTAGCGTGAGCTGACAATGCGGATGGAATTAAAGTTCCGCGAAGGAGGCACGGGCTGAGGTTTGTTATTTCTTTGCGGCCCTGAATTTTGCGGCCGCGGCTGTGAAACACCGCCTTCCAGACGAAGTGAAAGCGTGATTCTCTGGCGCGCCTTGTCTACTTCTAATACCCGCACCTTGACCACCTGCCCGGTTTTTACGACCTCGTGAGGATCCTTCACAAAACGGCTGGCAAGCTCTGAAATGTGAACAAGGCCGTCGCGGTGAACGCCGATGTCCACGAAAGCACCGAAATTTGCCACGTTTGTAATCACGCCCTCAAGCACCATTCCGGGTTTGAGGTCTTCCATGGTTTCCACACCCTCTTTGAAAGAGGCTGTCTTGAATTCAGGGCGGGGATCACGCCCTGGTTTTTCAAGCTCCGCGAGAATGTCTGTCACCGTGGGAATACCCGTTTTTTCATCCACAAAATCCTTGGGGTTTACTTTTTTCAGGAAGTCGCGGTTTCCGATCACAGTTTTAATGTCTGTCTTGAAATGCGTCAGCATACGCTCGACAACCGGATAAGATTCCGGATGAACGGCAGACATGTCCAGAGGATTGGTTCCTGAGGTAATGCGCAGAAAACCGGCGGCTTGTTCAAAAGCCTTGGGTCCCAGGTTCGAAACTTTTTGAAGCTCTGAGCGATTCTTGAAAGAACCCTTCTCATTGCGGAAATCCACGATGCTTTTTGCGACACGCGGGGAAAGTCCCGAAATATAGGATAGTAGAGAGACAGAGGCTGTATTGGCGTCTACACCGACAGCATTCACGCAGTCTTCCACCACGTTATGAAGCATCTGTCCGAGCCTGCTTTGATTCACGTCGTGCTGATACTGACCGACGCCGATTGCTTTGGGGTCAATTTTTACAAGTTCCGCCAGCGGATCCTGAAGGCGGCGCGCAATAGATACGGCGCCGCGAAGGGAGACATCCAGCCCCGGAAGTTCCGCCGAGGCCATTTCAGATGCGGAATAAACAGAGGCGCCCGCTTCAGAGACAACAATTTTCTGCACCTTGAGTTCCGGACATTCCTTAAGGGTCTCAATGGCAAAGCGGTCGGTTTCCCGGGAAGCCGTTCCGTTCCCAATGGCAATAAGTTCGACCTGGTGCTTTTTGATCAGCTTCAGCACCACTTCCATGGCTTCTTCTTTTTCATTTTGCGGAGGATGCGGATAAATGGTTTCCGTGGCCACGACTTTTCCCGTTTTATCGATCACGGCGACCTTGGTGCCTGTACGGAAGCCCGGATCAAGCCCCATCGTCACGCGGGCGCCGGCGGGCGAGGCCAGAAGAAGATTTTTTAAATTCTCGGCGAAAACCCGTATGGCTTCTTCTTCAGCCGCTTCGCGGATCCGGATCATGAGTTCAGCCTGAAGATGAAGAAAGATTTTAAATTCCCAGGCATGACGAACAGCTTCAAGAAGGAACGGGTCTGAGGGGCGCTTTTTGTCAGCAATGCCGAAATGGTTAGCGATGTCATCCGTAAAGCGGGAAGCTGCGGCGGCGGGTGTTTCATCAAGCTGCGTGATTTCCATGGTCAGCCGAAGAATGCCTTCCTGACGGCCGCGCAAGAGAGCCAGCGTGCGGTGCGAAGGAATTTTGTTCAGAAGTTCGCGGTAATCAAAGTAATCCAGAAATTTAATACCCTCTTCATTCTTGCCTTTCATGACCTTGGAAGAAAGCGTGGCTGTTTCCCAAAGTTTTTCGCGGAGGCGGCCCAAGAGAGCGGCGTCTTCCGAAAAACGTTCCATGAGAATTTCACGAGCGCCTTCAAGAGCCGATTTAAGATCGGCAACGCCTTTTTCAGCGTTGACGTAGGCAAGTCCTGCTTCTTCTGGTTTGAGGGAGGGGTTTTTAAGAAGCATCTCCGCCAGGGGTTCAAGTCCCGCCTCGCGGGCGATTTGAGCCTTGGTTCTCCGCTTGGGTTTATAAGGAAGGTAAAGGTCTTCAAGCTGAACCTTGGTCTCTGCGGCGAGAATGGATTTTTTTAAATCGTCTGTCAGCTTCCCCTGCTCCTGAATACTTTCAAGAATCGCCTCACGCCGTTTCTCAAGGTCGCGAAGATATTCCAGGCGGTCGGACAACACGCGAAGATGATCATCGGTCAAGCCCCCGGTCATTTCCTTGCGGTAACGCGCAATAAATGGAACTGTAGAGCCCTCGTCCAGCAAGAGGACCGCCGCAGCCACCTGCTTTTCAGTAACAGAAATTTCCCGGGCAATGGTTTGGACGATTTTGAGCATCAGGGTTTCCTTAACATGCAATAGAGCTTGAGTTTATAAGAGGCGAGAATGATTTAATCCGGAGCGGATTATATCAGAAAACAGCCCGGGCTCAGCAACAGAAAACATGGGAAAAGAAGGCCTTGCGCCGCATTTGCATTTTTTAAAGCTGGCAAGCATACTTTGAAAAGCAGCGAACAGGCCTTTGAAATAAGGAAGCAGGTTGTTTTCCGTGTTTAGTATCAAGACCCGCAAAAAAAGTCTTCTCTGGTCCTCTATCGGCTTTGCCGTTGTTCTTATTTTTCTGGCTCTTCAGCCCAGTAAAACAGCACTGCTTTTTTTGAAAAGCTATGCCTTTTTTCCCTTGGCCCATGCGGTAGCCTATGGGATTTTCTGTTTTTTGCTTTGTCTGTATTTTCGCTTCAACCGCATGAACCTGGGAATGGCTTGTTTTCTTGCTCTTTTTTTGACTTTTATCTGCGGCGGTTTATCCGAAGTCGCCCAGATTTTTACCCCGGATCGTACTCCGGATATTATGGACGTCAAAGATGACATGGAGGGGGCTGTTGTGGCCGTTGCCAGCTTCCTTGTCATGCTTCAAATGACAATGAACCGTAAAAAACACCCCCGCCAGCTTGAGCTTTTCAATCCCAGAACCGCTTCTTGATCAAAGTTTGTACGCCAGCCCAAGCTTCTGAGACTCCGCACAAGCACAACCTTTTTAAATTCAACTACTTAAGCGAACAAAAAATATTTTAATAAAATCAAACAAATCCCTTCTCTCAGGCGTCTAAAGGAGTGAAAGAGAAGATGTTTGGACTCTTTCATCTTTATCAACCCATTCAGGAGGAATTTATGTTTTGCCGTCGCAGTTTGATTTTAGCAGTAAGTGTTATCACCCTTGCGGGTTTTCAGGGTTTTGCGGAAGCCGAAACTTCCACCGCCGCAGTTTCCAGCACAGATCGTTCGAATTATGT
>CAYRBY010000024.1:0-8515 GCA_964422635.1 uncultured bacterium
CCAGGGTATCCAGGAGCTCTTTAAGCTTCCCGGCGGTGTCTTTACTTTCGGACGAGTGGACGCTTGCGTGAATCAGTTTCTTTTCATCATCAAAGGCGGTCTTGAACATTTCGGGGTGTTTTTGCTTCAGCTCCTGAAGGTCTTGAGTCAGTTTTTCGGTGATAACGGACATGTCTTTCGGCCATTTCTTTCGCGGAAGGGGTGTCAGCTTGTCCGTCCAGACACCGATTTGCAGAAGCTCTTCAAAACGCTGAAAGGTCCAGTCCTTCAGAATCAGATGAAGGTATTCATCACGCATACGGCGTAAAGTTGTGGCGGCTTCCGGGGATTGAGCCTGAATCTGATGATCCAGAAGGTGCGCAATAATCATGATAAAACTGTAAATGTCCACGTCCGGAGAAGTCTTGTCTTCAATAGGATTCTTTTCTTCGTCGAGCGCAACGTAGCCCCTTGTAAAATTGCCCCCAAAATCAATCCATTCAAGTTCCTGCGCACTATTGATGAGAAGATTTTCCGGTTTGATGTCGCCGTGAATAATGCCATGTTCGTGAATGCCTTTTAATAAACCTCCGGCCCTGATCAAAACATCGAACAGCCGGGGCGTTCTGCCGAAAATCTCACGGTCCATCGAACGTGCAGAAGCAATTCCCTTGAGCTCCATCCACATCCCGCCGTTTTTCAGCGTTCCGATGCGCTGCAGTTTGGAAACGCCGGGAACGTCTTCGGGTTTTTGAAGCCGGTAAATCCTTTTGGCCTCTTCAAAAAGAGATTCATTGTCTGACGCGTAATGGGTGATTTTATAAATCCGGTCTGGAATTTCACGGCCGTCTGAATCCAGCGCCCGGTAAATAAACTTTGACCAAGGCATAATCACGGCGACTTTCTTTCCATTTTCATACAGAAAATCCTCATTTCTCCCGCCGCTTAGAGTGGGAGTCTTGGCGAGATCTCCGAAAGCCTGCTCCATGTCATACGACGAGATCATGCGAAGCTCTGACCTTGGGACTTTACGCTCAAGAAGTTCAACGGGGGTGTCGGGGTTCTGCTCGACGGTTCTGTAAAGGGCTTGGATCGAAGCCTCGCCGAAAGTTTCCACAAACAGGGAGGGGGGCCGTGTAGCCCCGGGAGCTAGTCCCGAACCCGGGAGAATGGGTTTTTCGTAATCATGGACGCCGACAGACATCAATTCCTTGTAATACGCTTCATGCACAGGGTCGGGGCCTGAAATGCGGGGACTGATGATGCGGCAGGAGATTCCGAGTTTTTGAAGGATGGATTCGATACTGCCTTTGTGGAATCCGCCGTAGACGAGAACCGCGGTTTTTTCATCCTGGCTGCGAAGAAAGTCCGCGAGCGCTTTTTCAATGGCATCGTCGCGCTGCTCAGCGAACTCGTAAAATTCTGAAGCCTTTTGAATATGCGTTTCCCAGGCCTTTGAGAGTACCAGGGATTTTTTTGATTCACGTGCGATAAAGTCAGCGAGCTCCCGGGTGTTAAGGCCGGCAATGATTTTCTTTGAGGCCGCATACTCGGCGGGTGTGACTTCCATTTGGCTCAGGCGTTTGAGAAGGCGGAAAGCTTCCCGGTAATGGAAGATGCGTCGGTCATTTTCATTGGCCAGAAACTGCTGAGCGATCAAGAGGTCAAGCTGCGAGATTTCCGCAAAAAGCGTCTGCGGCGCAAGAGCTTTGGCTTGATCTGCCAGGGCCTCATCCTTTGATGCTTCAGCCCGGAGTAAAAGGTCTATGCCGGGAATAGCGGCCGCGGCATCGGATAGGCCCGAAGGTGACGTCTGAAGAAGTTTCATGCCGCGCTTCAGGTAGTCCAGCAAATCGATTTGTCTGGCGTCCTGTTTGTCCCGGATTTTCAGCCAGTCCTTCAGGGGCTTTGGAAAACGCTGGGAAGCCAGAGATTCGATTTCAGTCAAAATGGTGTCGAGGTCCTGGGCGATAGCGTCATTTTCTTTGACGGCTAAGCGGAAAGAAGCGATGTTTTTTTTGTATTTGTCCAAACTGTCTGCGCCGATCAGCTTGAAATCCGTCTTCCGATTAATATGCGCATATTCCGCCCCGCCGATGCGGAGCTTGTCGAGAAGAAATCCTGAAACCTTTTCCCGTGCCGAGGCTTCCTGAATGAAGCCGAAGAATTTTTCTGTAGGGACGGGGCCCTCATAACCTTCTTCAAAAACAGTTTTAATACCGTCTTCTTCCGTAAACTTTGAAATCAGGGAAGCGATGTTCTTCTGTGCCTCGAGCGAGTCGTGCGCGTCCTGAATATAAAGAATCGTTTTTCCGGAGGTCCCCTCAAAAGACGCTTCTGTTTGGCCCAGGGTTTCCGGGATTGTAAAAGCGGGGGAGGCCTGAGGAAGGGGCTTGGGCACACCCGTGGCGGCATAGAGATTTCCCGGATCTGTCATCAGGGAAATCGCCGTCAAAACGGCCGTGATTTTGAGAGGCAGATTTTTTTTCATTATCTATTAATAGGGGCAGGGGGTTTTTTCCTGCTGCATAAGGTTACCCGACCCCTTACGGCCTGGCAAATAAGGGGCTTCAAAATGAAAGAAAGGATCGGAAAAGATAAGACATGCTAGTTTTAAAAAAGATGGACGTGTACTATTTGTACAAATAGCCCTCAAAAGTGATTTGCTGTTTTTTCAGGCGGCGGGTATCGATGATAAAGCAAAAATGGAGTCGCTTTCGGGAGGATCTAGCTTCCATCGGGTTTGTTTCGTCCTGCGTCAAAAGACTGGCCTGGAGATTTCCTTCCGGACCGGGAGCGCAGATGCTGGCTCAGATCGACCGTTTTCGGATGGCCCGTGATCTAAAAAAAGCCGAAGCTGAAGGGGTTGTTCCCTGGACGGCCGCTGAGTTTTTGGCCATCGAAAATAAATACAAACCCTTCCTTAAGTACTACAGGAACCGCTGGCCTTATCTTGAAGCTGCTGCAACGATGGCGATGAAAGATAAACCTAATAAGATTCTCGAAGTTGGAGCCTATCTTCTGCCCCTGTTTAAATCTTCCGATGTTATAGATCTAAAAACGGATATTCCCCGGCTTACTTTCCGGCATGACATCACAAAGATTCCTTGGCCCATCAAGGACAAAGCTTACGACACCGTTATTGCACTTCAGGTCTGGGAACATCTCGGCAATGCGCAGGCAGACGCCTTCCGCGAAGTCATGCGTGTTGCGAGAAGCGCGGTGCTGAGTTTTCCTTATTTGTGGGATATGCCCAATGATCCCTCTCACCATGGGATCGATAAGGCGATCATTGCCCGCTGGACTCTTCACCATCCACCTGAGGAAGTCGTCGAAGTTTTTCCGCGCATTATTTACCGCTTCCGGTTTTAGCCTGCCTCCGTGAGGCCTCCGTGATTGTCTCTCTGTCGTTCTGTGCGTTATGCTTCCGGCAGATTCACAGCAAGCAACCGAAGGAGAGTCCTATGAAGCAAATGGAAGTCAAGCGCCGCCGTGTATTGAGCAGAAGAAGTGAAATGATTGCGAACAGTCAACTTCAAGGAGTGCAGTGGATCCAGATCCGGCGTCTTCCGGAAGAAAAGCCCAGAGGCAGAGGTGTTTTGAAAAAGAAGGCTCTGAAACTTCTTTTTGCTGCCGGGTGGGTTTTCTGGTTCCTTTTTCTTGGGGGCTTTCTTGTGACGGGGGTGCAGTTGCTGGGCAGGCTTTCCAGGTTAAGCGCGAAAGATTTTTTTTATGCCCTTGAGTGCCATAAATATTTATGGTATATAGGGGGCGTATGGAAAAAAAACCCTTAACAGACAATCAAAGAAAAATTCTTGAATACCTCCTCAAAACCCGGGCGCGAAGCAGGAATTTTCCTTCTCTTCATGAGATCCAGGAGCACTTCGGGTTCCGGGCCGTCGGAACCGTGCAGGATTATTTGAGTGTGCTTCAAAAAAAAGGATACATCCGCCGCTCGCCCAAGGCCCGGGACATTGAAATTCTTGATGATGACGGTTTCGATGTTCAGCCTGAAGGTTTGTTCAAACTGCCGATTGTCGGACAGGTTGCGGCGGGAACGCCGATTCTGGCAGAGGAAAACATAGAAGGGCATTTTATTGTGGGGCGGGATGCGGGAGCCGGACGCGATAGTTTTTTGCTGCGTGTTAAAGGTGACAGCATGGTCAATGCTCATATCCTGAACCGAGATCTGGTGGTTGTCCGGCCTCAAACAAGCTGTGAGAACGGTGAGATTGCAGTCTGCCTTGTAGACGGTGAGGCCACGGTCAAAAGGTATTACAAGCGTTCGGCGTTTATTGAGCTTCGGGCCGAGAATCCTGCCTACAAACCGATTGTGGTTAAAGCAGGAAACGCTTTTCGTCTGGTTGGAAAAGTCTGCGGTGTGATTCGAATGTCGATGTAGGTGAGCAGGACTCAGCGGAAACAGCCCCTCTTTGCCCCCGCTTTTTGCCGAGGATCAAGAGACGCTACCCCGAAGCGGGTCTTTTAATAAAAGGGGAGCGGTATGGATACGGCGTTACTGAAACATTTAGGCGTCGATGCCCGGATTTTGACGGCACTTGAAAAAAGCTGGGGCAGCCAGCTTGAGGAAGTTGAAATTGAGCAGGGTGATTCCGGTCTAAGGCTTATTCTGCGTGCGAGGCAGGAGAGCGGATTTAAAACTCAAATTATTACTTTGAATGCGCAGCAGGAAAAACAGTCTCTGGGAACGGCAGAGTCTGAGGCTTCCTATAATGCTGTGCGTCAGTCCGGCTGCCGATGCCGCGATACCATCGATTTTTTTCCCGCGGCAGAACCGGGAGAGGCCAACGTCCGGTTGAACGGACAGCGTTTTCGAATGAGCGATTCTCTTTTCCGGCTGCTTCATTACCTTGGGCTCGAAATGAAGAGAAGTAAACCGGGCTGGATTTCGATTCAGGATTTGCGCGCGGCCCGTGTCATTCCTTCCGAGGGGTATCAAATCTTCAGCCGTCTTCGCAGTGTCGTGGCCGGGTATCTTCTTGAAAAAAATCCGCGGGAATTCCTGGAAGCAAACGGAGTCAAACAGTACCGGCTTTCTGTGCCGCCGGGGAACATCCGATTCTTCAAAGAGGGGAAAGAGGAAGACGTTTCCTCCGGATCGTTCCGTGGCTTAACGGATCAGGAAAGAATGGCCGCACCCTCGGCAAGGGACGGATAATCCGTATAACCCTTGGGCCCAGGCACATAGAAAGTGGAAGAATCCGGTGTGTTGAGAGGCGCTTTTTTGGCAAAGCGTTCCGGAAGATCGGGGTTGGCAATAAAGAGGCGTCCAAAAGCAACGGCATCTGCTTCTCCCGAGGCAAGAGCCTGTTCCGCGCTTTCCTTGGTGAAACCTTCATTTGCAATCAAGACACCGCCGAAGGCCTTCTTCAAGGAAGGGCTAAGACGATCCTGTCCAAGATGCTCCCTTGTGCAGAGGAAGGCAATTTTCTTTTTACCAAGTTCGCGGGCCACATAGCCAAAAGTTTCCGCGCGGTTGGAATCCGACATGCTTTGCGCGTCTGAACGCGGGGCAAGATGAACGCCTACACGGCCGGCACCCCAAACAGAAATCGCGGCATCCGCAACCTCAAGCATCAGCCGGGCCCGGTTTTCGATGGGGCCGCCGTATGAATCGGTCCGTTTATTGGAACCATCCTGAAGAAACTGGTCGAGAAGATAGCCATTGGCCCCATGAATTTCTACGCCGTCAAAACCCGCCCGTTTCGCATTTTCAGCGCCTTTGCGGTAGGCTTCGATGATTCCCGGAATTTCATCGGTTCTCAAGGCCCGCGGTGTGACGTATGGCTTTTGAGGACGGACAAGGCTTACATGCCCCGAAGGTGCGATAGCGCTTGGAGCCACAGGAAGCTCTCCGTTTAGAAACATTGGATCCGAAATGCGGCCCACATGCCAGAGCTGAAGAAACATCCGGCCTCCTTTGGCATGGACTGCTGCGGTGATTTTTTTCCAGCCCTCGACCTGTTCTTCCGACCAGATTCCCGGAGTGTTTGCATACCCCACGCCCATGGGGGTTACGGCCGTAGCTTCACTCAGTATTAAACCGGCAGATGCCCGCTGGGCATAGTATTCCACCATAAGGTCATTGGGAACCCGGCCGTCTGTTCCTGTTCCGCGGCTGCGCGTGAGCGGGGCCATGATGATCCGGTTTGGAAGCCTGAGATCGCCTACGTTTATGGGGTCAAAAAGGGACGGCATGAAAAACCTCGCGGGAAAATTTTAATGTAAGGGGAAATGAATTAATATAAAAACAAATTAGCATTTCTTCTCGGGGTTTGTCCAATGCTTCTTCCAAACCTTCTCTTGCATAAAAAGTATCGTTGACCGCGAAGGTTTCCCGATTTACCCTATCCTGTCCCCGGTATTTTCCTAACACATTCACAAGACGGAGTGCAGTAGTTTTCTTTCTTCGCGATTCACTCAATAATCAGAAGGAGAGTTTTTATGGCTGCAAACATCGATAAAATTACTGAGTACCTTGGCAAAGATTCCGACAGTCTTTTGAAACACAAATGCAAATTCCCCAAAGAAAAACTGCATTTGCCCGGCGCGGACTGGGTGGATCGTCTTATGGCTCCGACGGACCGCCCGACGACCGTCCTTAGAAGCCTTGAAGCGATCAGCAGAAACGGCCGGCTTGGAGGAACGGGATATGTTTCGATTCTTCCTGTGGATCAGGGGATTGAACACTCCGCAGGCGCGTCGTTTGCCCCGAATCCGGAATATTTTGATCCTGAAAATATTGTAAAACTTGCCATAGAAGGCGGCTGTAACGCTGTGGCGTCGACCTTCGGCGTGCTTGGCGCTGTTGCCCGTAAATATGCGCACAAAATTCCATTCATCGTGAAGATCAATCACAACGAGCTGCTGACACTGCCCAATCAGTATGACCAAATTATGTTTGGCCAGGTGGAACAGGCTTTTGAGATGGGAGCTGTTGCGGTGGGAGCCACGATTTATTTTGGTTCTGACCACAGCACTCGCCAGATTCAGGAAGTCAGCGCTGCCTTTCAGCGCGCCCATGAGCTTGGTATGGCAACCATTCTATGGTGTTACCTTCGTAACGGCGGTTTCAAGGTGGGTGATAAGGATTATCACACCAGCGCAGACCTTACGGGACAGGCCAACCATCTTGGTGTGACAATCGAAGCTGACATCATCAAGCAGAAACTTCCGACGCTGAACGGCGGCTACGACGCGATTAATAAAGAAAAGAAGGGCTACGGTAAGTACGACAAGCGGATGTATTCCGATTTGTCTTCTGACCACCCGATCGATCTTTGCCGTTACCAAGTCATCAACAATTATATGGGCCGTATCGGGCTTATCAATTCCGGCGGCGCCTCCGGTGAAAATGATTTCGCCGAAGCTGCGGCCACGGCGGTGATCAATAAGCGCGCCGGCGGTATGGGGCTCATCAGCGGGCGTAAAGCATTCCAGCGCTCAATGCAGGACGGGGTCAAGCTGCTCAACCTTATTCAGGATGTTTATCTTTGCAAGGAAGTCACGGTCGCCTAACGCGGGAGAAAAAGATGCAGCCTCTAAAAGGAAAAACGGCGCTCGTGACAGGCGGTTCGCGCGGAATTGGCGCGGCCTCTGCACGGCGTTTGGCAAGAGAAGGTGCGAATGTCGCGGTCACTTATGGGAAATCAGCGGCTGCTGCGGAAGCTGTTGTGAAGGAGCTTTTGGCGCTCGGTGTTAAAGCCAAGGCCTATCTTGCAGACGCAGCAAAGCCTGAATCTCTCGAAGGGGTGATCAGCCAG
This sequence comes from uncultured bacterium, assembly GCA_964422635.1. Taxonomy (GTDB): domain Bacteria; phylum Omnitrophota; class Omnitrophia; order Omnitrophales; family Aquincolibacteriaceae; genus ZLKRG04. The sequence continues at coordinate 7,764 of CAYRBY010000024.1, forward strand.
GTTGTGAAGGATTTTGGCAGTCTCGATATTCTTGTGAACAACGCAGGGGTGTTTGAGACCGGAATGATCGGCGAGGTCAACCGTCAGGATTATGAGCGGATCATGAAGGTGAATGTAGAATCTGTTTTTGTGCTTTCCAATGCGGCGGCAAAAGTTATGAAGCCAGGCAGCCGGATTATCAATATCAGCAGCGGACTCGGGGAGCGGGCAACGGGTCCAGGCATGAGTATTTACTGTGCATCGAAGTTTGCCGTAACTGGTTTCAGCCGGGCATGGGCCAAGGACCTTGGGCAAAAGGGGATTCTGGTCAATGCGATTCAGCCGGGTCCCATCAATACCGAGATGAATCCTGAAACCGGAGAGTTTTCCGATTTTATGAAATCTCAAACAGCACTCGGCCGTTATGGCCAGCCAGAGGAAATTGCGGGAGCCGTAGCGTTTTTGGCGGGACCCGATTCTGCTTATGTGACGGGAGCCCGGCTTGATGTAGACGGGGGCTGGAACGCCTAAGCGCTATTCACTAATTCAGTAGAAAGCAAAAACGCACTGAGCGAATGCCCGCCCAGTGCGTTTTGTTTGAGAAAGACGTCTTAAGAGATCTGCTGTGTTCCGCTGTTTTGTCCGGAAGGTTCATTCGTGCCATTTCCGTGGTGAAAAGGCTGGTTTCCACCGCGGCCGCTTCCATTCATTTGAGGTCCCATCATCATTTGTCCCTGACCGCCTTGCATCATGGGAGGAGGGCCGCCCTGAAA
>CAYRBY010000024.1:8615-18067 GCA_964422635.1 uncultured bacterium
CTTGCATCATGGGAGGAGGGCCGCCCTGAAACCCCTGCTGGCCGCTGCCTTGAGGTCCCATCATCATTTGTCCCTGACCGCCTTGCATCATGGGAGGAGGACCGCCCTGGAACCCTTGCCCCGCCTTGCCTTCGCCAGGACCGTTTTGCTTGGCCTCTGCGGCAGGCATTCCGAATACGCTTAAACTCAGCAAAGCAGTTGAAAGAATCAGGACTGATGGTTTTGCATTCATGGAACGCCTCCAAAAGGGGTTTGTGAAACGCTGGCGGGAAACCGCCGAGATGCTTTCTCCAGAAAACAACGGCATAAATAGAAATTAAATTACTGCCGGATTCGTGGAGTCATTCGAGGTGTTTTTGAAATCGGGGTAAAGGTTTTAATTTGACAGGCCCTGTAATTCCTACAGAATACAAAAAGCCAAGTTAAACCCACAGCATTTTGGATCCCAAGGGAAGCTATGGAAAAGCGAATAATTGAACTCGAAAAGAAAGCCGCGTTTCAGGAAGAAACCCTTGAACAGCTGAGTGAGGCCCTCATCCAGCAGCAGAAAAGAATGGACGCGCTCGAAAAGCTGCTTAAATCCCTGCACAGTCAGGTGCAAAGCGGCGCGTTTATCAAGCGGTCTGACGAAGAAACTCCGCCCCCGCATTACTAAGATCGAACCTCTGCCATGAATCTCAAAAAGAACATTTCTTTATCAGGAGCCCCGAAAACCCTTCGGGAAGAAGATCTTGAAGAGACTTTTGTCCGCTCTGGCGGCCCGGGAGGACAGAATGTAAACAAGGTTTCTACCTGTGTGGTGCTTAAACATCTGCCCAGCGGGCTGATCGTAAAGTGTCAGCAGGCACGTTCGCAGTCTGCTAATAGATCCTCGGCCCGGCGCATTCTCCTTGAAAAACTCCAGGCACTGGAACTCCGGCGGCGTCAGGAGAGGGCCATGCTGGCATCCAAGATACGGCGGCAAAAAAGAAGGAAATCCGAAAAGGCGCGCAGCCGTATGCTCGACGCGAAAAAGAGAACCGGGGAAAAAAAGAAACTCCGGAGAAAAATTTCTTCGGGAGGAGATTTTGAATGAGAGTTTTCACTTCGGGGCTTATGGTTTTCACTATCCTTTTTCCCCCTGTTGTTCTGGCGGCGCCCAGAGAAAAAGTGAATGTTCAGTATTACGATATTGAAGGAAGAACTAAAAAAGAACTTATCAAGGAAATGAAAAAGAAAGGGGTTCATGACGGTGGAAAACACTTCCATGCGAACACCCATTGGCGAGTGACCTGGAATTATGATTACGCGCCGTCTTCAGACGGCTGCCGCGCTCATTCTGTGAAAACGGACCTCGATATTGATTTTCTTCTCCCTCGATGGGTGCCGCCAGCAGGTGTTTCTCAGGATCTTGTGAAAAAGTGGGAAACGTATTATGCGGCTTTGAAGACCCATGAAGAAGGCCACGCAGATATGGGGCGTAAAGCCGCACAGGAGATAGAAGAGAAGCTCTGGAGTCTAGGCCCTGGTCTAGCCTGTCCCCAGTTTCAAAAGGCCGCCAATCAAGAGGGCGGACGGATCATTGACCGATACCGGAAAGAAGACTCCGATTATGATAAGAGGACTCAGAACGGCCGGAAACAGGGCGCTTTTCTGGACTGACGGCGTCGATCGGAAAAAAGGGTGCTGGAAATAACACTCCCCTCCGGCGGAAAAATGTTTATAATGAATCAGGTTTCTCTTTTCCCCCCTTTTCGGGTCTTAGTCGAAACTCTCAAAACGAAGGAAAAAAAATGAAAAATTTTTTGATGGGAATGTTTGTGCTGGCAGTAGCTTTTAGCTTGGTTGGATGCGGCGATGTCTGTAAGGAAGACAAGCTCGGCAACAGCCTGGCAACCATTGGCAAGTCCGGTCTCGAAAAAGACAAGATTATTGCCGAACGTACGGCCGCCCGCGCTTCCAAGTGCGCAGAGAAAAAAGGCGCCGAGATGAAGAAAAAGATGGGGCTTTAATCTTTTTAGAGCCTGTGATTCAAGGCGCTGCTGCGGTAAGCGGCAGCGCCTTTTTTATTTTAGGGCAGCTTGAGACAGGGGAGTTATGGCTTTAATCAGTTTACAGGATGTATCGCTCGCCTTTGGCGGACCGCTTCTTTTTGACAAGCTTAGTTTTCAGCTTGAAGCCGGTGAGCGTGTGGCGCTGCTGGGCCGTAATGGCGTGGGCAAGACTACGCTTATGAAAGTCATGGCCGGTCAGGTCAAAGTCGACGAAGGCGCAATTGTTTATCAGAAGGGCATCCGGGTGACGCATTTGCCGCAGGAAGTTCCCGTAGATATTCAGGGCCCCGTTTTTGATGTGGTGCTTTCAGGGCTTGGGGACAGGGTGAAGCTTCTTAGCGATTATCATCACGTGAACCACCGTCTTCAGACAGAGTATTCCGAGCAGTTGATGCGTCAGCTTGGCAATCTGCAGGAAGAAATGGACCGGACCAACGGCTGGGAAACCAACCGTCAGGTTGAAGAGGTCATTCATCAGATGAAGCTGGATCCGGAAAGCCTTTTTGAAAATCTATCAGGCGGCCAGAAACGCCGGGCTCTATTGGCCCGGGCTCTTGTGCTGAAGCCTGAAGTTCTGATGCTGGATGAGCCTACAAATCATCTTGATATCGAATCCATTGACTGGCTGGAAGGGTTTCTGAAAAATTATGCAGGCACCATTTTCTTTGTGACACATGACCGTATGTTTATGCAGCATTTGGCCACTACGATCATGGAGCTCGACCGAGGAAAGATGCTGAGCTGGTCCTGCGATTATGCGACTTTTCTGGAACGTAAGCAGGCCGCGCTTGAAAATGAGGCCGCGGAACGCGCGCGTTTTGAAAAACGGCTTGCTCAGGAGGAGATCTGGATCCGTCAGGGAATCAAGGCCCGCCGGACCCGTAACGAAGGGCGTGTCCGGGCCCTGGAAAAAATGCGCGAGGAAAAAAGTGCCCAGCGCCAGATTATGGGCAAGGTTCGTATGAAGGCCCAGGAGGCTGACCGTTCGGGACAGGTGGTAACGAAAGCCGAACACCTGGGGCACGCGTACGGCGACAAATGCCTGATCCGTGATTTCTCAACAAGGATTATGCGAGGCGATAAAATCGGTGTCATCGGCCCCAACGGCTGCGGCAAGACCACGCTGTTAAGAATCCTGCTCGGCCAGCTTGTCCCTCAAAAGGGAACGGTCTCGCTGGGGACCAATCTTAAAATTGCCTACTATGATCAGCTTCGTGAGCAGCTTGATGAAAATAAAACAGTGGCCGAAAATGTAAGCGAAGGAAGCGAAAGCGTTACGATCAACGGCAAGACAAAACACATTATGGCGTATTTGCAGGATTTTCTTTTTGCGCCGGAGCGTGCCCGCACCAAGGTCAAGGTGTTGTCGGGGGGAGAGCGCAATCGTTTGTTTCTTGCGCGTCTTTTTACACGTCCTGCGAATCTTCTGGTCATGGACGAACCCACGAACGATTTGGATATTGAAACCCTGGAGCTTCTTGAGGAGCTGCTTGTGGAATATGCGGGAACTTTGCTTCTGGTCAGCCATGACCGTGCCTTTTTGAATAATGTAGTGACTTCAACGATTGTGCTGGAGGGCGGCGGTGAGATTGGAGAATATGCGGGCGGCTATGATGACTGCCTGAGGCAGCAGGAAGCGAAGCGCAGCGTGAGGCCCCAGCCGCGGGTTGTGGAGGGAACGGCAGAGCCGAAAAATACGGCTGTTTTGGAAGCTGTGAAAAAACAGAAACTTTCCTCCAAGGAAAAGCGCGAAAAAGAAACGCTTCCGAAAAAAATCGAAGAACTTGAAAGCGAGCAGACGAAACTTTTTAACAAAATGGCCGAACCTTCTTTCTATCAGAAAGATCCTCTGGATATCGCGCAGGCTAAATTGCAGATGCAGGCCCTTTCCCTGGAGCTTTCGAAGATGTATGAGCGCTGGGAATACCTGGAGAGCATGGAGTCATGACAACCTCACATTCGAATTTTTCGGCCGATGTCGTACTGTTTACGGATGGCGGCTGCAGCGGAAACCCCGGACCGGGCGGGTGGGCGTATATTCTCCGCCATCCGAAGTCGGGCCGGGAAATTGAGCAGTCAGGGGCTGAGCGCGAGACCACCAACAACCGCATGGAAATGATGGCCGTGATTGAAGGGTTGAGGGCGTTGAAGAAGCCAAGCTCGGTGGAGATTGTCACCGACAGCCAGTATGTGGGACAGGGACTGACCGAATGGATGCCAAAATGGAAGCTGCGCGGCTGGAAACTCCCTGGCAATAAGCCTGTGAAAAACCTGGATCTTTGGCAGGAGCTTGACCGGCTGGTAACGATGCACAAGATTAAATTTACACACGTCCGGGGCCATACCGGGCATCCCGAAAATGAACGCTGCGATGAACTCGCTGTGGCGGCGTATCAGCAGTTTTTGAGATAGCGGGCCTGCGATGATTGAAATTGGAAAAATGAACCACCTTGAAGTGGTCAAGGAAGTCGACTTCGGGTTTTATCTGGAGGGCGGAATTGATTTTGAAAAAATCCTTCTGCCGATCCGTTATGTGCCGGAAGGGCTCAGGGTCGGGGATTCTTTGGATGTTTTCATTTATAAAGATTCCGAAGACCGTATCATTGCCACGACCGAAAAGCCTTATGTCATGGTCGGTGAATTTGCATACCTGGAAGTGGTGGCGGTCAATTCTTACGGCGCTTTTCTGGATTGGGGACTCTCCAAGGACTTGATTCTTCCGTTCAATCAGCAGAAGAGGCGTCTGAATGTGGGCGATTGGCGGACTGTTCGGGTGTATCTGGATGAATACACGAACCGGATCGTGGCATCGACAAAGCTGGACAAGTTTCTTGATAAGACGCCGGTGGACTATAAGCCCGGCCAGGAAGTTTCACTTTTGATTTGCAACAGGACGGACCTTGGCTGGCGTGCGATCGTGAATCATCTGCATTGGGGGCTCATTCTTGAACACGAGGTTTTTGAAACCTTGAAAGGCGGCACGCGCAGGACGGGGTATATTAAGAACATCCGTGAGGATGGAAAAATAGATCTTTCCCTGAATCCTCCGGGCTCCATGAAGATCGAAGATATCTCTGACGAAATTATGGCCATGCTGAAAGCGCAGGGCGGATTTCTTCCGTTGACCGATAAAACAGCGCCGGAAGTTATTTACGGATTGTTTCATATGAGCAAGAAGACGTTCAAAAAGGCGTTGGGAGCACTTTTCCGGCAGGAGCTTATTTCCATCGATGAGGATGGAATCCGGCTGGTGCGTTAAAAGCATGAGTTCTTCCATTGCCTGGGAGAAAAATTCAGTTACAATAGTGCCTCTTTTTCATCACTCTTATTTCTTACACTAGGATTTTTTATGGCAGAGACTCTTCGTTTGAAAAGCCCGGCAGATTTCATCGGTAAGCAGGGCAATGGTGTCATTAGTTTTGGATCCGGACAGCCCGACCTTCCGCCGCCCAAAGAGGCCTTTGAGGGACTCGATCTCCGTAAAGATCTGCGCTACGGTCTGATTCAGGGGGAACTCAAATTGCGGGAAGCTCTGACGCATGAGTACCCGGGCTCAACAGCTGAAAACTTTGTGATCACCAACGGTGCTTCTGAAGCGCTGGACCTTATTTTTCGCGGCTGGGGCAAGGGCGAGAAAGTCCTTCTTCCCAGACCGTACTATTACTCGTATCCGCCCATTATTGAGCTCGCGGGGATGGTGCCGGTTTATACTGATCTGATTGATGGGCGTATCGATATCAGTGATTTCAAGAAGAAGGTCAAGGGCTGCCGCGCGGTGCTGATCAATTCACCGTCGAATCCCACGGGCCGCGTGGAAGACATCAACACGCTTAAGGAAATTGAAAAGATCACGGCCGAACTCGGCGTTTATGTGGTATCGGATGAAGTCTACAAGGACCTCATTTATGAGCGCGAAAATTATCACCTGCAGGGCGATCACGTGATTACCGTGAATTCTTTTTCCAAAACTTACGCCATGTGCGGTGTTCGCGTCGGGTATTTGTGGAGCGCGGACAAAGCCATTGTTGAAAATGTCTGCGAAATGAAAACACACACGTCCATGAACACCAATCTGGTAGGACAGGATATGGCCCTTTCCGCGATGAAAGCGCCGAAGGAATACATCCGCCAGCAGCAGCAAATATGGCGCGAGCGGCGGGACTTCATTTATAAAGGGTTCTGCGATCTCGGATTTGACCTTTGGCGTCCGGAAGGCGCCTTTTATATTCTTCCCAAATGCAAAAATGCGCGTGAATTTCTGACCGTGCTTTATCAGGAATATAAGGTCATCACTTATCTTGGCGAGTGGTTTGGGGCTCCGGATCACATCCGTTTGAGCTATGCGCTTGACGTGAAACTGATCGAAGAGGGCTTAAACCGCATTGAGCTTGCCATGAAAAAGGTGAAGGTTCTCTAAGCCATCCTTCTCCGGCTAAACTTCTCCTCGAAAGCGTGAAGCTGTATGCCGTTTTTTCTGCATCTCTGTCTGAATCTCGTGTGGGCGGTTTTTTCCTCTTTTTTCATTCTCCTTTTTACAGCCTTCGCTATCGGTCTGTTCCGGCTCATTGTAATTGCGCCGCGGCAAACCTATCCGGAAACACTCCGCGATGCATCTCTTCTCAAAAAAGGAGATATTCTCCTGACAGGAAAGCAGGATATCGGTTATTCCTGGTATATTCAGATTTCGAATCTTCTTACCCGGAAACCCAAGCATCGTTTTTGGACACATGCCGCAATTTATCAGGGGAACGGTAAAGTCTGGGAAGCTCAGCCTGCGGGTGTCATCGAAAGAGAGCTGTCGGATTATTTCCGCGGAGGTTTTTTAATCCGCGCATTCCGGCACAAATATATTTCCGATGAAAAAGTTTTTGACCAGATCCTGCAATTTTGTGCGGAGAAAAAGGGCTATAGCTACGGCATGAAAGCTGTTGTTTTCTATACCTTCTCCACATTCATGCCCATCAGCTTCAACTGGCTGTTTGACAATCCGGCGCTTGACGCCTGGCTGAAGCTGGACAAGGCCTATTTCTGTTCTGAACTGGTAGTGGATGCCTTCTGTGCTTCGCAGTACCCCGTGTCTCCCTATGACGGCTGGCGCGTGAAGCCCACTGATTTTATAAGCAATCCGCTGCTTGCCCCCGTCGAGTGACTATTCTAGAATGCATGACACCCAGGGGGTTCTGATGAAGAAATGGATTTCTGTTTTTCTGTTTTGTTGTACGATTCTTCCGACACCCTCCGTTTTTTCCGCAGAAGAAGCGGCTTCAAAAGAAGCACTGCCGCATCGCCAGCTTTTTGTTTCCGTGATTCAGGATCCCCAGACACTCATGAGTCTTCAAGCTATGAAAGACCTTGTTGTGTTTGCAAAGAGAGCGGGTGTGGACACGCTTTTTGTGCAGGTTTACAGGTCGGATCAGACCTGGTTTCCCTCAAAGGTTTCCGATGACACACCCTACCGTGAGGCGCTGGAAAGCGCAGGGCAGGATCCGCTGGCGTTTCTCATCCAGGAGGCTCATGGCGCGGGGCTTCAGGTTCACGCCTGGATGAATCTGCTTAGTTTGAGCACGAACCAGAACGCCCCGATTCTTAAAAAATATGGACCCGGTGTTTTGACCCGGAAACCCGGAGAGAAAACGAAAATTGAGGATTACCTTATTGATAACCAGTATTTTCTCGAGCCCGGCGATGAAAGGGTCCGGGCGTATCTGACGGAACTTTTGGGAGAGGTTCTTCAGACCTACCCTGAAATTGACGGCATTCAACTCGACTACATCCGTTATCCGGACAAAGATCCTTTTTATGGATACACAGAAGGCAATATGGCCCGCTTCAGCGCTGCAACCGGGATTCAGAATGTGGAAGAATATTCGCCGGGCTGGAAAGACTGGCGGCGCGCGCAGGTGACGGAGCTTGTGGAGAAGCTTTCCAAGACAGCCCGGGAGCTCCATCCCGGAATTGTTTTTTCCACGACAGGATGCGCCCCGTATTCCCGTGCTTATCACGAAGCGTTTCAGGACTGGGCGAGCTGGATTGAAAAGGGGCTGGTGAACTTTGTGACCATGATGAGCTACCCCGTAGATCCTCTGGATTTAGAGGAAAACATTATGGGAGCCAAGGCCCGCGCGCCGGACTTTCAAAAAGTGAATGTAGGGCTTGGTGCCTACAAGCTTTTGGATCAGCCTGAGACTTTTCAGAAACAATGGGCTGTTTGTATGAATTCCGGTGCAAGAGGCTGTGCGGTCTTTCATTACGGCAGTCTGCTTGAAAATCCGGAGCTTCAGAAGCCTTTGACCGCGTAATCATTTTTTAAAATCGCATTCTGTTAAGGGAGATTCCTTATGCTTAAGACAAAAGGGTATGCCGCTCAAACCGCCGCCTCAAAACTAGAACCTTTTACTTTTGAACGGCGTGAGCCAGGCGACTACGATGTACTGATCGACATTTTGTACGCAGGGATCTGTCACTCGGACATTCACCAGGTCCGGAACGAATGGGGAAACGCAGCCTACCCTATGGTGCCGGGGCATGAAATTGCAGGGCGTGTCGTTCGCACGGGTTCGAAAGTAACGCGCTTTAAAACAGGAGACGCTGTAGGCGTGGGATGCTTTGTGGATTCCTGCCGGAAATGCGGGAACTGCAAAGAAGGGCTTGAACAGTATTGCGATGGACACATTTCTTTTACATACAATGGTACGGAAAAAGACCAAAAGACGCCCACCTTTGGCGGTTACTCCACCCAGATCGTGGTGGATGAAAATTATGTGTTGAAAGTTTCGCCCAAGCTTCCGCTGGAAAAGGTCGCGCCGCTCCTCTGTGCGGGCATCACAACCTATTCTCCGCTCCGGCATTTTAAAGTGTGTGCTGGCCAAAAAGTTGGCGTGATCGGAATGGGCGGGCTTGGACACATGGCGGTCAAGTTCGCGGTGGCGATGGGCGCCAAGGTGACGGTGTTCAGTACGTCCAAAGGGAAAGAACCGGATGCAAAGGCTTTTGGGGCCGAAGGTTTTGTGGTGACGAAAGACCCCAAGGTGTTTGAACCGCTCGCCAACTCGTTTGATTTTATTCTCGACGCGGTTTCAGCGCCGCACGATTTAAATACGTATCTCAATCTTCTCCGGCGCGATGGAACGCTTGCTCTGGTGGGTGTCCCGGAAAAGCCTGCAGAGGTCCATGCCTTTTCCCTGATCATGAAGCGCCGGAAACTGGCGGCCTCGCTGATTGGCGGAATTAAGGAAACCCAGGAAATGCTGGACTACTGTGCGGAGAGAAATATTACACCGGAAATCGAACTGATTCCCATTCACAAGGTCAACGAAGCTTATGAGCGGACAATCAAGGCGGATGTCCGATACCGGTTTGTGATCGATATCAAAACCCTTAAGGCCTGATGCGCTCCGAAGACGATCTTTACGTTGAAAC
>CAYRBY010000024.1:18167-25717 GCA_964422635.1 uncultured bacterium
AAGCCTGATCCCGCGGGTGAAACGGCCGTCACGCATTATGAAGTTCTGGAAAAGGGGCTGAAAGCAGCTCTTGTTAAGATCAAACCTGAGACAGGGCGCAAGCATCAGATCCGCGCCCATTTTTCTTTTATCGGGCACCCGGTTCTTGGCGATAAAATTTATATCGATCAAAAAATTTTTGAAATCTATATCCGGGACGGATGGCGTGATGAAATGCTGAAGGTTGTGAAATCGGAAAGGCTTTTGCTTCATGCCTCTGGCATCAGTTTTGTTCATCCCAAGACGGGCGAGGCAGTAAACTTTTTCTCAGACCGTCCTGCGTTTTTTGATTCTTTTCTGAAACAAACGAAAGGAAAGCGCGGCCCATGAAGAAATCTTTTTCAGCACTGACGATGACGGGACTCTTATTTATCAGTCTTCAGGCGTTTGCAGGGGAGATTCATTTGAAAGATGGGAGCGTGCTGAAGGGGCATATTGGGGCACAGGGAGAAACCACGATTTACTTTGTCCCCGATGCTGATCCCGAGCATCCCCGCTGGGTTTCAATACGAGACGTGGAAAGTATTAAAAACGACCCCGTTCCTGCAGCCCTTTTAAAGAAGAGAAAACAGGAAACGGGGTCAGAGTCTTCAAAAACCGCGAGCTAGTGACCGCCGCAGCAGCCGCCATTTCCATCTTTTTTTGGCTCATCGGTCTTGGGTTTGTCGTGGCAATCGGTACCTTGGGTCCCGCAGGAACCTTTCCCGATATTGCACAGAGGACAATACCCCATAAATCCCGAAACAAGCAGAATCGCTCCAATAACACCCAGAATTCCATTGTGGGCAAGCAAAGCCGCAAGCACAAGAATCGCGCCCAGGATCTTCCTGATTTTCATTTGTGTCGAACCCATATTCGGTTTCATAGAAACACCTCCTTGTTAACAGGGCACCACGCTAGCATAAATGAAGACGGGGTACAATCCTCTATCTTGTGCCTTCATTAAAAGACGTCACCGAATCATTTTTTTAAGGTATGCTGTCTGCAGGAACGCGTTTGAAAAAAGCATTCCTATGGAGGAAAGTATGGTTGAGTTTTTTGTGGGGCTGCTTGTGCTGGCCCTGATTTCTCTGTTGTCAGTGCTGGGTATTTTGCTGTTACCGCTTTTTTTGGTTCTTGGTTTTTTTCTGAGAATTCTGGTGGGAATTCTGCTACTTCTTTTTCTCGTTTGGCTGGTGGGAAAAGCGACGCTTATTTTGATCCGCTGGCTGGTGAAGCCGGGGAGTGGAGACGCGGATGCTTGAAAATGATTTTGAATTTGAATGCCCTTATTGCGGGGAAGGGCTTGCTGTCCGGGTGGATGGTACCGCCGGTCAAAAGCAGGACTTTATCCACGACTGCGAAATTTGCTGCAAACCCATTCACATCCGGCTGGTTATTGAAGATGAGGAAGTCGTAGATTTCAGCGCCGAAGCGGAAGATTAAACAAAAAGTACGGCTTCCGTGACCAGCCCCGGTCCAAAAGCCAGCCCCACGCAGGGGAGCGGCGCTCTGGCGCGTTTCAGCCGTTCAATAATAAAAAGCAATGTTGGAGAAGACATATTACCGTGGTCCCGGAGAATGAGCCGCGATGTTCCAAGGGAATTTTCCGGGAGGCAAAGACCTTTTTCGGCGGAATCCAGGACTTTGGGTCCGCCTGGATGAATCGCCCACGTTTTGATATCTTTCAAAGCCAATCCCTGCTTTTTCAGCCACTTGCCCACCTGCTGTTTCAATCCTGTTTCAATTAATTTCGGAACCTGAGCGGAAAGACGCATTTGAAAGCCATGGTTGCCGATTTTCCAGGACATCGCATCTTGAGAACCCGGAAAGAAAAAAGACCCCGTTGACTTAACCGTCCAATCATTCAAGGCGGCCGTGCGGCAGGTGAGGACGCAGGCGGCGGATCCATCTGCAAAAAGAGAATTGGCCACAAGCGAGTCTGCGTTTTTACCGTAGGCATAATGGATGGAGGCGATCTCAACCGCAGCGAGCAGGACTTTGTTTTCCGGATTCTGTTCTGCCAAGGCCTGGGCAACGCGCAGCCCGTTGATCGCGCCGTGGCAGCCCATGAAACCGACCTGCACACGTTCAATGTCATTTCTGAGCGGGAGTTTACGCATCAAAGCCAGATCCAGGCCGGGAGAAGAAAAACCGGTGCAGGAGACAAGTACAAGGTGCGTGATGTCTTTGCCTTTTAATCCGGCGTTACGAAGTGCGGTTTTGCAGGCAGGCAGGGCAAGCTCAAAGGCTTTTTTTTCAAAAACCTGCATTCTCTCCTGAGTGCCTGGGCCCTGATCAAGATCGTGCTTGCGGGGTTTGAAGAAATTCTGTTCCGTCCGGGGAGAACCCTTGGGGCGCTCGAAAAGAACAGATCCCCGTTTTTGGATCCTTGTTTTGTGGTACAGAACCTGCAGGAATTTTTCTTCCTGTTCGCTCCAGCTGGACAGTCCCATAGCGGTGAGGGCCGTCTCTTTCTGTGTCATCGCGTGGCGAGGAACGGAAAGCCCCAGCCCGGCAAGGACACAAACAGGTTTTTTTGAAGGGATCTTTTTTTTCATTTGGAATCTCCATGAATATAACGGATCAGGGGATGGGCGAGCCAGGGGGCGGCGCGCAAAAGATTGAGAGCCAGATTTCTGGCCCAGGCACGGCGAATAATCAAACTGATAAGGCGGCAGCTTTGCATGCGCCGCTGAAGCAGCAGACGATGTTTATTCTGCCAGGAAAAGACAAGCGATTCGTCCCATTGGAAGCGGCGGCTTTCAAGCAGCTCGGAGATTTCCTGCCCCTGCAAGAGTGCCCAAGTCATACCTTCACCGGTTAAGGGTTCGACGTAACCGGAAGCATCGCCTAACAAGAAATAGCGGTTCCCGGAAACCCTTTCCTGCGATTGGGTGAGAGGAGGCGTCCCGTGCCATGCCGCGTCATGAAGGCCGTTCGGAATTTTAAAGCCGCTTTCCGCGAGTATGTTATCGACACACCGGCCCGGAGTTCCAGCGCCTTTGAGAAAGACCGGCTGTACGGCAGCTGCGACATCCCAGTGATTGTCCTCTCGTCTCGTGATGCCCGCATACCCTGTGTCTGAGCAGATCATGGCAACGACGCCTTCCTCTAAAGACAAGGCCGAAGGAGGCAGAACCGTGGAAAGACCGATAAGAGAGTCTTGAATAACTTTGCGGCTTTGAGAAACATTTCCGCCGGCAGGTGTTCCGGAAAGGCCGCTGCAAAAGAGAACGATTTTGGCCCGCGCCTCAATCCTGCCCTCAGGGCGGGTCAGGTGGACGTAAGCAAGGTCATTCTCCACACGATCCAGGCGCCCTTTGGTTCTGTCTTCGAACACAACGCCTCTTTTCTGGGCCTCTTCAACCAAAGCGGCATCCAGTCTCTCACGTGAGAGGCCCGCACCTTCGGGAATTGAAAGAGATACGGATCTGCCTGCGGAGAAAAAGCGTATGGTATGAAGTTTCTTTGCCGACAGTTTTTCAGGAAAACCGGAAAGTCCCGCTCTCTCCAAAACTTTGACAGCTCTGCGGCTGAGGCACCCCCCGCAGACTTTGCGCCGGGGAAACTCCGCCTGATCCACCAGGAGGATGGTGAGGCCTGATTTCGAAAGTGAATAAGCAGCCATTCCGCCCGCAGGTCCCGCGCCGATGATGATAAAATCCCAAACTTTTTGAGTGAGATCGGGACGAAGCGTTTCGTTGGGATGACCGAATGTGACGGTTGAAGACATCACGGCCGCTGCCAGGAAAGTAAATAGCGCTCAGGCCAAACGGACTGAACGCGCGGAGCCGGCAGTCCTGCTGAGTGGATGACACCCAGGATTTCGGCCGTTGTAAAGGAAGCCCGCACCGACAGGGGCCCGTCCCAATGAACAATTTTCGAACGGGATAAAAGCCGCGTGCCGACGAAGGCCAGAAGAAAACCCGCCAGAGAGCGCTTAAGGTCGCAGATGAGGAGCAGGCTGGCTCTTGAAGCTTGAAGTGTTTTAAAAAACGGTTCAAGCGCCCCTTCACTCAAATGATGCAGAAAAAGACTGTTGATTACGATATCAAATCTTTCGGGGACCGGATCCTTGAGAGCATCATGGACGAAATAAGAAACACCGAGGCCCTGTTTTTTTGAGCGGAGGTTTGCATATTCAGCCGCCCGGGGATTAAAGTCACACCCTTCAAATACCAAGGGCAGATTTTCCCGGTGAGCTTTCGAAGCCAGGCGTGTCAGGATATCTCCCGCACCTGAGGCGATGTCCAGGATCCTGAGAGGCCGGCGGCCGTTCTTCAGGTAAAAGCTTTTGATGGGCTTCCAGAAGGTTTCAGCGGTAAGGCTTACCGTGTTGATTCGTTCTAAGCCGCGTAAGGCTTGGAGGTGAAGTTCCTCATCAAGGGTAAGGTCATCCATGAGCTCCGGTTCAAGATGACGTTTGTGGATTCCCAAAAGCGGCGCAGACATGAAGGACATCAAAGGACCATTTTAACGCCGACGATCGAACGAAGAGCGGCATCAATCCGGTTCATGTGCTCGACTGATTCCACTCGAACCATGACAAGGAAAGATTGGTACTTTCCGCCATGCGACAAGTTCTGGGGTTCAAGCGGAGCCTTGACCCCTTGTTCTATCAAAACGGTCTCGATGACAAAATGCATGGCATCGCGGTTCTCAGCGATGATTCTGAATTGGCAGTCGAGCGGGAATTGAAGCTGTTCGTCTCCGAAAGGGTCTTGAGTCATAAGGCGAGATAATAGCATAAGCGGGCCGAGGTTCGAACGGGTTTTAAAAACTATCATTTGTTAGCATGACTAGGCAATCGCTAAAGCGGTTTTTATGGTATTTGAAGAAAAAGCATGCATCAGGCATTCTTTACAAACTTGGCAATCCGGCTGTTCCTTTGAGAGGGAAAAATTGCAGACAAAAGCTTCTAAAACTCAGTTCTTTCAAAGACGTTTAACAGCACTCCTTCTGTGTTTCTCGCTGCCATTTTCGGGGCCCTCAGGCTATGCGTCTCCTGGAGCCCCGGCCTCTGGAACTGTGAGTTCGATTCACGCGCTCCCGGCATTGAAACTTCCTGAATCTCTCGGAACGCTCGAAGAGTTCCATTGGGGACATTCCGGAAAAACTCTATTTTATCTGCAGGATGCTCACGACTCTCTTGAGGCCCAGGAGAACATCGCAAAAATCATTCAATTTCTTATAGAGCATCAAGGCGTTAAAACGGTTTTCGAAGAAGGTTATGAGGGAGCTGTGCCGAGCGATGCCTATTTTGGAGGAATCCAGGACAGTTCTGTCCGTGAAAAAGTTTCCTACTACCTGCTGGATAAACTGCGGATTGGCGGTGCGGAGTACGCTCATATTAACCGCAAGAAAAACTTTGAACTAATCGGCGCTGACAGCATTGCCCTGCATTTTGAAAATATCCGGGCTTTTCAGCAGTCGGCTTTGCGCAAAGAAGAAACGAAACGTGATTTGGAAGCCCTGAATTTTGAGATCAGGAAGCTGACGGACCGCACCTTCCCCAATGAACTCAAAGAAGCGCTGAAACTCAAAAAACGCTTTGATGACGGCGGGCTTCCACTGCTTGACTATGTCAATCGTCTGTTTGCGCTCAATGGCCTTGAGAGTAAGGGCGGCCGTTACCCCGCGCTTCAAAGGCTTCTTTCGCTGCAACGGGAAAACGCCAGGCTTAATGAAGGTGAAACTCTGGATGCCAAGGCTGTTTACTCTGAACTTCAGCAGTTTGAAGCGGGTACTGCGGGAAAGTTTTTAAAGGATGAAGACAGCCTGAGGCTTTTTGCCTATCTTCAAAGTGTTGAGCTTCTGCAGCGCTTGAATGAAATGAAGGTATCTTTTGCTGAATACGAAGCTTTGCGCGGAACCCTGAGGAAGCTTGATACAAGACAGCTTGCAAAATTTTTAGTCCAAAAGTCCGGGCAATCATTAGTACTGTCACGGCAGTGGGAAAAAAACATACGCGAAGCGGTTCGTTTTTATGTTCTTGCCAAAGCACGCGATAAAAAAATTGAAAAAGTCCTGAACGCAAGCAGGTTTGGATCCGCAATCCTTGTGTTTGGAGGCTTTCATAAAGAGAGCATTAAAAACATGCTTCGCCGCAGCGGCGATTCCTATTACGTGATCTCACCCCATATGACGGCGCCGAGTCCTCGGCACCAGGCGTATTACCAGCAGCTGATGAAACAGGGCTACCGCAGCCTGTCGCTGCCTGCCGCGGCAGCAAAAGCCTCTGTTGCCCCGCGAGCCATGGAATTTCCCGTCCTGAATCCTTCACAGGCCGGAATTCTTCGTGAATTGATAGCTGGGGTTGAGTCCGCGGCGCGGAAGGTGAAGCCGGGAGATCCCGCGGAAATTCTCGCGGAAATGGATCTGATTCTTTCCTCAAGGTCTGAACTGCGCAGTGATGATTGGGGCAAGATTGATCCGCAGACAGAAGCGGAAGATATTTACGGACAGTTTTCAGAGCTCTTTTCAGAGCTTGTGAATAGTCTGGACGGAAATCGTTTGAGCACCGAGATCGTCCGCCAGAAGGGCTATGGCCAGCTGCTCCAGAGAATTCAGGAGCGCATGGATTTTGTGCGCCAGGCTGCCCGCGATCATGATTATGGAACGGTTTCAAGAACGCTTTCATCCATAGAATCCGCATTTCCGCAGGACGGCCTTTTTGATCCCGCCCGCGAAGCGCTTCATGACCTTCAGGATTATCTTAAAAGTCTCCGCTCGGAGCTTCGCACGGAATACGTGAAGAAGGAGGAGAAGGTAGAACCGCCGCTCTCGGCGGTTGAAATTCATGCCTTTCGTCTGGCTCGTGAGCGGAAGGTTGTCGGGCTGCCATATTTTGCCAATTATCATCAGGTGTCTTTTGGAGAAGCTGCCAGGGCGCTTGAAAAGGCGGGTTTTGAAAGTTACGGACCGTCGGAAGTGGGCGAGCAGTTTGTTTATCCGCTTACGGCAGCTCTTGAGCAGCGTCTTTTGAAGGAAAACCCGGAGACCGGTGAGGATGAAACACGCGTTTCTGAAATTTTAAAAATCGGGGATGAATTTCTGGAGGTCAAGAACTCAATTGCCAGGCAGGAAGATGATGAGGAATGGGTGAGAGCAACCAAGCTTAGCACCATACCCTCAGAGCAGGAACCCTTGGATTCACCGGATCGGAAAGCATTTTATTTTAGAGAAAACATGGAGCATGGCCTCAATAATCTTCTGACTATTCTGCTTTTGTCTCCGCGCAGCGTTCGGTACACGATGCTGACGGATGTCGTCGATGACCTCTGGGTCAGTATTAAAGTCCTCGACGATTTGACCGGGCGTCCGCTTAACGATTATCAGGCCGTTGGGGAGAGCGTGAAACCCTTTATTTACGGACACAATGCGGCAAACCGGATCGGTTCCGGTGCCGTGAGTTCTGCGGCAGCGCACCAGTTCACGGCCAGGCACTATGAAGAGATCCGTGAAATCCGGAAGCGGCTTGAACAGGTTTATGGCCGAGTTCTCCGTATCATGAACAGCCGTGAGCGTGA
>CAYRBY010000025.1:0-3897 GCA_964422635.1 uncultured bacterium
AAAGTAAGAAGCGTAAAAAGCTTTTTACTCAGATGCTGTCTTTTCAGCGTCTGATTGAGACCAAAGATGTTGCTGAAATTGGAAGAGCGTTCGATTTTGGCTTTTCGAAGGAAAAGACCTTCAAGGCGGTCTTTAATTCTCTGATTTTCCCGGGTCGCCGAACCGATAGAACCTTCGAGGGTCAGATAAATGAGGGAGGAAACACAAAGCGCTAGGGAAACCGATAGGATAAATAACAGCATAAGGGGTGCCCCTTAAAATCTTCCGCGTACTTTTTTCATCGCCTCATCAAGGAATTTAGGCCGGATGTCATGGAAGGTGAATTCCCCGTAAACATTTCCTTCAGAATCGATCCCCTTTTGCTCATAGGAGAATACTTCCTGAAGGCTGATGACGTCCCCTTCCCTGCAGGTCCCTCCCGTGAGAGAGTCCAGTCGGCGCCCACAGTAGGAGTAACGGCGGATCTGAATAATCAGATGAAAAGCTGAACCGATTTGACGAATAATGGCATGATGAACAAGATTAGAGTTCGCCATCAACACCATGGTTTCAAGACGCCCCACGGCGTCACGCGGTGTATTGGCATGAACCGTGGTGATGGAACCTTCGTGACCCGTGTTCATAGCTTGAAGCATGTCCAAGGCCTCTTCACCGCGGACTTCACCAACAACAATGCGGTCCGGACGCATACGCAGAGAATTCTTCACAAGATCGCGCTGTGTAACCTGCCCCTTCCCTTCAAGGTTTGAAGGCCGGGTTTCAAGGCGAACAACGTGCTCCTGCTGAAGCTGAAGCTCTGCCGCATCCTCAATTGTAATAATGCGTTCATCTCCGGGAATAAAAGAGGACAAAATATTCAGGAGTGTTGTTTTACCGGAACCTGTCCCCCCGGAAATCAGAATATTCAACTTTGACTTCACGGCGAGTTCAAGAATCTTAAGAACTTCGTCCGTCATTGATTTCCTGGCCACAAGATCCTCAGGCCGAAACGGGATTTTCTTGAAACGGCGGATTGACATGCACGGCCCGTCAAGAGCAAGCGGGGGAATAATCGCATTTACGCGTGATCCGTCCGCAAGACGGGCATCCACCATGGGTGAGGACTCGTCAATACGGCGTCCGATTCTTGCCACAATACGGTTGATGATATGGCGTAGATGTTCATCGTCTTTAAAATGCGTGTTGGTGAGAAAAAGCTTGCCGAATTTTTCGACGTAAACTTTATGGGCATTGTTCACCAGGATTTCGTCAATGTTTGGATCAGCGAGAAGCGGTTCTAGCGGACCAAGACCAAAGGTCTCATTCACAACCTCCTGAATAATCTCTTCACGCTCGGCGGATGTGACAGCCACCTTCTCTTCGCCAAAAATAACACGCACGAGCTCACTGACTTCCTTGCGAGCCTGATCGGGATCGAGAGCCATAAGGGCTTCGAGATTCAAACGCTCGATCAAGGAGCGGTGCATCTTGATTTTGACTTCCTGAAGGAAGCTCCGCCGTTTATCTTCAACGGTCGTGGCAGGCCCTTTGGCTAAAGGCTTATTATTGTCATCCCCGCTGTTGCTACGGGTCCTCAAACGATCGCTAAGCGACACTTTCCTCTCCCTTGCCTTCGGCTGCAGGTTCTTCTAAAGGCTTCTCTTCCTGAGATTTCTTCTTCCGCCCGCCACGGCTAAAAAGTTTTTCCATGAAAGTCTGTTTTCTTTCAACCGCGACAAAGTCATGCACCAAAAGCTCCGCAAATTCCAAAAACTGTTTTGCAAGAATGGACTCGCTATCCAGTTCTGAAACAGGAATTCCCGAGTTCAGGGAGCGGGAAGCGGTTACATAGTCATTGGAGAAACTAAAGGCAATGGAATATCGCAAAATTTCTTCTGCTTTTTGAAGGTCAAATTTTTCATACTTTGAGTTATAACGGTTGAGGAGAATTCTGAATTTCCCATCCACATAACCCAATCTCTCAAAAACTTCTAGACAACGAAGCGTGTTCTTCAAAACCGGCAAGTGAAGGTCTGTGGTCAAAAGAATGTTTTTGGATTGATCCATAACACTTATCACGGAATCCGTAAGGGCATGACCGCCATCAATCACGATGTAATCGTAATGCTTCCTGAGGGTCTGCAGCAGCTGAGGAATTTGATCGTTTCTGATTTTCTCAGCTTCTTCTGGCCTTTTCGGTCCCGGAAGTATAGAGACCCCGCTTGAAAGCTCCGGAAGAACGCCTGCAAGATACTGCGCATCGATTTTATTCAGGTTGTCGAGAAGATCGGTCAAGGTAGCTACGGGATCATAATCAAAAAAGAAGGGCACGTCCCCATTCTGAAATACCATATCCCAGACAAGAACCCGGCTTTTGGTGGCTTCCGCCAAAGCAACAGCGGTATTGCAGGAAAGAAAGGTCGTGCCAATCCCTCCTTTGTAGCTGAAAAAGGTGAATGTTTCACCCAGCTGTTTTTCTTCGGAGTTTTTCGGGCGTTCATGCAGGAGCCTCTTCATCATCGCGCCGACTTCGTTGGGCTTTACAGGATGCTGAAGAAAATCACGCACTCCTTTTTTCACACAGCTCAACATGAATTCAGCATCCAGAGCGGCGGCGGAAACAACAACAGGAATGCGTTCCGAAACGCGGCTGAGCTGATCTAAAAAGACATTCTTCTCACCCACGGTATCGGGTTCAAAATGAATTACGATAAGGTGCGGGGCATAATGGACAACCGCTTCTTCCAGGGTAGGGAGCTTTTCAAAAACTTTTACTTTCAGATTTCCTGCAGTCGCTTCATTGGCCTCACGGCTCAACTGAAGCTTCAGCTCGCGGTTCCATTCATTGTCGTTGGATATAAGTGCAATGCGCAGTTCCAAGGCACCTCTCCTTTAATTTAGCTCTTCGCCGGAAACATTAAGACTTTTTCCCGCCGGCATCAGCGGCTTGAACAGCGGGTGCGGCTTTTTTATCAGTCTCTGATGCTGCCGGAACCGCTCCAGACTTCCCTGCAGAAGAAGCATTCTGCCACTTCAGCTCCTCTTCCAAGGCATCAAGCGATTTTGGGGATGAAGCTGTCATTACGGGTGCTGGAGATTCGCTGATCTTCTTCTCTGTTGAAGCTGGAACAGCTGCCTTTGGCTGCGCAGGAACCGCAGCTGGCGCAGGCAGCACAGGCTTCACTTCCGCCGCTGACTTCACAATCACCGCGGGGGGAGGCACATTGACCGGAGTATCCGTATTGGCTGTCTGTGCTTTTATAGGTGCTTCCGCTTTGGAAGACGCAGTTTTCACGGGTGTCTTTCCGGCGGATGCCGTCGAAGCCTCCAGAGGAGCCGTGTTTTCCTTAGTCGTTACCTTAACAGCTTTGACCTCCGCCAATGAATTCTTCGCCGGCTGATTTTCCTGGAAGGCTTTAATCTGTTCCTGAAGGCTCTTACGGTTCTCTTTCAAGTATTTGTCCAATGCTTCCATATTCGGATCCTTCACTCGATACGGATGCATCTTTGACGCCTGCTCAATCAGCCCATCCGAATCAGGATCATCTGAAAGCGGTTCCTTTGTGGGATTAACGATGACGGGCGTCACCACCACCAAAAGCTCAGAATCAGCGTAACTGTTATTTGTATTATCAAATAATTTTCCAATCAAAGGCATGCGCCGGAGAAAAGGAACTCCGCGCTCATCAATGGTAATCTTTTGCTGCAGAAGACCGCCGATCATAAAAGTTTCGCTGTCTTCAAGCTCAACAACTGTCTTGGTGCGCACGGTTGTAAAAGAAGGAATGGTGACATTGTTAACACTGACACCGTTTGCAAAATCAAGAGCGCTGACTTCCGGAGCAACAGTGAGGCGGATCTTCCCTGACGGCAGAATTTCAGGGGTGAAGGTCAGCCGCGTTCCAAACTCCTTGTACT
>CAYRBY010000025.1:3997-9657 GCA_964422635.1 uncultured bacterium
CCTGACGGCAGAATTTCAGGGGTGAAGGTCAGCCGCGTTCCAAACTCCTTGTACTGAACGCCGACATTGTCATTGGAAATCGCCACAACAGCGGCCTCACCACCGACAAGGAAACTTGCTTCCTGTCCATCCGTTGCAAGGATATTGGGGCGCGCAATAATTTTTCCGATTCCGCGTGTCTCGATCGACTTCACAAAAGTGTTAATTCCGTAATCCCGCGTAAAATAGGGGAAGTAATTAACGCCTGAGGCCGAAGGAACTTTGCTTAGCGTGTTGTACCCCACAACGCTGTTACGCGGCGTAAAGGTTGAAGCTGTATCGATCGTCGCACCCGTTCCGCCCGGCCTGAAGAGAGGGCCCATATTTCTTCCCATGTATTGAATATCTAATCCAAAATCGTAATCTTGCGTATGATCCAGCTGAATAAACCGGACTTTCAAGAGCACCTGCTTGGCATCCTGAACCCGGACCAAGCTGACACTGCCTTCAGCAAACGCGTTCGCGGCCTGTTCAACCTCTTTTTGCTTCGCAACGCTGTCGACATCCCCCTTTACAATATAAACATCTTTCGACGGATAAATGTCAAAGTGGGATTCCGGAGAGATTCTCTGCAGAACAGCCTGTAAAAGGTTGGGGTCTTTTGTCACCGTAATATCATAGACGCCCACCCGATTCTGGTGATCCCAGAAAATAATATTGACCGCGCCCTCACCTTTCGCGTTCAAAAGTAGTTCATTTGGAGAAATGATCACGGCATCAACAATCGCCGGGTTAGAAACCGAAACTCGCGCAATGGGCCGCTCCAGACGCAAAAGCTGCGAACGCCCCGCCACAAGAGCGAGCTCCCCTTTTTCACTATCTGTCGGTTTAAGCCAGGCAGAATCCTTGATCTCATGGATGAACGGCATGGATTGAGGAAAATCTTTTTCCGCCTCCGGTTTTGGCGAGGCTTGCAAGTTCACCTGACTTGCAGGATCTACGGCCGCAGACTTTTCCTGAGCTTGCAAGGGATTCCCAGGGTAAATCAACATTACAGAAAGAAGAACCACGATGGGTAACTGATACGGAGACTTCCGGCAGTCGCTCATTCTTTTATTCCCAGTCGGTTGCGTACTGTTCTTTGTTCACACCACGAATAATCTCAACGACATTACGGGGAACTTTGGGTTTTTCGACGTCGTTCATCGGCTTGATTATTTCTGAAACCGTATCTTCTTTAGGGAAGAAAAGATCCTTCAATGTAAAAAATTTTTCATCGTCACCCTCATCGAGCGAACGGATTGAAACGTTAAGTGTTCCGCGCTTCATGGCGTAGGCAAGCGTTTGGGCGCCTTCCGGAGTAACGGAAAGAGTAATGTCCATTCGCTTGTTTCCATCCCCGCCGCCGCTTGCAGCCTGAGGATTTGAAACTCCAATAACACGTGCATTTTCTATAAGAGTAACGCTGTTAATTTCACCACGGCTGACTTCATAGGTCAGAAGCACATCGACACGATTCCCAATTTGAAGAAGCGCTGTAATGCTGCCGGGAAGCGTGACTGGGATTGTCACTGCGCGGTACCCCTTAGGAATCAGGGAGGCCAAATTGTCGCCCTCAGAAAGAATATCAACTTTTTTAACTACGTCCCCCTTAGGGACATTACGGCGAACGACTTTTCCGATAACATCGCCGGTGTGTTCAAAAATTTGCTTGGAATTAACTTCACCAGAGGGAGGGAGAAGATCCACGTCATCCTTCTTGATGATGGCTCCAATATTGATATCCCGAACAGCGACAACGACTGTGTAGGACGCTTTTGGAGCGGCGGGCGCCGATGCTTTCGGCTTCATGACCTGCAGACTCAGCATGAAAGCCAAGACACCGCTTCCCAAGGCCAAAATCAAAATGAAAGGGTTTTTTCCTCTAGCCATATCGCTTTGAACTTTCGATGTTGTTGTTTTCGGAACTTATGTATCGTCCAATCTGAACAATACCTAAATCTCGAATCAAAAGGCATAAGCGATATTTCCTACCTGCCTAGAGAAATGACCTTGGGTTTTTAAGAATAGAACTCTATTACATGCGTGCTCAAACAGGACTAATTAGGGGCTTAGGGGTCACTAACGCTCCTTACCCTGATCCACACAACGACCCGAGACAGCAAAGGAGCGTTTGACCGATTTCCCCAATTTTAGCCGGCCGCCGGGGCAGCGTTTGTGAGTTCTGTCGAGACCGCCGTCAAAATCGAACGGATGTCTGTACCCATCGTCGTCAGAATGGCTGCAGCACCGATCACTACAAGGGCAATGATCAATGCATATTCCGCCAAGCCCTGACCTTTCTGATCTTTCATCATTTTCTTAATCATCGCGACTCTCCTTATTCTATTTTTAATCTTTTGGTTTCTTTGGCAACCTCTAACTAAAAATTACACACATAAAGAGCATTTGTCAAAAATTAGATAAAAAAATTATATTGACGATTAAGCATATAAATAATACATTTAAAGAATAAGTTGTTGCGTCAAGTATGCAATCAATGCTAAATTTTCTTTTCTCGCAAGGCAACGGTTGTCAACTGACTGGAAATGAATAAACTAGCGCCATGACTCGAAACCAATTTCTTGCTCTTTTTTTTCTAGCCCTTCTCGTTTTCATCTTCTATCAGGTCATCCTTCTTTTTTCGAGTTTTCTACACCCCATTTTCTGGGCCGCCATTTTGGCTTATGCCTTTTACCCTCTTTACCTTCCGCTCAAAAACCGTCTAAAGGACAACGAAACGCTTGCTCCGCTGATCATGACACTTCTTATGATCCTTCTTGTTTTGCCGCCCCTTGTCTTTTTGCTGGTCAATCTTGCAGGGCAAGCCATTGATCTTTATCAAACAGTCACAAGCTACATTCGAGAAGGACAGCTCGAAAAGCTTATTGATCAAATCCGGAATCTTCACGCCATTCAGAAAATCGAAGCCGACGTTCTCCAGTGGGAGCCCATTAAACAGAATGCCACGGAGTGGCTTCTTAGCTCTTCACGAAGCCTGGCCAACTTCGCCATGGCTCAGGCCGGAACGATCACGAAAAACATTTTTGTTTTAATGATGAATGTCATTATGGTTTTCTTTCTCGTCTTTATCTTTCTTAAAGACGGGGAAAAAATTTACCGGTTTGTCTACCAGACAACGCCTATGGAAGAAGAAAGCAAACAGTCGATTTTCACCCAGATTAGTGAGACTTTCGCAGCCGTCATCCGGGGCCAGCTTTTAACCTGCATCACACAAGCCATCGTTGCAGGCATCATCTATTGGGCACTCGGGCTCCCGGCCCCGATCTTTCTTGCAGCTGCAACTTTTTTCGCTGCCCTGATTCCTTTTGTCGGAACTGTGATGGTGTGGCTGCCCATCGGTCTGTACCTTCTTGCGACCCAAGCTTATGTAAAGGGCGTACTTATGTTTATTCTTGGGGTGTTCGGGATAAGTCTGATCGACAACATCATAAAGCCTGCCATTATTGGAGAGCGAACCAAGCTGCCCTATTTTCTTCTTTTCTTTGCAATCATGGGCGGCATCAATTTATACGGAATCATGGGTGTTTTTCTAGGCCCTGTCGTTCTCTCTGTCTTTTTCGTTATCGTTAAGATCTACCAGGAAAAATTTGTCTAAACATGAAATCGCGCACGATCGCCCACTGTTTTGGCTTTCTTGCGATTCTTATTTCGATTTGTCTGATCGGTGAATTTCTTTTTGCCGTCTTTACTGGGCATTCCCCTCAAAGCCTGCATAAAAGTTTCCCGCTTGTTTCCTTCCCAGCTGCGATAAAAAAATCCACAGGCCTCGCGGGAATCTCAAATGAAAAAGAACATCTGCATCAGGAACAGAAGCCCAAATTACGCATTACACTGAAAAATGGCCGCAAGATTGAGGGGGTCATGATTTCGGAAGATGCTGCGTGGGTGACACTAAAAGTCGACGGCAGCGACGTCGGCTTTAAACGCTCTGAAATTGCTCAAACAGAAAACGCCGGGTAGAGAAAATCTTTCAGCGAAGGCGGGACTGAATCTCCCGCTGATAGCGGATTCCAGTAAGCAGGTAGTAGCCGATCATAATCCGAAGAACAAGCCCGGAAACAGAAAATGACAGGGCAAGAGCAGCTGCCGAATCCAGCGTAAAAAAAGTAAAAGCAAAAGGCAGAGCTCTTTTCGAGCCGGATAAAATCCTCACAAAAATCCACAGGTAAATCAGCCCACCCACAAGAAGAAGCAGCCGGGTTTCCAGACTGTCAAGATCTGGAACAAAGAGCGTCCCAATTACAGAAAATACAACATTCGATACCGAGACAAAAAGAATGGCAGCCGCAGCATCATCTGCCGGCGTATCGGGATTTTCAAAAGGGTGAATCCCCATCATTAAATCGGAGTCTTGCCCGTCGATCGTGACTTTCAGTACGCTTCCAAAATAGTCAAAGACATTAAAGCGGATCCCCACAAGATGTTTTTCCTCCCGGCCGACCTCAACGGTATGATCCACCTTAAAAAAGAAGGGGCGTCGGAAAACAGCTTTCCCATCAACGCTTAAAACAAAAAGGCCCGTCAGCCAGTTGACGGAGAAATCCAGGCGGTGCTTTTCGTTTTTGCCTATTTCAAAAGACTTACGCATCACAGATCCATTTCTGGACAATCAAGCCCAGGGACTTCGGTTAATGTGTTCCATTCTCTTGCTTTGTGCTTTTAGCTGCCAAACGTCCCGGGGATTCGGGGGCCAGCCCCTCTCTTACGAGGAAATCCCTGATCGTGTAGGCAGCCAGCAGATGTCCTTCATGATCCCAATGTCCATAATAATCCACGGACTTCGATTTTTTCCATTGATCTAAAAATGCCGGGCGAACAGAGGTGCACTTCACTGAGTCCCGGCTCTTGCAGTACTCCAAAAGAAATTTTTCGCGCGGCGTTTTATCATCAAAAAAATTATTGAAATCAATTTCATTTGGGAAATAAACATACACGGGCGCCGCCCCAATGCGCCGGCTTTCTTCGGCGATTTCATCCAGAATGGCAGCTCCCAAACGTCTCATTTTTCGGCCGTTCACACCGTTTTCCCAAGCCCAGCGATTAAAGAAAATCGTCCAAAGGTCTAACGCCTTGGACCTGAAAAACTCTTTCTTCAGGATGTCTGAAGGTTTCGGGACAGGATGGTTTTCCAGTTTGAGGCCGTGCCTTGTCAGGCGGAACTTAGGTTTTGCATAATCTCGAAATGAAAGCAGGTTTCGTTCAAGATCATAGTAAAGGAAACCCAGAAGAATGATGTCGGGTTTGTACTTCAGGCCTTCCTCTCTGAGATAAAGCAGCATTTGATCATGCCCGTAGCCATGAACCCCTAAATTAATGACCTCCGTATTCGGCAGCAGGCGCTCCAGATAAGATGAAAAAGTCTCCCTGTCACCGACCTCCTCGCCAAAGGAAAAGGAGTCCCCCAGAACAAGAATGCGATGCTTTCCCGGCACTCGGGAATAGGAATATTCTGAGCGCCCGCGCAGCCCTCGGGAGTTTGTATTGAGAGGCTTCCCGTACGTTTCTCGGTCACGGAGTAACGGCTTAATGGCCCAGCCGCGGTTGGGACTATACACATCAAATAAATAATCCATCCCAGGCTGATGCTGATGGCGGCGGACCCAGGAAAGTCTAAGTGA
>CAYRBY010000025.1:9757-25463 GCA_964422635.1 uncultured bacterium
CGGATCATCACCGGCTCACCCTGAAAGGTCTTGTTATTGTAAAACCTTGCTTCCAGCCCCTGATCCCCTGAAAGCTTTGATGAAAGAGGCCCTGGCTTCCCGAAATCATAAAGAGTTCCCCACGGGCCAGACAAAGCCTTGGGCGCCGTGTCCTCCCAAGGACGAGTCGAATGACTGCCAAAATCACGTTCTTCAAGCGCCCCCCAGAAAAGGTAGCGGACACCGAGAGACTCCGCGATCTGCCGCCAATCTTTATCGCCGGACAGAAGACGGCGGAGGTTCAAACAGACGGTGCGTTCCGCTGCGTCTTCATAAAAAGCTACGTCGTTATAGATTGAGACCACGGAAACCCCGCAGGCTGGAAGCGGATGCTCCAGCTGAAGACTTGCCGCAAATCTGTCCTCTTTCGGAAAATCCCGAAGAGCTTCACACAAAGCACGATCTTCCCGAGTCCCCAAAGCTGATTGGGCAGAAAAGTAACCTCGGAAACTGCTTTTGTAAATCATGAGGCCTGGGACGATCAGAAGCACAAGAAGTACCACTTTAAAAATGAAGCGTCTTGGCCGGATGATGTTTTCTCGGATCGTGAAAAAAAGAAAAATATAACACCAGGCCGAAAGCGGCAGACTCGACCCTACCCGGGATGTTGTGTCAAAAAAAAGAAAAAAAACGAATCCTGCAGCCGGAGGAAAAGCAAGGCACAAGGCATTTCTTCTGTCAGGCCCCTTCAAGGGTGTCCACAAACAGGCAAGAAGCCACGGCAGGAACCAGCCCGCATTTCTCAAGAAGTAGGCTGTCCCTCCTCCATCCTTAAATGAGCTTTTCAAGTGAAGAGTTCCCCAGACATCCGCATTCTTCCCGAAATCAGTCATAAACAGCAAAAGCGGCGTCAGAAAAAAAAGTGTCTTTACGAAAGTCCAGATAACACCAAAAGCCAGGGCGCGAGAGCGGCCGAATGCCCAGACTAAAAAGAATAAGGAAAGAAGCAGAAAGCTCTGCAAGTGGTAAAGTGCCAGAGTCATCCAAATAAGAACTTCGACCCAATGTGGGAGAATGCCTTGAGACTGGTCGAGTCGCTTGCGCAGGGAAACAGCTAAAAGAATTCCCGCCGGAAAGACAAAAAAGAATTCCGGATGAGACAGAAAAACCATAACAGGGAGAGCTGAGAAAAAAACCGTTTCAGAAGATCCGAACCCCCGCACGCCCTCCCAGAAACTGACCCCTATCAGATAGAGCCCATAAGTGCCTCCCAATGTAAGGAATGCGGCGATGCCCAGTCCTCCGGCCCAGAGCCAAAGGGCTCCAGCCAAAACAACCGCTGAGGCAACAGCGACAACGGGAAGAAGGCTTGAAAATGGAACTGCCAGCTTTTGAAAAACAGCAAAAAATAGCGGAAAGCCGAAATCCAGATACCGCTGAGAAACGTGAACCGGATTTTGCAGCGAGAACATTTGACCTTCAGAAAAATTTCGGACTTGGGCAATAAAGACAGCCAGCCGGGTATGGATAAGTTCCGGAGTTGTCCAAAGTCCCTCTCTGTCAAAATAAATCCAGAACAAAACCCTGAAGCAGATACTAAGGAAAAGAAAAAAAAGCAGGATGTCTAATGAGGAAGGCCGCTTAAAATTTGCCTGCGGAGCAGCGCTTCTTAAAGATACGAGCCCCGACAGCGCCCCTATCCACAAGGATAACCGGCAAACATCCACGGTGAGATTGCCCCAAACTCCGCCAAGAAGCAAAGCCGCCCAAGATACAGACGCCACGAAGACCGCACAGGTCATCATGACAATAATCATTTTTTGTCACCCCGGGGAAGCCTGAGCGCTTCATCGGGAATACGCTGCTCCGGCCCGTCACCAATTTTCCACCAGGCATAAAGCGCGGCACCGCCTCCGATATCCTGATAAAAAATCCGGATGGGGTACCGGCCCGCCTTAAGCTGCATTTCCTTTTGGCGCACGCGCAAAGCGTGAACGCCCTCATTGGAAAGCACTTCATCACCAATGTTGAGACGGCTGCCGTCATCGCTGGCTATGTAAAAGGTAACTTTTTCAGTCTCGGGAATTTCAATTTCGGAATCCATCACGATACTGAAAGGAGATTTGTGCAGTTTCGCAGCGGAGTCAAAATAAAATTCGGGACGAAATCCGTCTTGAATCCGGTCCGGCTGCCCTTTAGCCTCCGGGTCTGAATAAAAGGCAGCCTTCCAGCCAAGCCCCTTCGCGTAGGATCTTATTTCCGGTGTCGGCCCGGTAAAAAGGCCGGGTTTCTCCAGATCATAAAATGTTCCCCATTTCCCGCTGGCCATTTTAAAGCTCAGAGCTTCCCAAGGGCGATTGGAGTCGGGAAATTTTTTTTCTTCATCGGGTCCCCAGAATAAATATCGAGCCCCGATTTGTTTTGCCATCATCTGCCAGTCCCATTCGCCTTTTAAAAGCCGGTCGAGCTTTGCTTCAATCTCTCTTGTGTTCAGGCCATAAGACATAAAACCGCCGCCCCAGCCTCCCGACACAAGTTTTCTGCCGCAAAGCATAACAGGATGATAAGCCTTCTGAGTTGAGGCCACGCGCGCTTCAGGGTGAATTTGCTTTACGGCTTCGCAGACCTCGTCCATTTCTTGGCGGTCAATGATAGAAACGCCCCGGTTTTCCTTTGTCATGGAACTCGTCACACAGACAAACCCGGAAAAGAAAAGAGCAAAAACAACAGGCACGCGGACAAACCAGCGGAGCTTCTGAATAACCAAAGTATCCATTACGGGAAGAAAGAGAAGGTAACTCCAAAGCATCATTTTGGTGTTATCCCATTCCCAGGGGGCAAACATCACAAACATACAGACCAAAAAGAGTAAAAATGCCGGCAGAAAAACACACTTGGCATTTCGGTCGTTGGATTTTAAAACTTTCCAGAGCGTCCAAAAAGTCAGCGGGACAAACAGCCCAAAATTGTAGAGAAAAAAGAGGACGGGGTTTTCCTTATCCATCATCCAGCCCGGTTTAAACCAGGTCATGGAACCCTTTTGAAAAAAATCCGTGATGATGAGAATAAACGGCACCGCAATAGGAATTGCTGTGAAATAAACGCCCAGAGATTCACGGATTTTTCTTGCCGCCAGTGTCCAAACGACAAAAACAAGGGTCAGCACCATAAACGTATTGATTTGAAAAAACGGCATCACCCCCCACAGCAATCCCTCTACCCAAAAAGGAAAACCTTTCTTGTTTTCTAAAAACCTGTTCTTCCAGCTCCATAGCACAAGAAGGCCCGCCGGAAGGGCAAAGAGATACCCTCTCTGAGGCAGAAGCATCGTGAGCGCAATGTTCTTCCATGCGATATCTGCCTGGTAGTCCTCAAAGGATCCGGTCGCAAAGAACGCGAATCCGGCCAGACCTCCTGCAAAAAGAAACCCGGCAACTGTAAATCCTCTTCCCCACCAGAAAAGAAATAAAAGGGAAAGAACTCCACAGACAACTCCCGTCACGGGCAAAGACTGCGTCAGCGGCATTCCCGCCTTGACCAGAACCGCGGAGAAAAAATCCATACCAAAGTGGTAGCGCAAAAGCGCCCCTGCAAAAAGCGGGTTCTCCGGCCAAAAATGGCTATTGGCAACAAAGTTATTAATGAGTTCCAGATGGAAGTGAAGGTCAAAGTAGGGGTAACGGTTCAGAGTGTAAAGGGCCGCGCCATTCTTGTAGTAAACCCACAGAAAATTGCGCAGACAAAAAAGCAGAAAAAAAACAAGAATAGACCATTCGAAAAAGCCAGGTTTAGCCCCCTCGTAGCGGACCTTGCGGCTTGCTGCAAAAACGGCTGCAGCACCAAGAGCTCCCGCAAACAAACCCGCCCAGGCGGCGGAAACTGTAAGCATGCCGACCCAGACAGCCCATGCGAGACTGACCAGACTGGAGATTGCAATAAAGGCAAGAACCGCAGCGGCTAACGCCATCAGGTATTCCTCGGCCGGAAAAATCGAGCGCCTATTTTCTCTTCTGTTCCACCAGGACGTTTCCACCAAAGTCTAACCGAAGCCGCACCGCCGACATCAAAGTACCGAATTTTTACAGGATGCCATCCCTCTTCCATTTTTCGGACAGCACTCTTGAGGGTATCAACGTGATTACCGCTGTTATCAATGACAAGATCATCGCCGACAAAAAACTGGCTTCCATCATCACTTGCCAGATAAAAAGAAAATTCTCCCGATTCAGGAATAAAGAGTTCACCCTCCATTACGATTCCAAAAGGGGCGGGCAAGGGACGGTCTGAATCATCCCACCCGAAGTCAATGCCTGAAATTTTTTCTTCGCGCGCGGCTTCGCCTGTCCAATCTGCATTTGGATAATATTTGGCGGACAACCCTTCACCCTCCTTGGCAGGCTCCATGGGCTTGGGCTCAAAACGTTCAGCACCGGGACCAAAAAGTTCCCCGAAGACACGGGTATTATAGTAAACGGCTCCTGGATCCTGTGAAGGGTTCAGCCGGAATTTTTCAACAAAGTACGAATTCTTCAGCCTCATTTCCAAGCGCGGCCGCCGTTCCACATCACAAAAGATGAGATCCGCATCCGCCTTGGGCGGGTACTCGTCCGTATAATAAGATTGATGCGTAAAATCAAGAAACAGCCATGAAATCGGCCAGTAGGCTTTCTTGACTACCTCGATGCTCATATGTTTCTGCAGAGGGTATTTTTTCACAAAGTCTTTCACCTTGCGGTCAATGTTCATCAAATCCTCAAAGGTCTGAACATGCGGATAAAGCTCACGGTCATCCGAATAATGAAAAAAATTCAGTGAAATCGTTTTGGATAAACTGATTCCGGCCAAAGCCAAAAGAAGACCCAAAGCTAAAATCTTCACTTTGCCGCCCCGGGAAGCCAGTGCCGCAAGACCCGAAGATGTGATAAAAAGAAAGGGCCATATAATCTGGAGAATACACCAAGGGGTTTTGTAAGGGATCGCGCTATAAACCAAAAGCACGGCAACCCCATAGAGCATCAAAAGTCTATGCCAGCGCGGACAAGCCGCCAGAAGTGGGAAGCAGACCAGAAAGCCCAAAGCCGCCGGCCATTCATAGCGAAGGAAAAGCTGGACCCAGTAAATGAAGGGCTTCCAATGTCCTTTTTGCTCGCTTGT
Source organism: uncultured bacterium (assembly GCA_964422635.1). Lineage (GTDB taxonomy): Bacteria > Omnitrophota > Omnitrophia > Omnitrophales > Aquincolibacteriaceae > ZLKRG04. The sequence continues at coordinate 14,891 of CAYRBY010000025.1, forward strand.
TGGTAAAGCCCCTGTGTTGGCCCATTCCGCAAAACTTTTGAAGATTCCAAAAAATCCTTTCCAGTTCATGAAAAACCCCGTGTAAAGCATCAGGGTCACAATAAAGCAGATTCCAACCACTCGAAGGGCATCGCGGATCTCAAAGCGGCGTACCGACGCTGCTACTGGCGGTTCCGAAGGGGAAATTTTTTCGTAGAGTTTTAGAGCATAGTAAGCGCCGACAAAACAGACGAGATGGATCACGAGCGTTTCTTTCATCGCAAGCATGCCTGTAAAACCCGCAGATAAAAAAACGACTGACTTCAAATCCCTTTCTGCAATGTATCTAAAGAAACCCAGAAGCATCAGCAGGGAGAAAAAAAGAAGCCCCGATTCGTGAATCGCATACCGTGAATAAAAAGTCATGCCTGGAGATACGGCCATGAGGAGAGCCGCGGCATAGGCGGTGAACCGGCCGACATAGGGAGACAACGCCATCATCACGTAAATGGACGCCCACCCAAAAAGAACCGCACTCAGGCGCAGGGACCAAAGATTATCGCCAAAAATGATTTTAAAAATTAAAAGCAGGTAGAAGTGGAGAGGGCCATGATAATTGGCGGGATCATACGCATAGTAGCCCTTGGAAATCACATCCTGAATAATCCACCCATTCACCCCTTCATCGTGCTGGGGAGGTTTCCAATCCAGAAAAAGAAAAAGCAAAACAAAGCCCAGTGCCAAAATAAGGCACTGAAGCCAGTCTATTCCTCTAGACAGGTTTTTGCTTTTTTTCCCCAAAAGGGCCGGATTTTGACTTGAATGCATGGTCTAAATTATTACGGCAATTATTGATAGAAGTTGATTCTGGAAAGCCTTTTTAAGCTAAAAAAAGTTTAATATGTTAAGTGCCTTGTGTTATCTTCTTTATATGAAGAAAGATTCTCCCCCGAATAGCCGGGGGCAGGCAATGGTAGAGTTTGTACTGTTACTCCCTATGTTGCTGGCTGTTGCCAGTCTGGTCATTGATATGGGGAATATGATCTTTGTAGCCCATCGGCTTGCCGCGGCTACGCGGGAAGGGGCGCGCGTCGCAACGGAAACCTCGGTCCCCGCACCTGAAAATCCGAGTGCGGGTGATAGCTGCGAACTCGGAACCTGCGGCGAGGGGGTTTCAACCATTTGCTGCATCGGAATTAATCGCGCCAACCTCGTTCTTTTTAATTCCGGGATTGATCAAACCGAAATCGACGGCGAATGGATTTCGGACGTGCAGGATGGCAGACGTTATGTTTTGTACCGGGTAACGGCAGCGACCACTGTCGATTTCTTTTTCGGATTGGGAAATCAACGCTTAAGTTCGCAATCCACTGCTTACGGCGACGACTTCCCAGTCAGTTAGGTTGAGGATGAACCAGGATCCGAAGTCAAAGAACCGCAGGAAAAAGCAGCTTGGGCAAGGCCTCGTGGAGTTTGCGCTGCTGATCCCCTTTTTCCTGGCTCTTGTTTTTGGAATTATCGAGTTCGGCCGCGCTTTTTATCAATGGCACCTTGTTTACCAGGCGGCGAGAGAAGGCGCTCGAACGGCCGCCATGACGCAGGATGAAGCCCGGATGGAAGACGTTGCGGTCACAACAACACTCAACGCCATCCCCGAGGGCCTGATGGATGTCCAAGCAGATGACATTGAAGTGGACATACCGGCAGATCTGCAGCGGGAACCTATTTCCGTTACGGTTCGATTCAACTTTAATACGGCCGTGAACTCTTTCTTTAGCGGGCGGTTTGGCTTCACCATACCAACTCAAATTTCTGCGAGGGCCAGTTCTTTCGCTTCTACGGTCGGCACACCGGAGCTGCCGCCGAATGTTTCGGTCGCTTACTCCATTTCCGCCTCGGCATCAGACTACCAGTCAACATCAGCTTCTGATTCTGCAAGCCAGTCTCAATCAGCATCGGCTTCAAACTCAACCTCTGCGTCTGACTCTCAAAGCCTCTCGGCCTCGGCTTCTCTTTCTACGTCCAGTTCTCTGTCGGTTTCAGAGTCTGAGTGGCCTTCGGTTTCTGAATCCATCTCCCTTTCATCTTCGGCTTCAGAATCAGCTTCAGGGTCCACATCCCTTAGTGAATCCTTGTCAGCATCTGCCTCGGCCTCGGCATCCGGATCTGTTTCAGATTCCACATCGGCGAGCACTTCTCAATCCGACTATGAGTCGATATCGCCTTCAATTTCAACATCCACCTCTGACTCTGTCAGTCAATCGGCTACGGCATCCACTTCAGGATCTATCTCGGGTTCGACTTCGGGCTCCACGTCAACATCTAATTCGGCATCAAACTCAGCTTCAACATCAACGTCCACCTCAAATTCGGTCACGGTCTCTAAATCAACATCAGTCTCAGGCTCCCTTTCAACATCGGGATCCTTGTCAGGCTCTAAATCAACGTCGACATCCACATCCATTTCCAATGCGCCCTCTGTTTCAGAATCTATTTCAGGATCAGCATCCGGCAGTAAATCAACTTCAACTTCAGGGTCTACAAGCGGATCGACTTCAGGCTCCACATCGAAATCAAGTTCGATAACGGCTTCGACCTCCGGCTCTCTTTCCGGATCAAGCTCTAAATCAACTTCCGTATCAGGATCTGCTTCAGGCTCAGCTTCGGGATCGGGCTCTGGTTCTGTAGCGCAGTCTATTTCAGGATCTTCCTCTGCTTCGTTTTCCTCATCACAGTGGCCGTCTGTATCGGCTTCCATTTCGACTTCGGGCTCAGGAAGTAAATCTCTGTCAGCGTCAGGTTCTGGAAGCGGTTCAGCTTCTAAATCAGGGTCGACTTCAGGAAGCAAGTCCGTATCGACTTCGGGCTCAAGCTCAGGGTCAACCTCGGGCTCGACCTCAGGATCAGCCTCCGCTTCAAAGTCGGATTCTATGTGGCCCTCAACTTCTGAATCCATTTCAGAGGGACAATCTATTTCTAAATCAGCATCTAAAAGCACTTCAAAATCAACTTCTAACTCCCTGGATGATTCAGCGTCCGCATCTGACAGCCAATCTAAGAGCGCTTCAAAGACAGCTTCTAAATCGGCTTCAATATCGGGATCTCTGCTTGAGTCAACTTCGGAATCTCAGTGGCCGTCGGTTTCAGGCTCTATTTCGCAGTCATCTTCACTTTCAAAGTCAGCTTCAAAATCGTCTTCGACCAGCGCATCGGATTCAAAATCGCAATCGCAATCAGCTTCGGTAACTCAGTCAACCAGTTCTTCTGTAAGCAAATCGAATTCACAGTCCCAATCAAAATCAGTTTCGACATCTCAATCCACTGACTCCTCTGTCAGCACCTCAGCCTCACAGGTTCAATCTGCATCGGGCTCTGAGTCAAAATCTTCTTCGCAATCCGTGCAGCAGTCATCTTCAGCTTCTGAAGCAAGCTCGAGATCCGAATCAGTCTCAAAGGCTGAATCAAAGTCGGCCTCTGAATCTCAAGTGGCTTCAACTTCAAGTTCAGTGTCTCTAGTACAATCGACCTCGGCCTCCGCTTCGGCATCAAGCAGCCGCAGAAGCTCCATCTCCGCCTCAGCGTCTTCCAAAGCTTCAGAAGACATGATGAACCAAGGCGGCGGATAGACGATTTCTTCCTGCCACATTTTCCCTCAGCAATAACACAACAATGCTATATTTTGATCTTTTTTGATTGTCTGAATTTTAGTAATGTAAGCATTGTTTGATAAAGTTAATAATTTAAATTACTAAGTGCAATTCTATGGATGTCTAATTTCTAAGGTGCTATATTTCTATTGTCTATGAGCTTCATTGCTAAAACTCTTCAGATTTTTAAAGCACGAATAGGAACCCGCAACCAGCGGGGAGCCTTCCTTGTAACAAGTGCGCTTTTGATGACCCCGATCGTTGGAATGGCGGTTTTGACAAGCGATGTCGGCATGGCTTTCCTGGTCAGAACAGAAGCGAGTAATGCGGCCGATCTCACCGCTTTAGCCGCCATTAAAAAGTTTGGCAAAAGCGGCGGCAGTTTGGATTACGCCGCCATACGCAAGGCTGCAGAAGTCACAGCCTGGCACAATGAAACACGCAACAATGAACATGTGAATATCAACACCGCCCCCATTACTGATCCTGTTAATCAAAACGGCGATATCATGTTCGGATTTTACAACCACGAGGACGGCACCTTCACAGGATACGCTGACGCTAATCTAAATGATGAAGGCATCATTGTGAACGCGTTGCGCTCACGCGTGTCGCTTGCGGGAAGCGGCAACAATCCATTCGTATTTCAATTCGCGGATTTCATGCACAGCCTGGGAGTCTCCATTGCTTCCATGAGCATGGTCTCAGAATCTATTGCCAGCTTTGGGATCATGAATATTGTGGTCATTATGGATACCTCAGCGTCAATGGCCTGGCGGACCTACAAGCCTACGGATATGTGTCAGTATTCTTCAATGCCCTACAATCAGGACCGATGGTTTCAACGGGCCGCTCGAGCAGATGCAATCGGCGATTGTGAAAACACATTGGATGTCGATCCTGTCATTGGTCCCGTCGATGGCGACCTAAACGCGGTCATGCCGCAGCCCATAACAGATATTTTCAACGTCACAAAAACCAGCCTGTTCCAAAACAACGCCCTTTTTCAGAATCTTTATCGGGGTGGGATGATCGCCTATGATACAACCGCTTATGTACCTTTCAGCCCTTCAGGAAGTGTTGCCATGACAGAAGAGCTTAATCCTCATAAATCTGCCATGATGGATATGCTTGATTTTTCAATTGATCAATGGCGGCTCTATGCGCAGGATGGAACGGAATGGAGCCAAAAGCTTGAGGTTCTGCGCACGACTTATGCTACAGGGGATCCGATTGTGTTTCCTGGAGGGTTATACCCCCCGGAAACGACTTACACAAATACCGGCGATGCGCTTTACCTGGCTACAAATTGGATTGCCACGGCAAATGCGGCCACACAAACCAAAAGCAAGGATCTTATCATCCTTCTTTCCGACGGCGCGCCAAATTGTTACCGTCCTTTTTCCGGAAGCGATCCAGGATCGGCAAACTTCGGGTTACCGCCCATTTGCCCCAGAAACGCTGATGTTCAGCAGCAAGTCATGGATTTGTCCGATGAATACCGGAGGTTTTTGGAAGAGGGCAACACAGATGGCAGGCTGTCGGATGAGGACATTGAAAACATGGTCGCTACTTACCGCCAATCGGCCATTGATCAGGTTTATGCAGACTACGATACGGCGGGTGAAGCATGGAGCAGCGCGAATGCCGTCATGGCGGCAACTCAGGAGATACAAATTCAGGCCGTTTATTTTGCTACAGACCCGAATGAGAGCTGCAGTTCAGCGTCACCGTCAAAGGGGCTGCAGCATCTTCAGAGTATTGCGAGCACTACTGGAGGGAATGCCTACTGCGCAGAAAATGTAAGCTGTGCCGGGCCGAATTGCTTAAGCACGATTTTTGAACAGCTTGCTACAGAACGTAATTTCGTTTTGATTCATCCAGACGCCTCCGAGCCTTCCGGCGGAGGCAGTGGAGAGGCGTAAGCCTTCTAAGCCCCGAGAATTCTTCCTTTCGAACCGTCCAGTTTGATCCCTTTCATCTGATTTTCCATTTCCTGAGGACGTTCACTGGTTTTAAGGGCTTCTTCGGCACTAATGACCCCGTCCTCCCAGAGTTTGAGGATACTTTGGTCAAATGTCACCATACCTTCATTGACCGCATTGCGCATAGCTTGTGGCAGTTTGTCGAATTTCTTCTCGCGAACCAGCTGGCGTGTCGTGTAATTCCCAACCATAATTTCAAAAACCGGTACCAAGCTTCCATCTTTTGCCATAATTAATTTTTGGCAGACAAAACAGGTGATATTGAAAGAAAGATGACTCAAGATCTGGTCCCGCTGCTCGGGCGGAAAAAAACCAAGAACACGGTCAAAAATCTGCACCACTGATTTAGCATGAACGGTGGCCATCACAAGGCGCCCAACCTCAGCAGAACCAAGAGCGAATTCAAAAGTTTCACGGTCGCGCATCTCCCCAATCAGCACACAGTCTGGAGATTGGCGCACGACATAACGCAAAGCGGAATTGAAGTCGTTGGCATCTTCTCCAACTTCACGCTGATTAATAATGCACTTGTTGTCATGGTGAATATACTCCACCGGGTCTTCAATGGTGATAATGTGACGCTCCACGTTTTGATTCATCATATCGATCATTGCCGTGAGCGTCGTTGTCTTGCCGGATGCAACCGTCCCTCCGATTAAAATCATACCCGAACGCTCAAGGGCAACCTTCTGAAGAATTGGAGGAATTCTCAAGGTCTCAAAAGACGGGATGTTCTTCCACAGGGTTCGAATAACAAAAGAATAGGTCCCTTGCTGCACAAAAACATTGGCACGAAAACGCTGATTCTGACCGATCAGGGTAAACGCAAAATCGACGCTTAGATTTCGGGCCAGCTTTTCTTTCTGCTTGGGATGCAAAAGGTCTTCGACAATGGCTTTGGTTTGTTCTTCGGTGACCACCTCAAAAGGAAGAGGTTTTACAGTGCCGCCGATCCGGGTCCTGGGAACACTTCCAACCTTTAAAAAAAGATCCTGTCCTTTAAACTCCAAAACTTTTCCAAGACAGGCACTTAAAAAGGCTTTTGAATCTACAGACATAAGTCTCCTGTGATTAGGGGTTGTAAAATTATCGGATCGATGCGAGCGGAGTTTGAATGAATTTTACGAGGACTTGAAAATAAAAAAGGCGGCCCGCCGGAAAGCGGAGCCGCCTGAGAGTTCTAAAATCTCAAAAAATCAGCTTTTCAGAGCCGCATCAATCATTTTTTGAAGCTCACCGGAATCACGGAGTTCATGAACAATGTCACAACCGCCGACAAGCTGGCCGGAAATAAAAAGCTGCGGAAACGTCGGCCAATTGGAGTATGCAGGCAAGGCCTGGCGAATATCCGGGTTGGCCAGGATGTTGACGGCCTTGAAAGGTACATTAAGGCTTTTCAAGATCTGGACTGTCGCGGCTGAAAAACCGCACATGGGGGCATCTGCGTCACCCTTCATAAAAAGCACGATTTTGTTGCCTTCGATTTCAGACTTAATACGTTCCATAACGTCCGCCATGTAAAACCCTCCTGCTAGCCCGGTTTACGGGATCATAGTTTTGATTTTAAGAGCATGAATTCTTCCGTCTTCGAGCGGCTCTTTCAATGCCCGGTTCACAATCTGGTGCTGCTCAATAAGTGATTTCCCATTAAATCCGCTCCAGGAAACCCGCACTTCAAAATGGTCAGCGGTCCCTGTCAGATCCACGGCAGCCACAACGGCACCGGGAAGTACCTCGTTCAAAACAGCTTCAATTTGTTCAGGACTATACATATCTTTTAACCTCGCGTTCGGGCCGTTATTAGACCACACGATTGCGTTTCCGGCCAGCGGAAAAGGCTTTCACGTTCTCTGCGACTTCATGGATGAGGCGTCTTCTTGATTCGAGGCTAGCCCAAGCCATATGCGGCGTTAAAAGCAAATTCGGGGCCTTTAAAAGAGGCTCTGTTCTCTGGGGAGGTTCTGCGGCAAGAACATCCGTTGCAGCACCGGCAATCCAATGGGCTTTAAGTGCTTTTAAGAGCGCTTTCTCGTCCACAATCCCCCCCCTCGCCATATTGATGAGGCAGGCTGAGTTCTTCATTTTTCGAAGCTCTTTTTCATCAATCAAGCCTTTGGTCATAGGGGTAAGCGGGGCATGAATCGTTATAAAGTCCGACTGCTTCAGAACAGCTTCAAGTGAAACCCTTCCGTCTCGGGATTTATAGGAGCGTCCGGGAATGCGGGCTATCAGAACAGAAAGACCAAAAGCTTTGCCCACTTGCGCCACCCTTCGCCCTATGGTGCCATAACCGATTATGCCGAGCGTTTTGCCATGAATTTCAGAAACAGGAAAAGCTGGCCACATGAAAAAGGGAGAGCTGCTCCAGCCCCCCTTGCGAATCTCCCTGTCGTAATGGGTCAAATTTCCCGCAAGTGCTAATAGAAAAGCAAAGGTAAATTGAACAACGCTTTCGGTAGAGTATCCCGCGACATTTGTCACAGCGATGCCGGCTTCGCGCGCTGCTTCGAGATCAACGTTGTTAACGCCCGTAGCGGCTACGTGAACAGCTTTCAACCCAACCGCCCCTTTTATGACATCCCCGGTCAACACGCATTTATTGACCACCACCTGGTCTGCGCCTCGAATCCGGGCAGCAACCTGATTGGGCCTTGTCTGGGAATAAACCTTCAGCGCACCCGTTGACTTAAGCTCGTCGAAAGACAAGTCTCCATAATCAAGGGTACCGCCATCAAGCAGGACAACCGTTTGTTTAGAGGTGTTTTTTTTCATGCGGGCAGGATTATAACACAGCAAAAGTCCGGCAGGATCAGATGATCGGCTCGTCTCGCTCAGCCTTGAAGCGCAGTTCCACCGATACAGCCTGTTCCGGCACCAGCCGGTGCGCCGGCCCCATTCACAGAAGCCACCAGGACCCCTGTGTGATCGATACAGAAGGTGTTAAAGCCTCCGTTAGGGGTCGGTGAGGCCAGCATGGAATACGAAGCTCCTGCGGCGCCTACGACATATGTAAAATTATACTGATGCCGAGGGGTTAAAAGCCAGGTTGCATCAATATAGGCAGGCACGGCATTGGCGAGTTCTGTAACATCGTTTGCAAAACGCAGAGGGTTCTGTCCAGCACGGAAGATTTCTCCCGCTGAATTGAAACTTCTGAGATCCTCTTTGATGGTTGACTCATTGGCATTCATGCGGGCGCGTATCAGCGTGGGGATAGCAATCGAAGCAAGAAGTCCGATAATCGCCACAACAATCATGATTTCCACAAGTGTAAAGCCGCGGACATTTCTCTTCATATGCTGATGATGTTTCCTTTCCAGCAAAACAAAAAGCGGTTGCGTTTTACCAGCTCATCCTTAAACTGCCTTCATTATCGGTCAATTTTATAAAATTATTAAAGCCCGGGATTCCCATGGCCGCCAAAACTCGTCTCAAACCCTACATCTTTCTGGCATCTCAATCACCCCGCCGCTCTGAAATTCTAAGATCGATGCACGTTTCTTTTGAAACCGCTGCTTCAGGGTATGAGGAAGCCCATCACTTAAAAGCCAACGAAAGACCCTCCAGCCTTGTTCGTCGCCACGCCAAAGGTAAAGCCCTGCATGCCAAACTCCCCCATATAAAGTCTACCCGGCAGGAGCTCGTTCTGGGAGCTGATACCATAGTTTATTTTCAGGGCCGCATTTTGGGCAAACCTAGAAGCTATCGGGAAGCAGAAAAAACACTTATGGGGATGTCCGGGAAATCCCATACCGTCTATACAGGAATTGCCCTGCTGGACAGGAAAAGCTGCCGTCTTTTTTCAGCGTATGAAAAAACGCGGGTCACTTTTCATAGCTGGGACCAAGGACAAATTAAACGGTATGTGAAAGACATTCATGCGCTCGATAAGGCGGGTTCTTATGCTATTCAGATGGAGCCTTGCATTGTGAAAAAAATACAGGGGTCCAGATCTAATGTGATTGGACTGCCGAAAGAGCTCCTCTCAAGGGTTATCAGAAAAGCTCAAGGAAAAACCCTATAACCCTTGGGATGCTTTAGGAAAAGGCTTAGGAGCCGTGAATAAACCAGCCTTTGATGTGGCCCCAAAGAAGAAAGAAAACGAAATAAAAAATCGCAATGCCTGCCAAGGAAGCCGCCAGGTACCAAATCATATTCCCTTTGTTTCCGGAGAGGGTTTCTTTGGATCCTTCAAACGGTCTTTTAAAAATCTGAAAATCGGTCACAAAGATTCCTTTCTTTTGCGTTCACTTAGTATCGGCGGTCTCATGAAAAAATTGATCTTTACCCGGCTTTTGCAGATGATTTAGCCGGAGGTGCTGAAAGCTCTTTCCAGACGCCTCGACCGGCATTTTTCGCTTCCTGCTCAAGGGTCACAAATTTGCCTCCAAACGAAAAGGGCCAGCCCGTCTCAACCGTAGAGTATCCAGCCCGGATAATGGAGGCATTCAAAAAAGCGTCGTAACGGTACCGGGTATTGGCAGCTGCCGGATCCATCACCAGCCAATCCGGAGGAGACTGAAAAATAGGTGAGGTAAACCAGACATACGCTAAAACCCTTCCCTCCCGGTCTCGATTTTGCACCTGAAGCTGGTCAGGATCAAGCTCGAGGCGGACTGATTTGCCTTCTACTAGATATTTTACAAATTCCTTCGCATCATGAGCGTAGGCATCTAACGAGGAATTTTTGAGTTTAAGATCCTTCACCAGGGAATCGTTCCAGCCTTTGTCATAAGGAGAAGGCGCTCGCACACCAATAAGACGCACCTTGGTTCCGCTTTTAAGAAGCAGGGTGTTGGCGTCAATGACCCTTACCACGACATCCGACTGTTCATCCGCATCAGAAGCAAGCGAAGGCCGGATCGGCAAGAGCAGCGAAAAAACAAGAATCCATACCAGAGGGCGTATTTGTTTTCTCATCACAATAAAATTTCTTTGAAGAATGTTACGGGATAACCGTCA
>CAYRBY010000026.1:0-24822 GCA_964422635.1 uncultured bacterium
AGATGCTGGCCAAGGCCACGGAAAATGCAAAACTCCGGGCTGATCAAATGGCAAAGTCCACTGGCAACCGGATCGGTTTGATGCGTTCAGCCCGCATGGGGGTTTTTCAAATTACTCCGGTGAATTCGCTTGAAGTTTCAGACTGGGGCGTGAACGATACGTCTTCCCTTGAAAAGAAGGTTACCGCGGTGGTGAACGTTTCCTTTTCGATAGCCGCTTGAGTCAACGGGGCGACTGCGGGGAAGTTTTCTTTCCGGCTCTTCCGGCTGTGGTAATTAAAAAAACCGCTGCGATGATAACCGCGGCGCCCGTCAAAATCCTTGGGGTCAGAGGTTCTCCCAAAATCATCCAGCCTAGAAAAACAGCGACCACAGGGTTGATATAGGCATAAGTGGATGAAAGCGCAGGCGGCGTGACTTTAACGATCCAGATGTAACAGCTGAATCCGACCAAAGCTCCAAAGACCACCAGATAGGTCAAAGCCAGCCAGGATCTGAACGAAACTTCTGCAAAGTTGACATGCTGGGGCTCGCCTGACAAAAGGCTGGCAAACAGCAGGCAAATTCCGCCCGCAATCATTTCCATGCCTGTGGAGGCAGAGGAAGAGTCCGGGAGCGGCAGATGTCTTGTCAGAAGCGACCCCGCGGCCCAAGATAAAGCTGCCAGTGTCAGAACTGCTGCGGCCCAGAGCGGCACACCGTGAATATCTGAAGGGTTGGGGGCTGCCAGAAACCAGATTCCCGAAAAACCCAGAAGAATTCCTGCCAGTGACTGAAGCGAAGGCCGCGATTCCTGCTTCCAAAGAATTTGAAGAAGCGACATCCACAGCGGAACGGTCGCCACAAGAAGGGCTGCGATGCCTGAAGTGACGAACTGTTCGGACCACACCACTCCGCCGTTTCCGCCAAGTAAAAGCAGAGCCCCGACAATGACAGCTGAACGCCAGTGAACTTTGAGCGGGCGAGGAGCGCCTCTTAATCGTGCCCAGACGTAAAGCAGGGTTCCCGCAATGACAAAACGTATTCCGGCCATCAGAAAAGGCGGCAGGGTTTCGATCGCGATCCGGATGGCGAGGTAGGTAGACCCCCAGAGCAGATAGACTGCGCCATAGGCCGACATAATTTTCCACTTGGGAACAGGCGAATTTAAAGAGGCATTCATTCAAAAGGCTCCTGACCGAAAAGATCTTGTCATTTATTATCAGAAAGCGGCATAATCATCAACATTTCCCCACTTTAACAAGTCGAACAAGAATGTAATTAACGAGGTCAAAACTATGACAATTTTGAAAGAGTTTCAGACGTTTGCGATGAAGGGTAATGTCGTGGATATGGCTGTGGGCGTGATCATCGGCGGTGCTTTTGGCAAGATCGTGACATCGCTTGTCAATGACATCATCATGCCTCCCCTGGGTCTTCTCCTGGGCAAAGCTGATTTTGCCGGACTTTTCATCAGCTTAAACGGAAAGGCCTATGCGACTCTTGCCGAAGCGCAGGCTGCCGGTGCACCGACCCTTAATTATGGGCTGTTCATCAATACAGTTGTCAATTTTTTGATCGTGGCGTTTTCGATTTTCATTGTGATCAAGCAAATGAATCGTTTCGCGCCCAAGCCGTGTGAACCTGCCGCAAAGTAACAGCCCTTCAAAGACCGGCGGTTTCGCTTGAAGCGGCGGAACCGCCGGTTTTTATTTTCAGGAACTTATGACCTTGCATGAACCCCTTACAGCTGTGACGGATTTCCTTCTGGCAGCCCTTTGCCTTTTCTTCTTCGCCTCTCTCAGCAGGGAGTTTTCCAGCCGCCGGCAGGTGTTTGTTTTGTTCTGGGCGGGCACCTTTTTAATGGCTGCCGTGGGGGCGCTGGCGGGAGGAATCTCCCATGGATTCAAACCGTACTTTTCAGAGCCTGTAAAAATTCTGGTTTGGAAGACAGCTGTTTTTTCAATAGGGATCGCGAGCCTTGGAATGCTTGGAGGAACGATTCTTCTGTCTTTCAGGAGAAGTCTCGCGGGCCGCATTTTGATGACGGCGGCGTTTCTTAAGTTTTTTGTGTTTGCGGGTGTCATGGCCTGTTCGGACCGCTTCCTCTATGTGATCATCGATTATCTTTTTTCGATGGCCGTGGTCCTCCTTTTGTCCTTGAGAGACAGAAGCCATCCGGGAGGGGGATCGTCGTGGATTGCAGCGGGACTGCTTCTGTCTTTTGCGGCGGCAGGAGTTCAGCAAAGCGCGCTTTTTTGGGGCCCCCTGAATCATAATGACCTTTACCACGTCATACAAATGCTGGCATTTACCTTTCTTTTCAAAGGGGTGAAGCTTCGCAGCTCATCTCAGGAACCGCCTCTTTAGCACGAGGTTAAAAACGGGGGATTTTATGCAGAAAAGCCTTGTGGTTGTTCTATCCATTCTTTGTTCAGGCCTGGTTGTGACGAATGTTCTGACTTTTCAGGCCTATCTGAAGTCCAGCCAGCGGCAGACCGAAACTCTTGAGGGCTGTGCGGAAAGTATCCGGGATTTGAAGGCCTGCCAGGCTGCCCAATCGGCAGAGTCTATCGGCGCTAAGGCCGGGCTTGCGGCCAGAGATTTGCAGAACCGGACACAGGAGTCCTACCAAACGTTGAATCAGCAGGCGGAGAAGACATCTGAGCAGCTTCAGAAGATTGCGGGCGAGGCCATGGTGGTGATTAACGAGCAGGCAGCCAAGAGCGGCAAAGATATTGAAACGGCCACCCAGGATCTGCTGACAACCCTGAATCAGGAACTCGAAAAGTTTCGTGAGTCCATGAACAAAAAAACGTCCCAAAATCCTTGAAAGGCTTGTTATACTAAACCTATTCAGGGAGGCTGAAAAAAACTTGCCTAAGCACCGGACGGCTCAAATCCGGAAGGCTTGGCGAAACCCAAGGTGTTTCGATGAAAAGAATTTCTGTTTTTTCTCTCGCAGCCGTATTGGTTCTCCTATGTGCCGTTTCCTCCGCCCGTGCAGAAACCTCCCAGGAACAGCTCGATAAAGCTTTGAAGTACATCGAGCAGAATGATTTTTCAAAAGCGGCTGAAAAACTGAACCTCATTACCACGATTGATCCTAAATTTGCTCCTGCCTACCTTCATCGAGGGCTCCTTTTCAATAAGCAGGGGCAGGGGAAAATGGCGCTGGCTGATTTTGAAAAAGCGATTTCTCTCGACCCTAAAATGGCAGAAGCCTATGTTGGAAAAGCCATGATCCTTTTTGCGGAGGGGAATCTGGATGGTTCCCTGGCCCAGCTGAATAAGGCCATTGAACTTAACCCGGGGATGGGGACAGCTTTTTACAACCGCGGTATGGCGCATTACTACAAGGGGGAGTTCAAAGAGTCCCTTTACGATTTTGATATGGCCAAATCTCTTGGCGAAGAGGTCGAAGAGGAGATTTATGATGAGGTTTCCATGTTCCGGGATATGAAGGCCAGCATCGAGAAATTCACCAAGGATATGGAAGCTAATCCGAAAGAACCCTTGAATTATTACAACCGCGGAATTCTTTATTACCACTCCAAAGATTATCAGAATGCTTTAAAGGACCTTGAGAAGGCTGCGGAATTAGGGATGGATCTGGAAGCGGACCTTCTGGATGAGGTTCGTGATCTGGCCTCCGGTAAATCGTTGCCCGCAGTCCCTGAACAGTCCATTCTGGATGAAGCTCCTCAGCCTGTAACCAACTCTTAACCGAAAGTTTCCGGAGTCTGATGGCTGCGCGAAAAAAACAGCAGAAGGCAAGACGTGCGGTTCGCCCCAAGGGATTCCTGACTCTTTTCTCTGAGGCTGTCTCTTTTGCTGCCCGTGCCCACCAGGGGCAGCTTCGAAGAGATGGAAAAACGCCTTACATCAGCCATCCTTTCCGTGTGGCTTTTACCCTCCGCCATCTTTTGGGTGTTACCGACGAAAGCGCACTTATCGCTGCGGTTCTGCACGATATTTTTGAAGACACGCTCCGCGATTTTGAGGATGTCGAAGAAAAGTTTGGGGCCGAGGTGGCTGTCTTTGTGGCGCTCCTTTCCAAAGACAACCGTTTACCTGAAAGACTCAGAGAATCCGTCTATCTCGCGCAGCTTAAAAAAGCTCCGGTCATGGTGAAGCTTATTAAAGCCGCTGACCTTTATGACAATCTGCAGGACAGCGTTGCGACTCTTCCCGAGAAAAGGGCTAAATTCCTGGCTATGGCCAGGGAATGGATTCGGGTCTGCAAAGCTGAAAAGCATCCCCAGCTGACGCAAGCGGCCGGTTTACTAGAGTCAGCCATCAAAAATTCCGCATAATTGCCGCAAGTCTTTTTATTTAAATAGGTTAAAGAATTAAACCTTCTTCCTGGCCCAGGCGTCTAATAAGGTAAAAGCAGCACCAGTTTTACGATATTCTTTTTCAGGAGGAGTTCTAAAATGAAACCACAATTGAAAACCCAATACGCTGAAAGAATTCTAGTCTTGGCAGGGATGCTTTTTTGTTTAGGCGGGGTACCTGTCTGGGCAGAAGAATTACCTGCGCCCACGGCTCCCGGAGCCGCTCAAACTCCCGCAGCGGAGAACAGCTCCCCGGAACATCCCCATTTGTCGCGTCAAGAGAGAATCGAAAAACTTAAAACGCTCCGGGAGGAAAATCCTGAAGCCTACGAAAAGGCAGTTCAGGAAAAAAAGTCCAAGGTGAAAGAAAAACTCCAGAAACTCAAGGAGACAGATCCGCAAAAGTACGAGCAGATGAAAGGCAAGATTCAGGAAAAACGCCAGGAACACATGAAGGACCTTCGCGAGAAGAACCCCGAAGAATTTCAGAAGAAAATGAAAGAACGCATGCAGCACCTGGAAGAAATGCAGAAGAACAATCCGGAGAAATTTCAGGAGTTCATGAAGGCGCATCCCAAGGTAGCCCAGAATTGGGACAAGCGTAATGAACGGATGGATCGCCGGGAAAAAATGCAGCAGCTCAAAAAAGAAAATCCGGAGAAATTTCAGGAGCTCAAGCAGGAACGCCGTGAGCAGTTCAAAGACAAGCGGGAAAAGTTTAAACAGATGACACCTGAAGAGCGTCAGAAGTTTCTTCAGGATCATCCCAAAGCGGCTGAGCGCATGGCGGCAGCTAAAGATCGGCGTGAAGACGTTCGAGACAGGAAAGAAGATATCAGAGACCGCCGCGAAGACATTGCCGACCGGCGCGAGGATATCAGGGATGCCCAGCATGATGGAGGGTGGCGCGACCGGCGTGAAGACATTGCCGACCGCCGTGAGGATGTACGTGACCGCAAAGAAGATGTGAAGGATCGCCGCGAAGACGTCCGGGACCGCAATTGGGGTCCTCGTTCGCAGGGCTCTCAAGGAAGGAACCCTCAGGGGCATGGCCGCAACCGCTAATATTGCTCAGGAACAGATGTGGGTTGCCGCGGCGCGCGGAGGCAGTATGAACGCCTTCAGCGCGCTCGTGGCGCTTTACGAAGAACGTTCGATCCGGATGGCGTACTCGCTGCTCGGAAATTGGGAAGATGCGCGGGATAACGCGCAGGAGGCTTTTGTGAAAGCCTATCAGGCGTTGCCCAAATTTAAGGCTGAAAGCCGTTTCTCGACCTGGTTCTACAGGATTCTTGTGAACCAATGCCGGGACTTTCAGAGAAAGCAGAACGTAAGACGGCATTTGGCGGCCTCTGCACCCCAGCCTGAGGGGGAAGAGGAACAGGGACTCGAGGAGAAAATTCCGAGCCGCTCGCCAAGCCCCTTGTCTGAACTCATGAATCGTGAGATCGAAACCCGGGTACGTGCCGGATTGCAAGAACTCCCCGAAAGGCAGCGAGTCGTTTTTACCTTGCGCTACTTTGAAGGGCTTACACTTCAGGAAATTGCCGAAGCCTTGAACATTACCGAGGGTGCTGTGAAAGCCAACCTTTGGCAGGCAGGCGAAAAAATGAAACCGCGTTTGGCGGCGTATGTGGAATCAAGGGGGGCAGGGTCATGAATGATGAAAACTTTGAGAAGCAGGATAAATTTTTCAGAAAGCACCTGGATTCTGTGCGGGCGAATGAAGTCCCCAAAGAGATCTTAAAAGGGTTCCGCGAATCTGTAGAGAAAAGAATCCTTGAGACAGAAGGTCATCCAGCAGCTTCAGGGTTTCCTTTGCCCGCGGCAGCCGCTGGCCTGGGGATTTTGGTTCTTTTGGCGGTGGCATTTTTTATGCTTCGGTCCCATCCCGAAACGGTGCGGCCCGGAAAGCCCATGACCGAAGAGGTTCAGCCGATCGAAAACCCGGCGTCTTCCGCCCCGGCTGTGCGCGAAGACACCGGTTCTCAAGAGGGTGCCGAACCGGCGGCTCCGCCGGATGCGGAACTATTGACCGATGTGGAAGTACTTCAGGCCCTCGGTGCCTGGACGGAAGATGATGAGAAAAGTGTCGGGATTAATGTTGAGAACCGCTTGCAGGATCTTGAGCTTTTCTTTGATGCTGACGCTGCCCCTATTCCGGGCGTATAAAAGCGAGCGCTTTTCCTTCGGCTGTTTTTGGGGGAGTAATTTCTAAAACCGCAGCAAGTGTCGGAACAAGATCCTCGATGTCGACCCGCTCATCAAAAGCTCCTTTTTTAAACATGGATCCCCAGAAAATAAGCGGCACATGGGTATCCGCGGGATAAGGACTCCCGTGGGTGGCGGCCACTCGGTTTGGCGGTTCATAAAAGTGCCAGCCTTCTTCTGGAACCAGAAAAAGATCACCGCTTCGATCTTTGTCCCAGGCTTTTGCGGCCATCCGGGCCGTTTCGTTTTCTGGAAGCCGGGCCTTCATAAAAGCCGTCCTTGTGAAAACGGAGGCAATGCCTTCTTGTGTGAGTAAAAATTCTGCTGCGGCTTTTTCGAGTTCACGTGCCGGGATTTTTTTCTTCCGAAGAGTTTGTTTGTTGAAATAAAAAGTCGGCAGATACCAGCTTTGAATAAAATTCCCTCCACCGAAAACGCTGCTCAAATGTTTATTCAGAGCCTCTTTTAAGTCGTCCACGTTGATGCGTCCCGAGGGAAGCCCCTGAAGGGCCAGAAATTCCGGAGTTTTTTCAAAACCGTGATCAGCCGTGAAAAGAGTGACACGATTTTCTTCCGGGACCCAGTTATCGAGAAAACGGAATAAATCAGCCAGAGTTCTATCCAGGCGAAGAAGATTATCCTGTGACTGGACGCTTTCGGGCCCGAAGCTGTGGTTCACAAGATCGTGGCTTGAAAAACTCAGGATCAAAAGATCCGGAAATCCTGAAGGGTTCCGACCGATGCCCTCTCCTTTGATCGCTGCTTTGGCGAAAGAGGAAAGGTATTCGTCGGAATAAGGCGTTTTGGTGAGAGCTGCGTAGTAATGAGGGCCCGGGGCTGTGAGGCCGCCTGTGATCTTGTGCGGGAATCCGCGGCCGAGGCCTCTGAAATTGATGTGATATTCCCGGTAAGCAGTTTCGGGGTTTTTGTAACGGGCCAAATCAAGAAGGGGCGTCCACTCCGCACCAAACCATTTGTTTTGAGGAAGATCCCGGTGAAAATCCGTCCACCAGTCTGGATAATTTTCCCGGTAATAATCACTGGTCACAAACCTTCCCGAACGGCGGTTTAGAAAATAGGCCATCCCTTTCTTGCCGCCGGTGAGAATCGCCGCCCGGTCTTTCCCGGATAAGGCAAAAACACGGGATTTGTTTCCGGTCTGAGAAATAAGTTCGTCCCCCAGGGTGTTGACTTTTAAATTCCGGGGCGAAGTTCCGTCATGCTTTTTTGTGATATCCGGAGAAAGGAATTTTTTCGAAGCGTCTTCGACACAGTACATCTCCTCCTTTGATTGCGAATCCATCCACTCATTGCCGATAAGGCCATGCTGCGCAGGGGAAGCTCCTGTTGCAAGGGTCGCATGTCCCGCGGCCGTGACCGTTGTAGCATAGCTGTAATGGGCATTCGTGAGTGATGCGCCCTCAGTCTTGAGCCTGCGAAGTCCGCCCTCCCCAAGCAAAGGCTGGATGTCATTCCATTCTTCCGCAGAGAGACCATCCACAATGATGAGAAGAACAAGGTTCGGGCGTATGGCAGGGCGGGAAGGGGGCTCCGCTTTTCCTGAGAATGGGCTAATCAGGATTGAGGCAATCAAAAAGAAAAGAAAGGGAGAGGCCCAAAGCCGTTTTTTCATGCCCGGTATCTTAACAGGTTTGTGTCAAAAGAGGACATTGGGCAGGTAAAAAAGGTGTAAATTTAGAAAGTTTTTAAAAATTCATCATTGATTGAAGGCGAATCAAAGACTAACATGATACGACTTGAGAAAATCTTCGAGGCTTAGCAGGAATCAACCAGTTTCAGGCAGGAGCTGATTTTACATGAGCGGGATTAAGCCAAAAGGTGATGCGGAACTACGGATCCTCAATAAAACCGTAAAACTTCCTTTGTATGAAGGCAGTGAGGGTGAGGTGGGGATTGATATTGCAAAGCTCCGCACTGAAACCGGCTGTATCACGCTTGATCCCGGGTATGTTAATACGGGATCCTGCGCCAGCTCGATTACCTATATCGATGGCGAAAAGGGAATCCTCCGCTACCGAGGCATTCCGATCGAGGAAATGGCCGAGAACTCCACATTTCTGGAAACTTCCTACCTGCTGATTTATGGAAAACTGCCGAACAAAACAGAGCTCGATGTTTTCACGGAACACATTACGCGCCATTCCATGCTTCATGAGGACATGAAGCGTTTTTTTAACGGATACCCTGCCACAGCGCATCCCATGTCGATTCTTTCATCCATGGTTTGCTCGCTTTCAAGCTACTATCCGGACTGCATGCACAATTCTCCGGAAGCCATGGACCTGAATATCTACCGCATTCTTTCCAAGATCAGCACCATTGCTGCATTTTCATATAAGAAATCCATCGGCCAGCCTTTTGTTGGTCCGCTCAATAAACTGACTTATGTTGAGAACTTTTTGAATATGATGTTTTCTGTTCCCGCAGAGCCTTATCAGCTTGATCCGATCGGCGTGAAAGCTCTGGAGATGGTCCTGGTGCTTCATGCAGATCATGAGCAGAACTGCAGCACTTCCACTGTCCGTATTGTGGGCTCCAGTCTTGCGAATCTGTATGCATGTGTTTCTGCAGGAATCTGTGCGCTGTGGGGGCCTCTCCATGGCGGCGCCAACCAGGCAGTTATTGAGATGCTGGCCCATATTGAAAAAGAGAAACTTGATGTGGCAAAGTTTGTGGCCAAGGTCAAAGATAAAAACTCGGATGACCGTTTGATGGGTTTTGGCCACCGGGTTTATAAAAACTTTGACCCCAGAGCAAAGATTTTGAAGAAAGCGGCGGACGACCTTCTTTCCAAGAAGGGGATTCAAAGCCGTCAGCTTGAAATTGCCAAACAGCTTGAAGAAGTGGCTTTGAGCGACAGTTACTTCATTGAAAGAAAACTGTATCCCAATGTGGATTTTTACAGCGGTATCATTCTCCGCACACTTGGGATTCCGCTCAACATGTTCACTGTGATGTTTGCTATTGGACGTCTTCCGGGGTGGATTGCTCAGTGGAAAGAAATGCTGGGGTCTCCGGCCCTTAAAATCAACCGCCCAAGGCAGGTTTACACAGGCCCGAACAAACAGGCCTACGTTCCAATTCATAAGCGTTCCTAAAACCGTTTCCCCCAAAACCCGTAAAGCAGGGGGCTCTTCATGTCCTTTATCAGCGACCTTATAACTTCTAATACTGTTGCACATTCCATTTTCATTTTCGGACTTGTGGCTTGTCTTGGTCTTTTGTTTGGCAATTTTCGTGTTAAGGGAATCAGCCTTGGCGTTGCCGGAGTGCTCTTTTCCGGCCTTCTATTTGGGCATTTTGGAATTACCATTGATCACGAGATTCTGGATTTTGCCCGTGAATTCGGGCTGATACTTTTTGTCTACACCATCGGTCTTCAGGTCGGTCCCGGCTTTTTTTCTTCTTTTAAGCGGGATGGGCTGACCTTAAATCTCATCGCTGTTTTTGTGGTTGTTTTTGGTGCTGTTATTGCGGCGGCTTTCGCTCTTTGGGGCGGAATTCCGCTGCCCGCGGCTGCCGGTCTTTTCTCAGGCGCGACCACCAACACTCCGAGCCTTGCTGCGGCACAGCAGGCAATGAAAGACATACCCGGCTTAAGCCCTGACGCCGCAAAGCTTCCTGCCCTTGGCTACGCTGTGGCGTATCCTTTTGGGATCGTCGGAATTATTATCACGATGCTGGTGATCCGTTTTCTTTTGCGCATCAATCCCTCCAAAGATGCATCCGAATATGCGGATGTTCATGCGAAGATGAATCCGAAGCCGGAAGTCATCGATTTGAAGGTCGAGAATCCCAATCTGGAGGGGCTTCCGGTTAAAAACATTCCCGCACTTAATGAAACCGGAGTTGTGATCTCCCGTGTGTATCATCAAGGTGTTCTGCAGGCTGCGCTTCCTAAGACGGTGGTGCATGTGGGGGATATTATCCGTGCAGTAGGCCCCCGTGAAAAACTCAACGACCTTCGCGTGATTATCGGGTCAGAAACTCAGCTGGATCTCCGCGGCACCCTGGGGCAGACCGTGGCGCGTCGCGTCATCGTTTCCCGCACAGCTATGGCGGGAAAGACCATCGCGGAACTTGATGCCCGCCAGCGTTATGGTGTGACGATTACCCGTTTGACCCGCTCGGATGTTGAAGTCCCCGTGACGCCGGATATTACGGTCAATTTTGCAGACACCCTGATGGCTGTCGGCGATGACGATGCGGTGCGCAAGTTCGCAGCCGAAATGGGCGATTCTCCGAAAGAACTTAATCATCCTCAACTGATTCCAATTTTTCTTGGCATTGTTCTCGGGGTTCTTTTGGGGACACTTCCTTTCCACCTTCCTGGCATTCCATCTCCGGTCAAGCTCGGACTTGCGGGGGGACCTCTTGTAGTGGCGATCCTGCTGAGCCGTTTGGGGCGTCTTGGCTCCCTCGTCTGGTACATGCCTCAGGCCGCCAACACGATGCTTCGTGAAGTCGGAATTACGCTTTTTCTTGCCTGCGTCGGTTTAAAAGCCGGGGACCAGTTTGTGAAAACGCTTGTTCAGGGAGACGGTCTTTACTGGATGGCTGCAGGAACCGCTATTACCTTGATTCCGCTTCTCATTGCAGCTTTTTGGGCGCGGCTTAAATTGAAAATGAATTATCTGACCCTTTGCGGGCTTCTTGCGGGAAGCATGACCGATCCGCCCGCACTGGCCTTTGCCAATCAGATCACGCCGTCTAGTGCCCAGGTCGTGGCTTACGCATCCGTTTATCCGGTTGTGATGCTTATGCGTGTCATTTGCGCGCAATGCCTGATTATTTTCTTTATGCGGTAAGGGCGCTCGTGCATCTTTTTGAGAGCCGATGTTCTTAAAGAGACTCTTTCCAAAAATGAAAAAGACGATTTGAAAAAAAACGCTGCCCCGATTCGCGGTTTGTATTTTCTTGCCGCGCTTATTCCATTCCTTGTCACCGCATTTACAGCATTCCGGTTTTGTCTTGAAATTCTCCGCTCGGATGAATGGTCGGAAATCCCTTTGATCAGCAAAGCTGCTGACGGA
This sequence comes from uncultured bacterium, assembly GCA_964422635.1. Taxonomy (GTDB): domain Bacteria; phylum Omnitrophota; class Omnitrophia; order Omnitrophales; family Aquincolibacteriaceae; genus ZLKRG04. Next base: position 11,581 of record CAYRBY010000026.1, read on the forward strand.
GCGGCAGGTTTCAGTGACTTCTGGGCTCAGCACAATGAGCACCGGATTTTTTTTCCGCGCCTTGTTCTCGTGCCCCTAGCCGTTTTAAGCCGATGGGATCTCCGCTGTGAAATTGTTGTCAATCTTCTGCTGGCTTTAGGAACTTTCAGTGTCTTCAACGCGCTGATCCTTCGGGAGGATAAAATATTCGGGCAGACCCACGAGCGCTGGCTCCCCGCAGCACTTTCTGTTCTGATCTTTTCCCTGCGCCAGGGTGAGAACTGGGTTTGGGGCATTGAGATGGTGATTTTTATGGCAGTCTTTTCCGCTGTCCTCGCGTTTTATATGCTCTCGCGGGAACACCTGGGAGCCCGCGTGATGGGGGCCGCCATTCTATGTGCCGTGGTCTCAAGTTATTCTTTTGGAGCCGGTCTATTCGTGTGGCCTACGGGTCTTTTTATTCTTCTTCTTCGTGAAACAGCCCGGGTTGAAAAAGTCCGGAATGTTTTGGTTTGGGCTGCAGCAGGAACCTTGTCGGTCATTTTTTATTTTCATGATTTTGTCAGGCCTCACCACCTGCCGTCTCTTTTTTTCGGGGTCCATCACCCGGCTGTTTTTTATGCGTACTTTTTCAAATACCTGGGATCGCCGCTTTTTCTGGCTTCTTCCCGCGCTTTTGCGGCAGGCGTGCTGGGAAGTGTGGTGTTTGTCCTCTCCCTTCTTTTTTTGCTTTCCAGAGAGACATTGTCTAGAAGCGTTACGGTGGCAGCCTCGGCCCCGGGTATTTTTGTTCTTCTGACGGGCTTTACCACCGCCTTGAGCCGCTGCGGTTTTTCCGCTGAGCAGGCGATGGCCGAGCGTTATACGACGATTTCCAGTCTTTTCTGGGTGAGCCTTGTACTGCTTCTGGTTTTGGTTTCGCGCGAGCTTGGGAAAAATGCCCGTCAGGGCGGGAGTTGGAGATGGGGCCCTGTTTTCCCTTTATGCCTTTGCGGGCTCATTGTGCTTCAGTCGGCGTGGGTTTCACATAAAAGCTATGAGGGAATTAAGTCGCTCCGCGAGGCCGTACACCTTGCCGGGCGGGAAGTTCTGCTTGAACAGCCGTGGATCAGTTATGACAACCTTTATCCCAGAAAAGTCGAGCTTGAGCAAATGCTGAAAACCCTGAAGAGACGGCAGTTGAATATTTTTGATCCCGCGAAGTCAGACCGCCTCCTTAGCGCATAAACCTGTTCAGGTTTCCGGTAAATCAGGGTACAATAACACATCTCTTGTTTTGAATTTCCCCCGCAATACAGGATCCCATGAGTTTGATTCCCAAAGTAAAAACAGGTGAATTTCAAGGAGGCTTTCCCTTTGTCCAGATTGGGGCGGGGGCGGAACCGCTTGTTATTTTCCCGCCCATGCACGACGCGCTGTTTTCTGTCCGCGAATTTCCGTGGTATTTCTACGCGCTTTTTCATGAGTTCGCCCGCGACTACACGGTGACGTTGATCAGCCGCAGAAGAAATCTTTCTGTCGGGATGAGCACAGCTGATATGGCTGAGGAGTACGCGCCCGTGCTCCGGCGTGAAACCGGGAAGGCGCATGTGATGGGTGTTTCGCTGGGAGGCATGATTGGACAGCATTTCGCGGCCATGGAGCCTTCACTGGTTCAGAAATATGTGAACGTCGCGGCGGCTTATCAGATGGGGCCTTTGGGGCTTCAGATTGCGCGGCGCTGGATTCCCTGGGCGCGTGCCGGGAAGTGGAAAGAAATTTATGAAGAAACCATGACCATCACCTACATGCGCCAGCAGAAAGGATTTCCTTACCGATTGATGAAATCTGTTTTGAAGCGCATCCTTCTTCCGCTGCTCAAAAATCCTGCAGACTTTATTATCGCGGGCCAAGCGGGCATGCTGCATGATTCCTGGGAAACCCTTCCCAAGATCCAGGTCCCTGTCCTGATTGTCGGGGGGACCCATGACCGTTTTTTCCCCGAACCGCTGTTCCATGAAATGGCAGCGCGGATTCCCGAATCACGGTTATTGATTGTTCCGGGAGCAGCTCATGGTGTGTACGAAGAATACCGCCGCAGAGTGGTGGCAACGATCCGTGATTTTTTGAAGAATATTACCTACGTCCAAAACTCCTATCCTTTGCCCCGCACCACTGAAGGGCAAGTGTGGGGGCGTGTTAAATAACCCCTCGTCACGTCTTCTTTAAGAACCCTCCAGCCTGACCTTTTTCAGCCTTCCCGCTAATTAAAGATAAATATTGCTATTAAAAGCTATTTTAAGATTGTTATTATATTTAATTGTTCTTGCCGGGGAGGTATCTTTTAATCGGCGGTTCTAAAAGTCTACCTGCGCCTGGAGGAGTGTGCTCTATCTCTAGCATACAAATAAGTTTGAAGAAGTTTACAGCCCTGCTGGTGGTTTGCTGTTTTAGTGTGACACAGCAAAGCCTTCCGCCTGTCTATGCTGAATCAAAAGTTCCCGCCATTTCTGAACAAACTTCTTCTCTGGATATTGAAAATCTGAATTTGTCACGCGGCCTTGGAAAAGTGGAGGAAACATTCCGCGGCACCCAGGATCAGACCGTGATACTGATTCAGGATGCACACGCAATTCCGGATGCTCAAAAAAGTATTCAGCGCCTGATCGGGCATTTTCAAAAAAAATATGGAATCAGCTTTGTCGGCTTGGAAGGAGCCGCCAATAATCTTGATCCCCAGATCTTCAAAAGTTTTCCTCAGCAGGATGTCCTGCGCGAAGTCTTCCGCAGCTATCTGGAAAAAGGTGAGCTGACGGCCGGAACGGCATCCGCCATTTTCAACCCTTTTGAAAGCATCTATGCCGGACTCGAAGACTGGGTGCTTTATCAGGACGGACTCCGTTACTACCTGCTCTCGCAGAAGCTTCAGCCTGAGCTTTCAAAAGTTCTTCAAGAGATAGACCAGAAAATTGCAGCCGCAAAAGCGGAGAGCTACTCACCGGAACTGCTTGAAGCGGATAAGGCCCTCTCTGATTTCCGTGATGACAAGCAGGACATTTTGTCAGTACTGAAAATTCTTGCCAAAACCCGCATGCCCCGCGAAGGCAGTCAGCTGAAATTAATTCTCGATGAAGCTGTCAGCGGCGGTGACCGCGAGCAGGCTAATGAGCTGGAAGTCAAAAAAATCGCAGAGATATTTGACAGACCCCAGGTTGCGAACCGTATGCCGAGGGCCATCTACAAAGAATTCCAGATGAAACGCCAGCAGTTTCAGACTTCGCAGCTGAGTGCGTCGGAATTCGCTCTTTATATGAGCCAGCTGGCCGCTTCTCTGAAAATACCGGTGCAGGTTTCCGACAAGCTGATCAGTTCCATGCAGATCACGAAGCGTTTGAAAAATGTCGAGGGCGCCTGGTTTCTCCGGGAGTTCCGGGAATACGCACGCGAAGTCAAAGGCGGGCTTATAAAAACCGAGGAGCAGCGGGGCCTTGATCTGAAAACCGAAGAGCATGATCTGCTTGAACGGTTTATACGTCTTCAACTGGATCAATCGGACTGGAAAAAAATCCGCGCATGGATGCGGAATAAGACGGATCGGACCCTGGATGTACCGGCGGAAAAACTGAGCTTCCAATATGCGTTTTATCTCAATGCCAAAAAGCGTGACAAGGTTCTCTTTGACAAACTCACGCGGTCTAAGTCCCGTTCAGGAGAAAAGATTCATTCCGCCGTGATGGTGGCCGGCGGCTTTCATGCGGAGGGGCTTACACAGCTGTTCCGCGAGAACGGAATTTCCTACGCGGTACTCATGCCTGAGATCACAAGCATGCCCGAAGAAAACCACTACGAGGAGCAGATGAAAGGCGGCGTCAGCTGGAAGGAATACTTGAAAGTAGAGGATGGAAAAATCGATCTCTATGCGGCCTTTGTGCGGGGGACGCGTGACAGGATTTTTTCTGCGCTGCAGGAATCCGGACTTGGCGAGTTCAAAGGGCGCACGCTCAAGGCCTGGCGCGACCAGATTATCCGGGACCTTTCCAGTCAGGGGCGGATTTCCGAGGCGTCCAAATATACGCGCTACATAGATGAAGTGGTTGATACCAAGGATGAAGACGACCTCACGCTGGCCATGATCGAGAGCGTCAAAAAATTCATGTCGGGCCTGAAGGCACTTGATTCCCTTAATCAACTCACGCCTAAGAGTGTGGCAGGTCTTTTAAGTCCGTCCCTTTTGATTCAAGCTGCTCCTGCAGCGGCGGTCGCTCCCGAGGACGTCATGGACGCCGAAGTGATTGATCTGGACGAGGAAGGCTTCTTTGATGCTAATGATGTTCTCCCCGCCGATGGGCTTGAGGGCATGCTTGTGGCCGATGTGGAAACCGAAACAGAAGTTCCCGTACCCGCGCGATTGATAACACCTGAAGAAGCGGCTCAAGAGTGGAATGTTTTGAACGCCTTGGGTGAGATGCTTGCCCGCTATAGCGAAGATTATGAATTCAATAAAATGAGCATTGGACAGCGTGCCGTACAGTTTCATGAAGCCGAGGCGGCCGTTCTGCCTAATCTTCATTTGCACGGTTCCGGCGCTTTGACTTTGAACCGTATGATTCAGGAGGTTGAAAAGCAGAGAAACCCTGATCTCTTCAAGCTCTGGTCGAGCAATGCCTATGATGCTTATCTTGAAAGTACGGGGCGGCCTGCTCTGGCCCGGAAAAGTTACAGCCCTGATCACATTTCTTTTGTCCTTCCTTCATCTTCGGAGATCGCCGTTGACTGGGCAAAAAAAGACGGCGACTTCCCGGTTGTTTTTGGACGGGCGATATTCCCCGGAGAAGAAAATGTCATCGAGACCGATGCTGGCAACAGGCATAGGCCGACGCCCAAGGGCGAGTTTTTGATCCGCGGGAGCAGCAGAATCGATGTTGTATATGTGCCGCAGGAAAAAATGAATGAACTCCGCGGGCGCCTGAATCAGGCGGGCCTTGAAAATGTACGGCTTCTACCCGTCGAATCGTTGAACAATTGGCAGCCGCGCTCCGAATTGCGCACCGTAGATTTCGATAACGAAGAACCGGTTCCGCAGCCTGAGGCAAGAGAGACGGTAAACCGAGGTTTGGATTTTTCAGCAATTCAAAGTGAAGCGGAGGCGCGGGAAAAGGCTCGTGAACTCGCGTCAACACTTCAAACTTCGGATTCGGCCGATGAGGAAAAAATAGCCGCTCTCTTTGGGTTGATGTCCCTGAAGCAATTATTCGGCCCGGATGCTTTTGACACTGAAATTAAACTCGCGATAGAAAACTTTCAAAGCCGCGCCATTCAGAACCCTTCAAATGTTCCGTCCCCCGGACACTTTTCGTTTCAGGGATCTTTCAAAAACAGTGCGGAACTTCAGAATTATATTCAGGGAACGGAGGGGCTTTATCTTCTTGCCATTCCTTCGCTGAACTCCTGGGACACACCCGTTTACCCAAGAGCGTTCACCCTTGAACCTCAGGCAGAGGGGCTTCGGGTCTCATTCTTTACAAGCTGGGGACCGCTCGGTAAAGCGTGGACTTATGAAAAACAAAAAGCGGATAACGAAATTTCGCAAACAAATCTCTTTAAACCCGGAAGCCTGGTGATTGCCTATCGTGCCAGTTCTGAAAATCCCTTTCCTCCCGAGGCCCTTCATGGGCTCTCTGAGGTTCTCGTGGTCACGCGTAAACCCGGAAATATTGAGGAAAGTGAAAAACAGCATCAGATTGAGATGTATAAAAGATTTTCAGGTGTGATTCAGCAGGTCACAAATCGTGTGGAGGCTCAGAGAAAGTTCGGCAGGCACGACATCAACATTCCGTATGAACTGAGTAAAGAAAACCTGGCGCTCGGAATGCCCCTGACCGTGCCTGCGCGTTCGAGCGATGCTGCCTTTGCCGCGGTTTTGGAAAAGCGCGTTGAAATCCTCAGCCTTTTATCGCATGCGATCGCCCGTTACGGGGAGTTCGGCAGAGAAGAAGCCGAAACCCTTCAGGCAAAGCTGAAGGAATTGTTAAGCCAGACCCAGACTGCAATTTCGGAAGGCCGTCTTGACCGCGCCGCCGTGCAAACACAGTATGCTGCGCTGACGGCAGCCATCCCGGATAAAATCCGTTTAGAAAAAGTTTTTAATCCTTTCCGCAATATCGGTTCTATGGAATTGGCGCTCCAGCAGCTGATCATGCAGGATGAAATAACGCGTTACGAATTCGCGGTCCGAGCTATGGAATTGGCGGGCGGGTCTGAGCAGACGCAAAAAGCCAGGGATGCGCTTGAAGGTATGAAGGCCGTTGCCAGAGAGAGCGCACCCTTTCCCACGGCTCTGCCGTCTTTTTTTCAAAGTTCAAACTACGCCTCTCAGGAAGACCTTTACCGGGACCTTTTCAAAATTTCCCGCGAAAATTCTTATTCCGACTATGGCTACCGGCTTATCAGCAAGTTAACCCCATCGGAATTTCAGCGGTTCATGACTTTTTTGACGCAAGTGGTCTCTGGCAAGGAAGTGTTTGTGCCTCCTGGCCGTTCCAATGCCGAAGTAAAAACGGCTTTCCAGGACGAGAATAGTTTTTCCAGCGGGTGGAAGGGGATTTATAACGCTTCGGTAAAATATGCCGAAGAGAATTTAAAACTCGACCCGGCAGCTGCTTTCGAATATTTAAAACCCCTTCGTGATGCAGTTGAGTCAAGAAGCCATGAAATTCTGAAGGGGCTCAATGCCCAGGCCGGTACATTCGAGCGCGGCAAGGCCGAGACCTTTTTGCGTTACCTTCTTCTCAAGCGCCGCTCGATTTCAGAAAGACGGTTTTATTTAACCACAAAATCGGACGCGGAATACCCTGTTTCAGTTATTGAAGGCATACTGAAGACAGCAGAGTTCGACGAAAAAACAAACGTCATTGTTTTGCACGACGCGTCACCTTTCCGGGGCGTTACTTTCGTCAGAACCCTGCTGGCGGCATTCATCATCGCCATGGCAGTCATTTTTCTACCTGTGACGGCCTCGCCGCTGCTGGCCGGACTCTCGATTTTGTCTCCTATTCCTTTCTATGCGGTCAAGATCCTCATCAGGCTGCGGCCTTCGAATCCACTTAATCTCCTGGGGTTTGAATTTGCGCTCGGAGGCATTCACAATCCGGGCAGCAAGGGCGTGGATCCTCAAAGTTTTCAAGCGTTCTCTCTTGATGGAAAAAATTCAGCGCGCCACGAGGCGGAACACCGCGATCTGAGCAAACTTGTTTTTAGCGAGGACAACGGTGTCTTGAGCCGGCTTCTTGATGAGGCGCATGCCCAGTTTAGAGGTCATGGAAAAACCGAAGCTGTACCAGGATTTTTCGACAGATTTCTCTGGTGGTTCGCGTCTTTCGAACTCGTTTTTGAAGGTTATACGGCGAAGTTTTTTAAAGATACTCCGAGGAAACTCGCGCAGCAGCAGACGCGTGAAGCTGTCCGGGCCCTTCAGACGCTTGATCAGCTCGGCTACAATGCGGCCCAGACCCGTATCTTCATTGCGGAAGTTACAAATCAGGAAGTGAAGCTTGAAGATTTCCTGGAAACGTTCAAGCGGTCATCTTCAGAATCCCGGACAGATTATGAAACAAGAATCCGTCAGTATGTAGACAATCTCACGCGGCAGAGAGAGCAAAGAATTGAAAAGGCTACGGCCCTCCGTGTTGAGCTATCCAGATCCGAATTAAGAAGTGCTGAAGCTTTAAATCCTTCCGAAGAAGTTTTTAAAAGAATCCAGAACTCCTGGGGCATGTATGGTCATGAAGTAGCGATCGTAGAGCTTTCAGGTGTGCTGTATGCCGCAGACAGTCCTGATGCTGAAAAGATTCAAGCTGCAAGCGAAAGGATCGCTGAAATATTTATCGAAAACTTTGAGTCTGAACAGGCGAGGCAAAACCCGCAGCCCGCGATCGAGGCCCTGTTTCAGGCCTTCCGCAATTTGGAGGATGGTCTTGCAAAGCTTAAATTTGAAGGTCTTGAGACTGAGCCTGCCGGTATTAAAGGATGGAGCTGGGGCGATGAGCGCGATTACTACCTTGGCCGTCTCCGCTCATTTAGAAAGTATCTTGAGACAGGTGACTTCCACGGACAGCCTGCGCCAGCTGATGTCTCTCAAATACTGAAGAATCTTTTGGTTCATTGGGGAACGGTTCACACCGAAGGAATTCAGATGCCGCCGGCTAATTCCCTGAACACAGTTTCGAGCGTCCGCCTTGATCCTGATCATCTGCTTGCCGCGGTGAGCAATATCATGTCCAATTCTTTCCGCGCATTAAACACTAAAAAAAATAAGGCTCCGGGATTTGCGCCGCAGTTCAATCTCAGTCTTGTAGAGGCTGATAATCAAGTGATCATCACGCTCTGGGATAACGGCCCCGGTTTTCCTGTGGATGCATCGGGACAATCTCCGCTTCTTCAAACGGACGCCAATGGAAAACAGAAGCTTTTCTCAAGAGGGGAAAGTGCCTCCGGTTCCACAGGTCTTGGCCTTTGGATTGCGGATCAAACCATTGCCAATGCGGGCGGCACCATCCGTGCTGAATTCGTTAACCCAGCCGTACCTTCTTTGGGTGCAAAATTTGTCATCACGCTGCCGCGCTCCGAGTTGCGTCATCTCAACGAACCGACGGATGCCATGAATCAAAAGTTTAAGGAGTTTGAAAATGCCGTGATCCGTGCCTTGCCGGAGGGGGAAATCAAGAGCCGGTGGACGGCCTTGGGAACCGAACAGGACGCTTCTGAGAGTGCGTTTTCTTCGGAGCAAATTCGAAGCCTCATGGATCTTTATCATGATCACGCAGCCCCATTGGCACCGCTTATGCCGTTTATCCGGGTCCGCCTGAACCGCTATAACTCTCCTCAAAATGTGGCAGAGGCCCTTTCTCTTTGGGCGCAGGAAAAAATGACGCCGGTATTGGCTGCGCCTGACAACCCTACGCGCGCCATGATCACGGTGGAGGGCGCGAAAAACGAGGCCCGGTTTAGAAGCGATTACCCGCTTCTTGCTCCGCTGCTTTTTGATGCTGAAAAAGAAAAGGCCCTTCACGAAGTCCTGACCACGCTCCGGAACATTTTGGAGTGGAGAAAACTGAAGGTGAATTCGGAGGTTCCGGGAAAGGCCAAGCCCATTGAATGGATTTTGAGCAATTCTCAGCCCATCAAGATTGCGGACGGTATTTACGTGCGTTCCGATACCGGGTCTTTTAGGAGACATGTGCTTTATGCCGCGGACGCGGAAGGTCAGCCGCTCTATGCCGTCGAACTTAAGATACCGGGGGAGAAGACAGACAAAATAAAAGTCGATGCTGAAGACTACACCGTGGCGGAGAGCCTTCGTGCCCTTAGCCCTGAATTAAAAACCCGCACCCAGGAGCCGCTCTTCATTCTTCAGCAGCCGGGTGAAAACACTTACTTGAACTATGGCGTGCCCACCACGATTAAACAATTCAGACTGGCCGTGCTTGCCTACGATATGAAGACCCATGCTGCACGGGCAAGACTGGAAGATTATCTGGGGCTGACCCAGCCCTTGCTTTTCATGGGTGACAAAGTCGTGAGCCGGATTCCCGATGAGCAGGTGAAAGATGTAGTCGATCAAGTTGTGCTGATTTTGAGAAGCATTTTCGAGGCTGGTTATATCGGAAAAGCGGATTTGACGCACTTGCAAAACCTGGGTATTGAAGAACTTCCTGACGGCCGTTTTTTTATTACGCTTCCTAATGACTTTGGCGATTATCAAAAAATCGCGAAAGTCCCGGAGGGGGTGGATCAAGAGACCGCGGAAGCTTTCAAGGACGGCCTGAGCAGCGGGGACCGCGGCTGGATCAAAGGGCCTATTACCACGATTTCGGCCCGGTTGAAAAAGGGACTCCCTGCGCATGCGGCCTTGATTACCGAAGCTTTTAAAACCATCGACATTGACGACCCTGCAAACACCTTGAAGGTCGGAAATAAAGCGGTGCGCAGTGAGTTAAGGTCTGACATGAGCCTGCCGGACTTTGCACGCGCAGCTTTGGCCGGGACTCTGACGGAAGAGGGATTTAATGAGGCCTTGAAACAGACGGAAAATGATGCGGCTCAAAGAATTGTTTTTCTGTCAGCGTTGATCAGCGCTGATCCCGCCACGGTGTCTTTCCGGCGTCGTGCGCTGGAAGGGATTTTTTCTGCCATTGAAAAATCCTTTGTCTCCCTTGAAACTGAGCGGGCCCGGAGAGAACAGGAACAGGCCGTCTTGGACACTGCACTGACTCAAACCCTGAACGAATCACTCAAATTCATCCGCAGTCTCCGCGCAGAAAATCCGAAGCTTCAACAGAACCACATCATGGCCCTGCATAATTTTATGAGATCAGTCACGGATGGATCGGCGGGTTTGACATCCGGAAAGGTTGAGGACGTTCTTTTTCAGCCCATCCATATCGACCCTGCATATCTTTACAGGGCAGGTTTGCGGGGCATGTCTCTTGAAGAACTGAAAATCATTGTCAAAACGGGAGAAATCCGCCTCGTAGGTGATTTTCCGTTATTTTCTCAGGAAGAAAGTGCCGGTGAGTGGATCGGCGGCGACTCCAAAACGGCAAGGGAAGAGGATAACCGGGAAGTCATCGTGAAAATCCGGGTGCCTGCATGGCAATTGGGTGAATCGGGCTACGGCGCTTTGGGAATTCCTCATTTGGGGGATGAGAAAATGACGGAAGCCTATCTGGCGTCGGCCCGGGCTGTGCTGCAAGAGATGAAGGCAGAGGAACAGACAGACGCAGCCCGTCTCTCAGTCAGGAGTCTCGAAAGAAGAATAAAAAATTGGGAAAGAGATATGGCAGCAGCAGTGCCGGCAACCAAGTTCGGAATTGTTTCAGCCCGGTATGTGGACTGGAAAGAGTCACTGCGCATTAATCACGATGATGGCAGTCCCGAAAAGTCTCGGTACAAAAGTGAGATGGATCGTCTTGAAAAAACGATCCGGCCTCTTTTTGAGGAAGGTGCTGCGAAGTACCAGGCGGTCCGTTCGGAATTAAGGGCCGATGAGGGTGACACTGTGGTTATCTTTGATGATGTCGGTGCCTTGGCTGGTGTCCTTCGCGGATCCCTTGGGCGCAAAGCTGCAGAAATTATTGTGAACCAGATTGACGAGGCCTTTCTTCCCAAAACGCCTTTGAACAGAGTCGTGGCCGCAGCCGGTGCGTCAGACTTGACTCAGGCAGGGAGCTCGCAGGCAGTTCGTATGCTTCTTATTCAAAAATTACAAACCCTCAGGGCTTCGGGGCAGAACAATGCGGGACTTCAAGCTGTCTATGATCAGCTGAAAAGCGAAGAGGGAAAGCTGAATCCGTCCGAGCGCGTACTCGTTCGCATCCTCCAGCATGCTATTCCTTCCGATGCGGTGAGCGGCGAAAAGCCTTCCGGAGAAATATCACCCCTTGATTTGTTTGAAAGCAACCTGAAGATTTATGCAGAGGGAATTAAAGGTATTGTTTATAACCTGCTGGGAATATCCCTTGGCCTGCAGTCAAAATCTGCCGAACTCCAGCAGGACGCCTGCAGACTCTGCCCTCATTCCACCTCGATTATAAACCGTCTCGCGAATGACTTTGTTACACGTGACCTTGGTTACGATGCTTCCATCAGCACGGTGGAATCCTTTGTCGCCACAGAGGAATCTGGCACGGCGATCGGCGGCAAAAGAGCGAGGCATTTCTGGACGGAAATTACTGCGCCGGACGGCACTCGTTTTTATATCAGTCTGGTGGACAGTCAGTTTCCCCAGTTTGGGTTTGAAAAAAATGCGGATGGAGAAGTCACGGGAAAGATCAATATCTTCCGTTTTCGAACTCCCTCTGAGAGACTTGAAATTCTGAAGCAGCGGGGAATCAACCTTGAAGATGTGAAAGTCGGCAGTACTTTTCTCATCCGGGATCTCGCAAGTCTAAAATCGATTTATGACAAACTTGCCCAGATCGTGCGGTCGCGCGCCACCGAAGATGAAATGGCCGCCGACAATACTCCAGCGATGAGGGATTTTCGTATGTTTGAATTTACGACGCTCTTGGGCGTGGCAGCGCTCTTTTCAAGAAGCAGCATTCCCGAAGAGAAAGCCAAACACGCCTTCGAGGTTCTTGAAAAAGCGGCGGATTACTATCAAAAACATAAAGACAGAATGGATTACAGGCCAGATGTCAAAATGCAGGTGGATCCTGTTTTGTTTCAGATTGCTCTCACGCAGACCGGTGTACCGCTCGATCAAATTCACTTCCCGATTGTGACTGCAGACTCCATGATTAGAATCCGGGAGGCCTTTGGGCGTGCAGGGGTGCCTTCCCACCTTAAAGATATCATGGAGATGGTTCAAAATACTGAAAAGGACTTAGAAGCTGTGGTGGAGGGCGCCATTAAGGCGGCCATTCGCGCCGAAGAGTTGACCCGGGAAGCGGTTTCGCAGCCAGAATCTACTGAGGCCATCAGGGCGCTTGTGGATTTTATAGGTGAGGATGGAGAACTCAGACAACTCGTCAATTTTAACCTGATCTCGACAGGCTACCCCGAATCGAATATTCAGAGGGTTCTTTCCGCCCTTGCTGCAGTCCGTTCTGAACTCAGGACTGATGAATCCGCGGCTCCAGCCCCCAGCCGGGCGGAACTTGCTGATAAGATAACTTCCTGGATCAAGAAGATTGATGACTTGAATTTGGGCGTAGACAAGGTTTATATGGATCAAGTCCGGGATGAGATCACAGAACCCATTCAGAAGCAGCTCGTGGAAAATGTTTTTGATTCATCTCTTTCGGCCGCGGAACGTTTTAGCGCTTTGCGAGTCTTGAGCCTTTCGGAACCGGGCCTGCGTGCCTTGCTCTCAGATAGCCGTGCTGCTGCTTTGTCTACCGCTGAGCTTCTTTCTGCCTATCTCGCTAATCAATTCAAATACCTTTTAGTGGAGCAGGTTTTTCCTTTGTCGCAAAGGGTCAAGGCGGGTGATATTTTTAGGGCGGAAGATGATTTCGGCATTAACTCGATGGAGTTTAAGAGTCTCAACATCAACTCGTATGGTAACGCCGGAGGGGCTGGCACTTACGAAATGATGAAGGCCCGTATGACCTTGCAGGAAGTTGCAGACCGCTATACGGGTCTCGGCCGGGCTTTATCCGCGCAGGAGGTCCTGCAGTTTCTGCCTCCCTTGTTCCAGGCGAATGCCGCAGGCGAAATCCTGACTTCGCTGAGCATTGAAAGTTCTGCCTACCGGGGATCCCGGGAAAACGATAATCCCGGAGC
>CAYRBY010000027.1:0-23732 GCA_964422635.1 uncultured bacterium
CCCGTTTTTCTGTACCACAATGACTCATCACGAGTCTGCTTGAAACCCAGCGCCGCAAGCTGTTCACGGTTTAACATGAGCGGAGTAAGCAGGGTCCCCTTGAGCCCCATTTTTCCCGCAGCTTCATCAAGGTTGTTCTCAAGCCAGTACTGAAAGGGATTCTCTTTGTATTTGCGTTCTTCATCGTTTCTGGGAACTGAGATCTCAAGTTTTTGAACGCGGCCATGCTGAAGAAGGCCGAGATATCCTTCACCGAGATCCTGCATCGGAAGATAGACAGCTGCTTCCTTACTCAAACCCAGAGGGCCTGGCATGGCGGGAGCAAGACTAAAGACGACGACCGCGGGGTCCTGAAAAGAAACCCTGAAGACATATTGCCCAGGCGAAGCCGTAAAATTCTCCCCTGTGCTCCATGGCGTATTTTCGATGTCAACATGCATCGCCTCCATCAAGGGCTTAGGAAGCAGTCCCACAAGAAGCGCTTTAGTTTCTTCATTGAGAATGCGGTCATGGAAAAGGGTCTTGCGAAGCTGCGCCTTTTCCGGATCTTCCTCACGAGGCTCTTCGGCTCGAAGTTCCGAGCGAAGCGAATCGCCCGCAAGAAAGGGCTGGTCTTCGGGTTCACGGTAAATTCTAATAAGTCTGTACTGCTTTTCAGAAGAAACCGGAATCCTGCTTAAACGAAACTCTCGATTGATCTCAAGTGCTTCGCCGGTTTCAGCATCAACGGCTTTGAAGCCCTTCGCTCCGGCCTCAATCAGCGCCCTTCTTGGTAAGTCAACAAAATCAACCCTCTCGGAGTCCTGCGGCTTGAAATTCAAAACGAGAATCCGCCAATCTGAAGGCTTTTCCGTCTGCCAGGCAAAGGTCGTGTAACGGTCGCGCCGGGCATTGTCCAAAAACTCAATGTAACGCTCTTCGCGGGAATCAATGGCCCGAAGCATTTGCGCAAGCAGCGGAGCCGTTTTGTTGTTCTTCACCGCCTCATAAAAGGCTTCGGGATTCGTGGTTATCTCAAACTCTTTCTGGCTGGCAAAGGTGTGATCGCTTTCTTTTTCAGCATCTTGATCTCCGCCTACCATGGGAAAAATCTGGCCCGAAAAACCCATCCAGTCCCGGAGATCCCACATCACATCCAGCTGAAGTTCGGGCATTATAAGAAGAAGCGCTTTCGCTGCGTTTTGTGCGCCCTTGATGGAGCGGAGCGGAAATTGGTCAAAGTTTGACGGGAAAGCCATCAGGCTGCCGCGGTTACCGACTGCATGACGAAGCGCCGCCTCTAGAAAATGTGCGGGTTCTCCGCGAGCGACTCTCACCAGATTTTTAAAAACATCCGCATAGTAAGTTTTATCTGCGCCCAGCTCTCTGAGCTTTTTGAGATGGTTTTCGTCGTAGGCCTCCATCACATAGCTCAACTCTTTTTTTTGTCCTCTTGCATACTCTTTGCCGTCTTTTAGGATGCCCTCCCAGGGTTCCCGGATCGTACGAAGGGATTCTTCGAGCTGTGCTTTCAAGTCGGAAGGAAGCGAGTTCCAGTACGCATCAGAAAAATAACCCCTCCCCGGGTCCGCGATATACTCCCGGAGATAAACATGTCCAAGATCCACACGGACTTCATCCGCGCCTGCATCGACCAGTCTTTGCATTGACTGTCTGTAATACTCGCGCACGGCGGGAAGAAACGGATTTAAGACGGCCTGATCAACATTAAAACCGCCCATGTCAGAAACCAAATGTCTGACCAGAATCACCCGCTCATCCCTCCCTGGCTCCTTGATCCTCACAGTAAAATAGGAGGGGTTCTCATCGATTTTTTTTCTCAGGAAAGCCTCTTTTGTTTCTCCTTCACCGTTGTCCGGCAATCCCCGGAAGCGCTGATTTTCGGAGTCCGGAAGTTCCTGATAAAAAGTCCAGCGATAGTTGGATTCGTTAATTGCATCTGGTGCGACCCACGGGATGAAATCAAGCGTTACCTTGAGGCCAAGCTCATGCGCGCTTTGGATCAGGTCCTTAAGCTGTTCATGCGTTCGGGCCTCCGTGCCCCAGTCATTGCCTTTAGAGGAAAGATGCGGGTTGAACTGCTGCATGCTTAAAATCGAGAAGGGATTGTGTCCGTCCTCTACAACAAGCGGTGATGTTGTTCCCGGTACGTCATACTGGGTCTTTTTGGTCGGGTACCCTTCGATCTTCACAAGGGTTTTTCCGTCATTCTCAGGGATATACTCCGCACGTTTATCCGGCCGGCCTTGATGAAGACGCGAAGAAATACCGCCCATATCGTAAAGACCTCCGTAAACATAAACCGAACCCGCTCCCTGAGCGCGCAAAACAGGCAAAAGTTTCTTGAGCTTCCGAAGACTGTCCTCATAGGACAAAACACCATCCCGGTAAAAGGCTCCGACATCTTTAAGATTCACAGCTATTTTCAATTTTTTCAGTTGGGGCTTCTCCAAAGCCTCGCGAACTGCGGCGGCCCACTCGAGGTCTTCATTTGTCCCTATCCTTAATTCGGAGCGCGCCCACTCGGCTGAGGCCCCCCAAAAACCAGAAGACGCTGTCTGAACGAGGCTCTTGTCTTTGCGGGGATACTCTGCAGGCTGTGTTTTCTGTGTTTCCGGTAGAGTGACTTTTCCTGTCAAAAGCGGAGTTTTTACTTTCTCACGCGTCCGTTCTTCGGACTCACGGACACTGGCGGGAACATTCGCTGCCGCATTCTGATTCACCCGTTGAACCCACGGCGCAGGGATTGTTTCATGCGACAGCACTTTAACAGCAGTCCAGCCTATGGCGGCGGGACGAGCAAGAAGGCCTGAAAGGCTCTCGGCCGTAAGCTGTTTTTGGCTATGAAGTTTTTGAAGCGCGGCCACAAATCCTGCCACGTTTTCAGCCCAGGCCTCGGTTAAGGATTTTCTGCGCCGGGGATCCATGCGTTCAAGATTCCACTGATCAAGATACCGCGTGTAATCAGAGGCCTTTTCAATATGGCCTTCTGCTGCAAGAGCACGAAGGATATTCTCACGCCATTCGCGCATAAGCGCCGCGGTGCGTTCCAAACCGCTGTTGCCTTCATGTGCTTTGAGAAGCCGGTCAAAAGCGGCGCGGTGGAAGGCATCATAAACACTGACTCTCCCGTCAACGACTTTAAATTCTTTTTTCCAGGAAATTTCTCCCTGCATTTGTTCTGAATATTTGTTTTCCTCGGGCAGATGTGAAATAGCCGGGGAAATAACCCAGTAGGAAATGCCTGCCTTTCTTAATTTCTCGGCGAGGCCCGCGCGGTGAAAGC
Organism: uncultured bacterium; assembly: GCA_964422635.1. Lineage (GTDB taxonomy): Bacteria > Omnitrophota > Omnitrophia > Omnitrophales > Aquincolibacteriaceae > ZLKRG04. The sequence continues at coordinate 3,287 of CAYRBY010000027.1, forward strand.
CTCCCGCTACAAGCAGTGCGAGTGAAAAATCCCGCTCTGAAACTTTCTGACTTATCCGCTCCCACATCGCCTCTTCACGGGCCTCTGCTTTTTCATAAAAGCGAATCCAGGGCTGGCCGGGCTTTATCATTTCCTTAAGAGTTTGTGTGAGCCCCGCCTCCAGCTCTTCCAGCGCCTGCTCCTGATTGTCTTTCTTTGCCGGCTCAAGGGAGCGGCTTGCCAAGGTTTGAAACCTCGCCCATTCAGCGGCATTCATCTCAAGGGCAGCTGCCTTTTCAAGAAGCTCCAGCGTATCACCTGCCGCGTCGAGTCTTCTGTCGAGGTCTGAGCGCAGGCTGGCATTTTTTATCATTCGTACTGCGCTGGAAATTTCACGGCTCAAATCTTCTCCCGCAGCCTGCTGCACCCGTTTGTATTCGGATGCGCGCCGGCGAAGGGCGTCTGGAACCGGTCTGGCATTGCCGCTTTTTCCATTCAAATCAAGAAGGTAGGTCAGAAACTCTTCCGGAGCTTTCTGCTCTGTTTCATAGGCTTGCTTTTCTCTGTGATACTCGGACTTGCCCTGAAAATCAGTTATTCCTTTTTCAAGGCTTCCGGCCAGGGCTTTTATTTCGAGATCAAGCTGCCGGCGGCTTGCCTCGCTTTCACTGCGCATCATTGAGAGAAGACTGCTCAGAAGCGGATGAGTTCCCGAAAAATCTGCAGGTAAGGAGGGGCGAAGTTTTGCAATGGCGCGGAGGTACTCAAAAAGATCGCCGTTTTCGCGCTCAAAGGCTTCGCGTCTTTTTTCGAGTTCCGCCATGTCTTCGGAGAACCAGGCGCTGCGGAGCTCTTCCAGTTTTGCGCGAAGCTCTTTCAGCTGCTTTTCAAATCCACTGCGGGCCTGAAGGCTTTCAAGAAAGGCATTAATATCCTCTTCATACAGTTTACCGTCTTCAAGGCCTGCGAATGTTGTCTCTCTTGATCCCAAAATTGCAGCTGTGACGGCTCCTGAAATTTCGCCTTCAGACATATAACCATCAAGGACTTCTTCAAGTGCCTTCTTGTCTGGAAAAGTTCCCAGAAGAAGCGGGTCCAGTTTTTCGCTGCTTCCCTCAACACCCACCCAGGAAAGTCCTGCTGTTTTTTGAAAGTATGCAGTCAAACGGGCCATGGCACGCTGAGCTTCGGGCACAGCGTGAGCATCCTGAACAAGAATAACGAGAGGTTTTTTTTCTGCCTTGGCCTGAAATACTTCGGTGATGCTTCCAAGATCCTTTGGAAAATCCTGCGGCTGGAGGTTCCGTGCCGGAGCGGGCAATGTTTCCGGGCGAGGGCCCAGCGGCGACTGCATCTGTGCCTGTGCCGAGATGGAGTGCTCCAAGGAAAGGCAGACGATCAGCGCGAATGAAAGAAGCCTTAGGGTCATCTTCTTTAATGTTTTATTCATAGGCTCGAGATAAGGACTCTTTTTTTAGGGGGAAAAAGTCCTTCAAGTCTAGCCCATGCTGCCAGCCTTCGCAAATATTATAAAAAGATCTTAATAAGTGTTTTTAATAATGTTATATAGTGATCGTTTGTGATCGATTGTAATATTGGGGAGATATAACCGGTGGGAACTAAACGTTGAAGCGGAAAAGCATGACGTCGCCGTCGTTAACGACGTACTCTTTACCTTCAATACGAAGAAGGCCTTTTTCTTTCACTGCAGCGGAACTTCCAAGCGTGACGAGATCCTGCCAGTTCATGACCTCAGCCCTGATAAAACCGCGCTCAAAATCAGAATGAATGACACCGGCCGCACCCGGAGCTTTAGTGCCCTTACGAATCGTCCAAGCGCGAACCTCTTTCTCGCCTGCTGTGAAATAAGTGATAAGACTCAACAGTTTGTACCCCGCGCGGATCAATTTGTTGAGACCGGGCTCTGAGAGATTCAGCTGCGCAAGAAACTCTTTCTGTTCCTCCTCAGAGAGGTCCACAAGTTCGGACTCGACTTTTCCAGATATCACAACGGTTTCAGCGCCTTCCTCGGCAGCTCTTTTCTCAACGACTTTGACGAGCGGACCGCCTTCCGGAAGATCCTTCTCTGCCACATTACAGCAATAAAGCACGGGTTTGATCGTTAAGAAATTCATGTCTTTGATCAGTTTTTGCTCATCCGCTGAGAGCCCCAAGCGTCTCAACGTCGTTCCATCCTCGAGCGCTTTCTTGATTTTTTCATAGACCGGCATGAGTTCTTTGGCGTCTTTTTCTCCGGCGCGCGCAAGCTTCTCTGTTTTGTTGTACCGGGCACTCATCGTTTCCAGATCCTTCAGACATAGCTCCGTGTCAATCACTTCAATATCTGCAATCGGATCGACTTTTCCGGCAACATGCACAATATCTCCGTCTTCAAAGCAGCGGACAACATGAAGAATGGCTTCCACTTCTTTGATGTGCCCAAGAAACTGGTTTCCGAGGCCTTCGCCCTCCGAGGCTCCCGCGACCAGCCCCGCAATATCATAAAACTCCATGGTGTTTGCCGTGGTTTTTCCGGGCTTATAAATTTTAGTCAGGGCATCGAGGCGAGGATCTGGGATCACCACAATTCCCTTGTTGGGGTCAATCGTACAAAAGGGATAGTTAGACGCCTCGGCTTTGGCCTTTGACAGAGCATTAAAAATGGTGGATTTGCCCACATTCGGCAAACCGACGATTCCACAGCGAAAGCTCATGACCCCTCCAAATTGGGCTGAAAATGCGTGTGACTATAGCATGAATTCATTTAGGCTCAAGTCTTTCTTGACGATTCGTCTATTTTCATATAATTTATGCTTAAAATTAATAATCGAGGTGACTCTTATGCTTTTTCTTCTCAGGTATGGGTTTTTAACGCTTTTACTCCTTCTGTCTCATCCACTCACGGCACGGGCTCTCCCCTCGTGGGAAAGGGCCGCCGAACAGCCAGCCGGCCCAGGAACCATTACGGCTCTGGCACCCAATCTTACCGAGCCCGGAAAACTGCTGGCTGCTTCCACTCACGAAATCCTGGAAAACACAAAAAAAGGAACATGGAAAAGCCTGGGCCGTCCAGGAAACGGAAACGCCGGGGTCTTGGGTCTGGAAATGTTTCCGTCTCTTCCGGGAAAGCTATTCGTACTGACCGAAAACGGCGCTTACCTTGGCGACCTCCGCGCGAAGCATTGGACCGAAGCTTTTCCTAAGAAACGAAGCTCTCCCATTCGAGTATCCTCTTTTTCCGTACTTCCTGAAGATCCGGATTACTGGCTTGCGGGAACAGACTCAGGTCTTTTTGAGTCTGACGACAAAGGCGCGACATGGCATCGTTTTGAAAGTTTTCCAGACCGTGAAGCCATTCGGAAAATTCATTTTGAAAAGAATCGTTTCTGGATCGTGACTCAATCGCGAATCTACATGACGGACACCTTAACTTCTTTTCGTGTGATCTTTTCACTTCGCGCGCAAGAGACGCGCTCGCCTGACGAAAACCTCCCGCAAAACATGGAGGATATCGCATCCTCAAGCCCGGAGATTCTTACAGCCGCCTTCTCAGATACCTCGCCTCTTCGAATCTGGCTGGGAACTTCTGATGGTGTTTTTGAGTACGATTCCGAAAAAAATGACACCCGCCACTTATCTTCATCTGGGTTAAAAAATCATGCGGTCCGATATTTGGCGTGGGCTCCCAAAAACCAAACGCTGGCAGCTGGAACGTCTTCCGGGATTTTCCTTTTTGATAATGAGCACGGCCTTTGGAACGAACTCTACCGGGGGCTCTCTTCGCAGGACGTTCAGTCGCTTTCTGTTGTTTCAGAAAAAACAGAAAAGCTGGCCGCTGTCACCCTGGACGGGGTTGTAACCTTTCCTCTGGGTGCTGATTTACAAGCGGTACCCAGGGGAGAACTCCCTTCCTTGAAAACAGCAGAGCTTTTTCAGCTTATGCTGCGGGTGGAACCCTCAGCGCGTGATATTCAGCAGGCTGTCATAAAGGCAGCAAATGCTTCCCCTAAAAAAATCCGCCGCTGGCATAGGCAGTCGCGGCTTCAGGCATTCCTTCCAAACGTTTCGTTCGGCCGGGACTTTTCGAGGGGAAACAGCGTGGACATTGACCGCGGAGGCACCAATGACCCAGACCGCTACATCGCCGGCCCCGATCAAATTGACCGTGGATGGGATCTTGGCGTCAGCTGGGATCTTGGTGACTTCATCTGGAGTTCCAACCAGACTTCCATCGACAGTCGAGACAAGCTTATGACAGAACTCCGAAACGATCTTGTTGCCGAAGCAACACGCCTTTACTTCGAGCGACGGCGGCTGCAAATGGAGCTCGCTTATGCTGCTCCTCAGGATGAGCAGACTTTTTATGACAAACGCTTCCGCCTCGACGAATTGACGGCTCTCCTTGACGCTTTAACCGGCGGTTATCTCTCACTAGCCCTAGATGAAAACCGCCGGGATTACCCGCAGCTTGAGATTCTTGAGACGCCGCCGGTTCAGGAATAAGGCAGCGCGCCATGATTTTCCTGAACTCCAGAGAGATTTCTTCCGTAAATCAATTATCTCTCCACACCGGAAATCATGATGCTCTTAGCGGAAAAAATTTCTTACTTCTTTTTTAAAAACAGGCTTCGAAAAAAACTGTCGTCTCTTTATGCCCTTGAAGATCCTTGGCACAGCCGCGACCTGCGTGAATCTTTTTTGCCTTTGATTCGGGAAGCTCTTCAATCAAGATCTCCCGATGCTTGTCAGCTTCCGGTTCTTGATGCGGGAGGCGGGGAAGGCTGGTTTTATGATCCTCTTGCCGATCTGATTCACAGCTACCACCTCCTCGACATTAACTCAGAGGCTCTGGCGCGTGCACGCGAGCGGATCACGAATGGTTCTTCCCGTTTTATAGAAAGCAGTCTCGACCAATTTCATCCCTCTCCGCACACCTACGGATCCATCTGGCTATTCAGTGTTTTGGCCTATTTGGGTGCTGACCGGCACCCGAATCTCGTTCGCCGCTGTCTGAAAAATCTTTGGCGCTCGCTGTCTCCAGGGGGATGCTTTATTCTGCTCCTGCCGTATTACTCTCCATCTGAAAAGAATAAACAGCTCCAAATGGGGCAATTCTTTTCTGCTCTTCCTGGAAGCAAGCTCATTTTGGAAAGAGATTTCGCGGGATCTGCCCAAAGTTTTTTGTTTCAGGCATATAGTAAAAGTTGTTAATTCTTTACCGCTGTGTTGTTATTTTTTATGCTATTATTGCTCTATAAAGTTATTTAATTTGATGTTTTTTGTATTTCAGAGTATAGTTTTGTAGCTTCATGGGTTAAATTCTGCCCAAAAACAACGATAATGTTAGGGCAACCCGAAGGGAAGGATGCCTCCATGAAAGTCTTTTTTCTTAATATACCGTTCCATGAACGCTACTCTCGCGAGAGCCGCTCTCCTGGCGTTGCCCCATCAGGCACTCTTTACTACCCTATTTACCTCGCCTTGGCTGCAGGCGTGACCCGCAAAGGCGGACACAGCATTGATTTTCTTGATGCGCCCGCGGATCGTTATGACCTCGCACAAACAAAAGAGCGCATTAAAAAATTCGCTCCCGACCTTATCGTCTCAACAACGGTGACAGCTTCGGTTTGCCATGATGTTCAGGTCATGGATGATCTTGCGGAATCAACGGGTGCCATGACCATGCTCGTTGGAACGCACGCAACGGCGCGGCCCCTTGAAACTTTGCAAATGGCAAAGCGTCTGGATTTTGTCGCCATCGGTGAATACGACTTCACAATCCTTGATGTTGCCAATCATTTCTCCGCAGGAAAAAAGCGTGAGGACCTTTCCTCAGTCCTTGGCCTTGCGTATCGTTTGGGCGACCAGTTCCTCCGTAATCCCGACCGCCCGATGTGGGAGAAGATGGACGAAATTCCTTGGGCGAGTTTGATCTATAAAGACTTCCTCAAAATCGAAAACTACAGCTACGGCGCACAGCTTCACCCTGAAATCACAATTGTCGGGGGGCGCGGCTGCCCTTATCAATGCACATACTGCGTTTTCCCTCAAACGATTACGGGGCAGCGCTACCGCGCACGATCAGTCAAAGATGTCGTGGATGAAATGGAGTTCATTGTTAAAACGTGGCCGCACAATAAAGAAATTATGTTCGAAGATGACACAATGACCCTCGACAAAGTCCGTATGCGCGAAATGTCCGAAGAGATCCTTCGCCGCGGCCTTAAAGTCACCTGGTCTGGAAATGCGCGTGCTGATTTTGATGATGTTGAACTTCTCAAGCTGATGCACAAAGCAGGATGCCGTCTCTTCTGTGTCGGATTTGAGTCTGACGATCAGGAGATGCTGAGAAATATGAAAAAAGGCGGCGCCACGGGCAAAATTCGTGAGAAGTTTGTCGAAGCCTGCAAGCAGGCTGGAATACTTATCCACGGCTGCTTTCTTTTAGGCGGCGCAGGCGAAACCAAAGACACCATGCGTGGGACGCTTGATTTTGCAAAAAGAATGAATCCTGATACAGCGCAGTTTTTCCCGATGATGGTTTATCCGGGAACACGTGCCTATGAAGAGGCAAAAAAGCGCGGAGAACTTGAAACCGAAAATTATGCAACCTGGCTCAAGGGGTCAGGCTATTACATGTCTCAGCTGAACCGTACGAATATTTCAAAAGAAGAGCTGACAGCTTTCTGTGATCAGGCATTGAAAGAATTTTACTTTCGGCCGGGATACCTCTGGTCAAAATTGAAACAATTCGTTTTAAAGCCCAGAGAGCGCTCCCGCATTGTGAAGGGACTCCAGTATTTCATCCAGAAGTTAGTTGCGATGTACACAACGGACCGCGCCAAAAAGCCGGCGCCGGGCTCAACGCCTCCGCAGCCGCCTGCCTCATCTGGGGGCGCTTCTCAAAATAGCGGAAATTTGGCACACGTCGCACGCACCCCTAAAGACACCTGAAGCATCATGGCTTTGGCCCCTTCCCCTCATCGGGTCGCCGTAGTCGCGGCTGTCTTCAATGAAGAAAAGCATCTCCCCGGACTGCTTGCTGCTTTAGCTTTACAAACCCGTCCGCCTGAAGAAATCATAATCGCCGACGACGGTTCCACAGACGGAACGGGCATGATTCTAAAATCCTTTGGGGCAGAACATCCTGAGCTTCGAATCCTTCATCAAGCAAACCGAGGTCCCGCAGCCGCACGAAACATGGGCTGGAAAAGCAGCTGTTCTGAGATCTGTGTCTTTACAGACGGTGATTGCGTTCCGGAACCCGACTGGCTCGAAAAACTCATCGCCCCTTTCGATAATCCTAACGTGGGCGCCTGTGCAGGCACCTATAAAACCATGAATCCCAAAAATCTCCTGGCGCGCTTCATCGGGCTTGAAATCGCGTGGCGCCACAGCCGCATCAAAGAAACAGTCAGCGCGCATGGATCTTATAACCTCGCGGTAAGAAAATCGGTTTTGGAGGAGCTGGGTGGCTTTAAGGAAATCTACAAAAAGCCAAGCGGCGAAGATTGGGATCTGACTTATAGGATTTCAAAAAAATACCGGATCGCTTTTGTCCGGGATGCCATCGTAGGCCACTATCACCCGGAATCTTTCATAGCTTATATGAAAAATCAGTGCCGGCGAGGATACGACCGAATGCTGGTTTACCGGGATCATCCCGAAAGGCGTTCCGGAGACGGGTACACTGGAAGTTCAGACAAATATCAGCTTCTATCGGCCGGACTCCTGATGGTTTCTTCTCTGCTTTTGCCCTCATTTATTCCGGGCGCTTCCCTGATTCAGGGTTTATCCTTTTGGATTCTGCTCATATGCTCAATGGCGCCTCTCCCCTACACCCTGCCGAGGGACCCCTCCGCAGCGCTGACTGGGGTAGGCGTTTCATTTGTCCGGTCTTTTTTCTGGTTTGCGGGAGCCGCAGCTGGTTTTTTTAAATTCTATTTTCAACAAACGGATGATGACTCATGAGAATCCAGACCGGCGAAAAAAACTGGGACCATTTCTGGAAGAGCAACAGCGCCTCACGCTTCACAAAAAAAAGCTGGAGTAAAAAAAGAATCATGCATCAGCTGGCTCCTTATTTGAAGCCCGGTAAAGTGGTGCTCGATGCAGGCAGCGGCTCCGGATTTTTTTCAAATTACTTTCTGTCGATGGGCTGCACGGTATACTCGCTCGACTATTCTGAGGATGCTTTGGCCATTACCCGCCGTCAGACAAACGGCCGCTGTGAAGCTTATCTGAAAGAGGATCTTCTCGATCCTGAGTTTGGTTCCCGTTACGATGAAAAGTTTGATCTTATTTTCACAGACGGGCTTTTTGAGCACTTCACAAAAAAAGACCAGCTCACGATTCTTACAAATTTTAAGCGCGCCAAGAATCCCACGGGCCTCATCACCACCTTTGTTCCCAATAAATTTTCCTGGTGGGAAGTCGTTCGCCCTTGGGTCATGCCCGGCATCCACGAAGAACCCTTCACGCGGGAGAGTCTTCTTGAGCTCCATTCGGGAATGGACATTGTCAAAACTGGGGGGCTCAACGTCCTGCCTTTTGCCCTCTCACCGGATCGTTTGCTTGGCGCGAACTTCGGAATGATCCTCTACTGTTTTGCCCGCTGAAGATTTTTTGATCAGCTCGCGCGCTCGCCGCAGCTATTCAGATAGAGTTTTAAAACTTACGCGGCTGGAGCCTGTTTTTCCCGGTCGAGACGGAGCTGTCCGCAAGCCGCGTTGATATCGCGGCCAGCCGTTTGCCGTACAGTCACACGAAGACCGTGTGATTCGAGGATTTTTTGGAAGGCTTCAATTTTTTGTTTGGACGGCGTTTTAAAATCCATTTCACTGATGGGGTTATACGGAATAAGGTTAACTTTGGCCGCGAGTGGTTTTGAAATGCTGGCCAGCCCCTCCGCCTCTTCTTCCGAATCGTTAATTCCGTCAATCACGGTAAACTCAAAGGTGATTTCCCGTTTTAAGGTCCGATTGATTTCCGTAAGTGTTTTGACAAGCTCGGGAAGATTGTAACGCTTATTGATCGGCATCAGCTCCGTCCGGGTTTTGTCATTGCTTGAATGCAGGGAAACAGAAAGCCTGACCCGTCCTTCGTGACGCTTCACAAATTCGATCATCTTGGGTGTGATTCCGGAAGTGGACACCGTGATTCTTCGCGAGCCGATTCCGAACCCCCAAGGGGCCTGTAAAATATCCAGCGCCTTCATGGTGGCGTCAAAGTTGTCGAGCGGCTCGCCCATTCCCATGAAGACGATATTCGAAACGCGCTTTCCGGTTTTCCGTGCAACGCCGGCGACCTGCTCCACAATTTCTCCCGCTGTCAAATTCCTTCCAAACTTTCCTTTCCCGCTCGCGCAAAACACACACCCCATCTTGCAGCCCAGCTGCGTGGAAACACAGACGGTTTCCCTGCCGCTCTGGGAAATAAGAACGGTTTCCAAAAGCCTTTCATCGCGAGTTCGGTAGAGAAACTTGGTGGACTCTCCATTGGAGGACACATTCGCTTCAACCAGTTCAAGGGCCGCTGCCGTATGCGTTTCTGAAAGAGACTTTCGGAACTCTTCGGGAAGAGTTCTAGCCTTTGAAAGGTCATTGACCAGATGTTTGTAAAGCCACTCCAGCATCTGGCGGCCGCGGTAGGCGGGCTGGTTTTTTTTCTTTGCGAGAGCCTCGGCTTCCGCAAGCGTCAGGTCATAAAGACTGGGCGGTAATTTACTCAGATCCATTTTTTCCATTTCATCCAAACAAGAAGAACGGCGGAAATTGAAAGTGAAAGGAATATTGAAAAATGATAACCATACTGCCAGTGCAGCTCCGGCATATGTTCAAAATTCATCCCATAGATGCTGGCAATGATCACAGACGGCATAGTGAGCGTGGCCATCACAGTCATGTGCTTTACGATCTCGTTTAATTTATTGGATGAATACGAGAAGTAAACCTGAAGGATGTTTGCCAGCGACTCATGAAAACTTTCTGCGAGACCGTAAACACGGAGCAGATGATCATAGACATCACGAAAGTACATCATGTGATTCGGTGCAATAAAATCGGTGTGTATCCGGGTAAGGTTGTTCAGGAGATCGCGCTGGGGCGAAATGAGTCTTCTCAGATTAAAAACATCCCGCTTGGCCTGCATGATCGTAGCTAGATAGTCCTGCGGCACATGATTAAAAAGCTCTTCCTCAAGTTTATCGATTTTAACGTCAAAGTGATCAAGCACGGGCTGATAGTTATCAACGAGGCGGTCCAAGATTTCATGGAGCAGAAGGTCGGAACCGTGCCCCATCATTTTTTCCGGACGTTTCTCAATTCCTAAACGCACCTGGGACATGGTCTTAATCGGCGTTTTGTGCAGCGTCACGATATAGTTTTTGCCGAAGAAAATGTTGAGCTCCCGGCTCATCAACTGGTCCAGTTCTTTCTCTTCGTCCCTCTCAATGTTCACTGCATGCACCACAATGAACAAGTGCTCTTCATAATCATCCATTTTTGGTTCTGAGTGATCACAAAGGCAGTCCTCGATTGCGAGCGGATGAAAATTGAAAATTTCGACCAATAGTTCCGTCTCAAAATCCGTCGGGTCTTCCAAATCGACCCACAAAAGACTTTCCGGGTCTTTGAGTGCCGAAAACATTTCTGTTCGGCTTACCTCTTTTTTCAGCGGCTGGTCTTTCCGGTACAAATAGGTCGTTATCATAGGCTAAGGCTCCCGGCTACTTCCTCAGTTTATAGCCTGTCTTAAAAAGATAAACGGTAAAGGAGAACAGCATTATAAACAGCACCGTAACCACCAGCGCACATTGCCATACGGGGACATCCGAGGTGCCCAGCATCCCATAGCGCAGTCCGTTGATCATGTAAAACATAGGGTTGAAAACCGTAACGCATCGGAGTGCGGGTGGGACCATTTCAATGGAATGAAAAACACCGCCTAAAAAGACAAGCGGTGTAATAACAAAAGTTGTAGCAATCGTCAAATGTTCAAACTCTTCCGCAAAAAGAGCCACAATCATGCCTGCGGCGGAAAAACTGAGCGAAACCAAAACCATAAAAAAAAGAACCACTCCTGGGTGCGCTATTTCAAACCTGACAAAAAGGAGCGAAACAAGATAAACCCCTGAAGCTGTCACGAGACTTCGGGCAAGGCCCCCGATCAAAATGGCAAGAACCATTTCTGCATAAGAAAGCGGCGTGACCAGAAGCTCCTCAATATTATTGGCCCAGCGCGAAATAAAAAGAGAGCTCGACGTATTTGCGTATGCGCCTTCAATCACATACATCATGACCAGTCCAGGAATCAGAAAGACAAGATACGGAACTCCTTGAATGGTTTCGATTCGCGCGCCCAAAGAATATCCGAAAATAAAAATATAAAGAAAGCTTGAGACCACGGGCGGAAAAATGGTCTGGCTGAAAACAGAAAAAAACCGAAAGATTTCCCTCTCCACAAGAGTCCTGAAACCAACACTGATCTTCATGCCTTAATTGCCCCGCTTCCCTTCGCCACAAGCTTTAAAAAAGCATCTTCGAGTGTCGGGCGCCGGACATCCAGGCGCTCCACTTCAAGCTTCTCTTCATGCAAAACCCTCAAAACAGACGATACGATCTGGTGCCGCTCTTCGAACCGGAGGCGTTTTCCATTTTCCTCAAGAAAAACCGGAAAACTTTTGAGCCCCCCCGGCATAACAGTGACCGCTTCTTTCAAATAAAGTTCGATCTGATCGCCGGCCATCTTTTGAATAAGAACATCTGTGTCATCCAGAGCAACCATGCTGCCCTGATGGATAACGCCTATTCTGCTGCAAAGCTTTTCCGCTTCTTCAATATAATGCGTTGTTAAAAAAACAGTGGTCCCTCTTTGATTAAGTTTCCTGAGAAAATCCCAGAGATGATGCCGCAGCTCCAGATCCACGCCCGCTGTCGGCTCATCGAGAATCAGAATTTTCGGCTGATGCATCAATGCCCGGGCAATCAGAAGCCGGCGCTTCATTCCGCCCGACATTTTTTTGTAATTTCCCGTGCGCTTGTCCCAAAGGTCAAAAACTTCCAGCAGCTCTCGGGCCCGCTTTTTTGCTTCAGCTTTTGGCATACCGAAATAGCCCCCTTCAAAAGTCAGGATCTGCTCGGCAGACAAAAACGGATCAAAATTGAATTCCTGGGGGACAAGTCCTATCAAGGCTCTTGTTTGTCTGTATTCGGAACGCACATCATGGCCAAACACCCGGACCTCGCCCCTCTGGAAATTGGCAAGTCCTGTCAAAACACCAATAGTGGTTGTTTTGCCTGCGCCATTCGGGCCTAAAAAACCGAAAAAAGTACCGGGCTCCACGTCAAACGAAACGCCGTCCAGCGCTTTGAACTGCTTATAGAACTTGGTTAGATTTTGAATGGATACGGCTGGGGTCATCACTCACTAGGTCTGCGGGGTATGGTTTAAAATACGCTCGGGTCGGCTTCAAGTCCCTTATTTCAGAGAATATTCCCCAGCCTGCCAATAAGACAGGCTGGGGAAATGGCGGAGAGGAAGGGATTCGAACCCTTGAGACCTTGCGGTCTACTCGCTTTCCAAGCGAGCGCACTCGACCGGGCTATGCGACCTCTCCAAAAACTTATCAGCGGCATACCGATCCAACCGGACCAGACGCTGCTCTCTATGGGATGAAAACAAAATTCTCAGAGGCTAATATGAGGACATCGCCCCCAAGCCCAGGGGCTTAAGAAGTCTCATTTAATCAATTTTACCCAAAAGAATCAAGCTCTGCTTTGCTCCTACCGCTGTTCCTTGCGGAGCGTCCTGAAAAATTCTTTAAGGAGAAACTTGGACTCTTCGGCCAAAACGCCGCTTGTGACCTGAAGACGGTGATTAAGGCGGTCATCCTGAACAACATTGTAAAGGCTTCCGCAGGCTCCTGCCCGCGGATCGGAAGTTCCATACACAAGGTTCTTGCACTTCGTATTGATCAGGGCGCCCGAACACATCAAACACGGCTCAAGGGTCACATAAAGCGTCGCGTTTTCAAGGGAACCTCTGTGATTTTCACTTTGCTGGGAAAGCGTTTCTGATGCTTGTGTCATTGCCACGATCTCAGCATGCGCGGTCGGGTCTTTTAGAAGCTCCATCTGATTGTAGGCCCGTGCGATGATTTTATTTTCGTAAACCACGACCGCGCCCACCGGAACCTCGCCGGCATCAAAGGCTCGCTGCGCCTGTTTCAGCGCTTCCAGCATAAAGTGTTCGTGAAGATCCTTCGGCGGTTTCTTCATTTTCTCTCGTTTTGCCTTTTCGCAAAAAAATAACCAGAAGAGATCCTTCTGGTTATTAGCGATCCAAAAATATGCGCCCGAGAGGAGTCGAACCTCTAACCTTCTGATCCGTAGTCAGATGCTCTATCCAGTTGAGCTACGGGCGCATGAACCTGCAAAGCATTATGACAAAAAGACTTGCGATCGTCCCTCTAGCGCTCTGAGGAAACTCGCTGTACGCCTTCACAGCGTTTCACGTCTTAAGGGCGGAAAGTATACCTAAAAAGCAGGTGTTTTGTATAGAAGGAAAATTGTTTTCCTGCTCCCCTTGAGCCGCGCTGATACTTGCCTGATTCGAGCCCGGTGAGGATAAGCGGGCGTTTGAACTTATCTAAAAACAAAACTCGGGCCTTAGCTTTCTGCCTGACCGGCATTCCAACCTTGCAGCTGCATCTGAATTGCTTTGTTTAAAGGAAGATAGGTTCCATTCTCCCAGGTCCGCCCATAGGCTTGGTAAAGAATAGGTTTAGGGGGCAGATAGCCAAAACGCAAAAAAATGTACTCCTGCACAAGCTTGCTTGTCCTGCCGGAACCGTCCATGCAAAACTGAGTGATGTCCACATAGCGCTGCATTTTACATCCTAACTCCAAGACCTTGCGCCTATCCAAAGTTCCTTTACGTTGCGCCGAGAGAAGATGAGCAGCCTCTTCGTTATACCATGTCAAAACTCTCTCCAGTTGACCGATCAGGTCTTTGCGTCTCGTTAAAAAATAAACCTGCCACCTGCCGCTACGCTTTGAGACTTTCGGATAAAGCATTCCTTTGAAGCTGCGCCGAGCCCTTTCAAGACTTTGGGGAGAGGAGGCTTTAGTCAGCGCCCGGCAGCATGCAAAAAAATCCAGCGACTTCGCCTCCGCAGGCCAGAACCCATCAACGCGCAGAGACAACCCATCCTTGTTGCGATAAAAGCATGTTCCTCTATCATAGACACGAAAAATCTCTTCTGTGGTTCGATAATTAAAGATAGGGCGGTTGTTTCGCAAAACTTTTGGCCACTCATCAGCTTTACCGCAAATAACAAGGGCGTTTATTTTAAAAATATCTCTGACCGACAGACCCTCAGCTTGGCGTCTTCGATGTTCAGAAGCTTTTTCCCAAACCCATTGAACCGCCCGTTTGAAATTATTCCATTCTTGAGGAGAAAACTGTCCGGAAGGCTTCAAATAATATTTCCAGGGGGCTTTGGGGAATCGTCTTACCGCCTTCACCCAATCCTCGGGATCAATAAATTTTTTCCAAAGACCTGCATTTGAGGCGGTGGGATTATGAGAGGTCACAAGGCTTGGCCGCTTCACTGAAACAACAGCTCCAGACATTTTCCAACTTCTTTAATCCCTCGGTCATCATAAAAAACCTGATAAGCTGGGATTCGAGTTGCCAGCTGATGGAGACCCAAAAGTGCCTGGCTAAGACTTTTTTTATTCCGGCACGCATTGGAAACATTGCTTTTATCCGCCAAAAGGCGCTTCAGCGCGTCTTGTGCTGAAAGATTCTTGATCCTGGCTCTTGCTCCCTTTTCAAAGCTCGGAAATAAAATTGCTTTAGGAGAAAGCCGGAACTGATCTTTACGCTCTTTTAAAAACGAGTCTCCGGGAATCCGCCGGCGCTGTCCGTCAGAATCCATTTTAGAAGGGCGTCTCCGTATCGCCGAAAATTTTCTCCACAGCTGCGGCTGAACACCGATGCTTTGCCGCATAGCCAGAAACGTGAAATCTCCTTTTGGGTTAAACCTAAAAAAGCACTTGTCGTCTGTCAGCACCTGACAGCCCCGCAATGCCAGAGCTAAGGCCAAAGTGCTTTTGCCGCTGCCGGAGGGACCCGAAACAAGAATCCCATTACCTCCCTTTTCCAGCAAGGCTCCATGCAGAAACTGGCAACCGCGAAGGCTGAGCAGTTGAATAATAGGATCGATAAATAGTGTCTGGGATATGCGCGGGTAATACGTAGGATGCAGTCCATAGACAGCACCTTTGACCACCATCTTCTTTTCATCCACAGAGGCTGCTGCTAAACATCCATGATGAAGGTGTGTGGTAATCACCCCCTCCTGCAATGTCCGGTGATAGGAATAATCGCTGCTTCCAAAATCTTTACGCGGCTCATGGGTAATGAAAAAAGTGAGTTTCGCGGCCCCCCTCTCGGGGCGGGCACCAAAGCTCATTGCCCCGTCAAGCAAAGCAGCAATCCGTGGGGAGTTCGTTTTCAGCTTGATCCTTAGGTAAGCGGTCGTAAATATTATTTCAATCATCTCTTCGCTCCCGCCTCGCTCTTGACTCGGACGCGGATGCTTTTCACAAGCCCTCTCTTCATGGATAAAAAATCTTTTGTTCTGTTTCGACCCATCCCCGCCCTGAGGCATTTTATTTTTTCTTCAACCCTGTCTTTCCACAGAAACATCCGTGATGGTTTCCAGTCTGCCCGCGTCTCTAATGTATAGCCAAGCTTCAGCAAAGGCGCCTTCGTTACACTCTCAACAATGCGGATGTCTTTGTTTTTCAAAAAACACCTGTATTGGTTATGGTTGTTTTTCATGATGGGTTTTGCAATATTTGCCCAGCTCTCATTCCAGGCAAACCGCGCGGTTCTTTCAGTGTCGACTTCATAGCACAGTTTAGTGTCCGGTTCATCAATATATCGAAGCGCGCCCTGCATCACTTGCTCTGTATTCGAAATCAATTCCTCGTATCGAATTGGGTGAGCTTTTAAATTAAACCCATGGATAAGCTCATCGCACTTCTCCTGCTCAGAAGCCCAGCGGAGCGCGGCTCTGTATGGCGTAAGGGTGTTATGCGATAAACGCATCCATGATGCGGTATAGTCTCTCGGATCCCGGTAAAGGTATATAAATTTGGGTTCCCGATAGTAATGCAGCATGTGGAAGGCAAAGTCGAAAAGGTTGTTTTCTTTCACAACAAATTTTCGTTTCTTTTTTTCCCGGGCGCTTGCCGCGTAGAAAAGATGGAAGCAATCTAAAAAGCTTTTGGGTTGAAATTCGTCATAAAGCGCTTTGAGATCAAATTTAAAATCCCAGGCGGTCCCGTCATCACTGACAAAGGCAGCCATGTCCAAAAGCAGTTTTTCGGCGTTCTTTCTATCTGACAAATCTCCATAGGAAGAAATGATGGGATGAAAAATGGTCAGGAAATGCGGGGCGGGGGCTGAATGGATATGCGGGTGGTTGGAAAGCAGAATGCGCAGCAAATTGCTGCCGGATCTTTCCGAGCTCATTATAAAAACGGGTATTTCTTTCAGCTGTGCTTCCTTCAAGGCTCACCCTAAAGCTATGCGTCTTTGGCGCCCATTCTTTTTTTGACAATGTTTCGTTTGACGCAGGCAAACATCTTTTCCGTATAGCGTGCCGCTTCGCTTTTAATGCCTAAATTTCTCAGGCACAGCGTGAGATAGCTTCTGGCGGAATAGTTGTCCGGATTTCTAGCCAGGATTTTCTTCAGCATTGGCAGTGCATTGCTGTAGTGACCAAGCCTTATATGAGCCAGCGCCGGAACCCACAATTCAAGGAGTTCCGGGTGTCTTTTGGACAATTGTGAGCTGAGCATCAAAACTTTTTTGTTATCGTGGGCTTCAAGCGATGCGATGGCCTTCGACATGATCCTGTCAGCAATGTGGCTATCCTTACGCGGAAAATGTTTAGCCAAATAGGCATTCCACTTTTTATAAAACCGGTCTTTGTTCTCCCGGTTTACTTTCTTTCCCCCGGCCCGGAAAAGATTCGTATGAATAATCCCGACTTTGCCATTATAGATGATTTTATATCCTGCTTTCCGGATTCGAAGACAGTAGTCCCAGTCTTCTCCCTGGCATGGGAAAAAACTCTCGTCAAAGGGGCCTATTTTTTTGAGCACGCTTCTGGGAACCAAAAAACATGCTCCTGCAAGCGCATCTACTTCTTTGACGTAATCAGCCTGCCCCTGATCTTTATCTTTAAAAAATAAAATTCTTCGGGGGCCAAACCTTACTTCGCATGAAAAGATTCTTTTGTCTGGATAAACTATTTTGCATCCAACCATTCCTATATTTTTTGATTTTTCGGCCGCGCCGACAAGACCCGCAAGCCATCCCTTCGTTGCGCGTGCATCATCATCCAAAAACACCACGTATTTTGCCGTAAGTTTTGGGATGATCCAGTTGGCAGCGCCTGAGAAACCAAGATTTTGGGGAAGGTGAAAAACACGGTTTTTCGAAAAGCAACTTTGATCAAGCAGCTTCCGGGTCCCGTCAGTGCTGGCGTTGTTTACAATGTATAGATTGTATCTGGAGGCTGGTGTGTGGCGCCGTACCGACTCAAGGCACTTCATGAGTTCGCGGCGTGCATTATACGTAACGACAACAATATCCACCATGAGGAGAATGGGCCGGTTTATTTTTTTTTAGCGGGTGATACGGTTGGGCCTGCAGCTATTCCTTCCTGGATCAGCTGGTCGATACATTCACATGTGTCTTTGAGTGCTGTTTTGTACGCCACCTCAAACTCATCCGCGATTTTCCGCGCAATCTCTTCCGGGGAGAGCTTTCTGAGAATCCCCTCCCACAACACAAGACCGACCTCATTAAGCGTGTAGTAGTGGCCCGTACTCAGATTCAGGATAACAATCTCCCCTTCAATCTTGCGCCATACAACAGATTTTTGGTCTACTTTATACATACTTTTCCGTGCAATGGGGTTCTCAGATGTTAAGTCATCGGCTTTAAAATACCGCGCAGGCTTCGTCGGCCTCAACCGCCCATTGTGCCGAATGCCCACAGCTGGACTTCGCTATGCTTCTCGAGCACGGGTTTGCGGTAGGGCTTCCTCTTCTGCCCGTCTCTCGGCTTTGCCGGATTTTTTTTCTGAGGGAGGTTTTTTGATTTTTTTCTTGCCACTTTTTAATCCTCTTTACTTAAATATAGAGCTTATCATCCTTGATGCATCCTGGGCAATCTTATAGTTCTTAACAATCTCGTATAGATACCGATAAATAAAAATGCCCTCAGCTCGATTGAACAACTCTTTTATTCACCCTCTTCAAACCCGCGAATGGGGACGTTATTGTCAAAAATTGGGGTTTAAGGTTGTTCGCCGCATTTTCAAACAAACAAAAGGCAAGCAAACGGCCATCCAGGTCTTGATTCAGAAAAGCGCTGTCCGAAATTACAACCTGGCATATGTTCCAAGGGCGCCGCTCCCGGACCAGAAACAGCTCGCTTACCTTAAAGCCCTAGCAAAAAAAAATTCTTGTTTATCTCTCAAAATTGAGCCGTGCTGTGGGTGGTTTCACCCCATGACCCGGGTCCATAAACTTGACAGGCTTGCGCTCGAAAAAAAAATTTATGCCTGCCGGGGGATCCCCTCCAGAGGCATTTATTCCAAGCATACACTTCTCCTTCCGCTTAATGCCCCGGACTCTGTCCTGCTTAACAGAATGCATCATAAAACCCGCTACAATATCCGGCTTTCAGAGCGAAAAGGTGTCGTGGTCTCTCAGGACAATTCGGATAAGTGTTTTGAAGAGTTTTTACATCTTTTTTTCAAGGTCACAGTGGTTCGCGCAGAAATCACATACCCTCATTCCCCGAAAACCCTACGCTTGTTTTGGACGTCTATGAAGTCCTCGGGCATGTTACATCTGCTCAAGGCAACGTACCAGGGAGAAACCGTGGCCATCATGATGCTCCTTAAAGCTGGTGACCGGTTATACTTTCCGCATGGCGCTTCAAGCCGGAATTACAAAAACGTTATGGCAAATTACGCTTTAATGTGGAAAGCCATTCAGTTCGGCAAGGAAATAGGCTGCTCTTTTTTTGATTTTTGGGGTGTTGATATTCCAGCTTCAAAACCTTTAACTCCTGGCAAAGCAAACGGATTATTTCGATTTTACAGCGGTTTTGGCGCCAAAATATTTGAATGGCTAGGGGCCTATGATTTCATCTTTTAACCACAACCCAAGGGAAAGTCTTTGATGCGCTTCAGCAAACGAGCGTCTCAGGCCTACCACTTTCTCGCGGCTCATCAGCCTCGCTGGTGGAAAGATTTCAGGTCTTTTCTGGGAAACCGTTTTTTGACCTGGATGGTTCAGCGGCTCAAAAAGCTACACCCCAATCTTTATTACGGCAAGTTCGCCGGCAGCGATGCGCCGGGGCTGCTGCTTGTAAAAAACATCCTCAGTCCGAAAAGGTTTCTTCTGAAATTATCGTATGGGCAAGCGGTGCCGCTTCCCAAAGCATTTCTCTTGTCAGAAAGTCTCCCAGCGGGCTTCATTCGAAGCCAAGAAACTTCTTCTTGGGCGCGTTCGTTTAAATCTAACGGCTTTGTCATTTTACCTGGATACTTCCAAGAACAGATTCAAGGTCTCGCGGAGCGCTACTGTGCGGAACCTCAAAAAAATCCACGGTCAAAAGAATTGACGGTTCGTTACCTGAGTCTTTTGGACGAGGCCTTTGCCAAAATCATCCTTCAAGAGACAATGCTTTCTACAATCGGTCAAATTTTTGGCTGTCAGCCCTTCATTCAGGATCTGCCTGTCATTACGGTTGTCGACACTCTGCATCCTCCTGCGGGTCCCAAAGAAGAGGAAATAGTAACCGAATGGCATAGCGACAATGTCAACACTATCAAATTGCTCGTTTTTTTGAATGATGTTGAAGAAAGCGGTGTTCGAATGCTCATCGCAAAAGCTTCCCATGCACCGTGCCGAACACCGCTGGATTTGAACGACTCTTTATATTCCGATGAATATGTTCGTTCAAAATATCAGGTTGTGGACTGCGTCGGCCCAAAAGGAACCGTTGTCATTTTTGACTCGAACGCATTACACAAACAGCTCCGCGCGCCAAAGTCTTTCCGAGCCATGCTTGCGGTCAAATATAGTGCGGGAAGCGGCTTTAATTTTTCCAAGAAGCATACGGAAGGTTATTTCGAATTAACGCGCGCAGAGCAGATTTTTTCTAGTAGCCCTTTAAGCTCTATTCAACGCCGCGCCTTAAAAGGAATCTTAGATACTGCCGCCCTCTCTAGGAGTCCGCCGAACCGCCGTTAGTTCCCAGGTTTTAAATACCCGCATGGCAAAGAAACGGCGGGCAGCATCAGCTGCGGCTCCTAAATGTGGCAGAAAAAATGCGCAGGCCCAACTGCCTCCACTGTTCCAAGATCATA